>JBIILS010000068.1:0-6499 GCA_044232585.1 Ilumatobacteraceae bacterium
ACAGTTGCTTGAAATTCAGCCCATTCAGGGTGACGGAATTCAGCGTTCTCATCAAGGCTTACTTTTGCATCAAGTGCATGTACTTCGCCTGTTGGCTTCAAGATAAGTGGGTTAATTTCAGCAAGATCGCAATCGCCTTCAACGAAGCAGCGGTACAACTTCACCAAAATGTCTGCGACACCTTGTTGTGCTGCTTCAGGAATCTTTGCGTCAACTGCGGCTTTCTTTGCAGCTGCTGCAGACAAACCGTCAACAGGGTCAATGTGCAACATCAGAATTGCTGCTGGGTTCTTCTCAGCTACTTCTTCAATCTCTACTCCACCTTCGCGGCTCAACATAAGAAGGTGCTTCTTTGCACCACGATCAAGAGTGAATGATGCGTAGTACTCCTCTGCGATGTCTGAAGCATTCTCAACCCAGACACGCTTGACTACATGGCCCTTGATGTCCATGCCCAAGATGTTTCCGGCATGTGTGCGAACTTCGTCGGCGTTATTGGCCAACTTGATGCCGCCTGCTTTACCGCGGCCGCCCACTTGTACCTGAGCCTTTACAACTACTGGGTATCCAGCTGCATCTGCAGCGGCGACTGCTTGATCAACAGTGACTGCAACGTCACCTTTTGATACGGGAATGTCGTAGCGCGCAAAATACTGCTTGCCCTGATATTCGAAAAGGTCCATGAGTTACTCCCTATTGTCGAGTTCTTCTTCAAGCCATTGGCAAATCACTTTGAGTGATGAACCGGGGCCAAAAATATTTCCAACGCCTTGCTCGCGAAGTGCGCGCGCATCAGCATCGGGGATAACGCCACCACCGAAGATGAGAATGTCGGCCAAGTCGCGATTCTTTAGTTCTTCAACGGTGCGTGGAAAGAGCGTGAGGTGCGCACCCGACAGAAGCGACAGCCCTACGGCGTCGGCATCTTCCTGCATTGCAGTCTCTGCAATTTGCTCGGGGGTCTGATGCAGACCGGTGTAAATGACCTCGAAACCATGGTCACGAAGAGCACGGGTAATGACCTTTGCTCCTCGGTCATGGCCGTCCAGGCCTGGCTTGGCAACTACTACTCGATACGGGCGCTTCACAGAAGGTAAACCCTACGCCGTACGAGGGTTTCTGTACCAACCCGCCAGAATAGGGACATGGCTTTCCCCCGTCCTCGTAGTCCCCTTGCTCGTGCAGTTGTGCCCGTTCTCGGAGGCATTGCATTCTTCGCCCTGTTCTTTGCGGGTTTGTGGCTAGTAGCGACTGTCATCAACGACCGGGCTGAACCAGGCTCAGAAATCGGGAACAGAGTCTTTGAGGTGGGCAAAGTCGACTCAATGGCAAAAGCCATAGCGGCCGACGGACCATTGCTATTGCCAGATTTGAAGAGCCCAGACGGTGTGCGATCAATCGTCCTTGACCATACGGGATCAGATCCGGCCGTCGGCTGGCAGGTGTACTACGGCTTCCCTGCCGACAGAGACGCAACCTGCCTAGTGACCCATGTTCAAGGAAGTAGCACCTTCACCGATTGCGAAAATCGCACCATCCAGGTGAATCAATTAGCGACGCCGGCTGAAGTGCGGCCAATTGTTGAGAACAAAAAGACTTTGTATATCGATTTGCGCGGCTTGACGACAAGCGCCACCACTGTTCCGTAATTATCTGGCGGGAACTGAATCGACGAGGCGAATAGCAAATTCCTCAGCATGCTCAGCCAGATGCCCACGCTGTAGTGCAAGGCCACCAACAACTTCTGCACCGCGCATCTCTAATTCACGCGTCATGACATCAAGTGATTTTCCTGGGTTCAATGCATACGTGCAAAATGCAACTGCTTGCTTGCCGGCCATTGCTGGAAGATGACGCAAACGATCAATTGCCCATGGCGCCTGACCAACAACAAACAGTCCGTGAACCCATGTGCCAACAATGACAGTGTCAGCGTCTTGAATTGATGCGTGATTCGGATCTTTCATTGAAGAGATACCGGTAATTGACCAGTTCTCTTGTTGCAGATTGGCTGCGATGAGTTCGCCCGCCTTCCACGTGTTGCCAGTGAGACTTTCGATAAGGATTGCTGCCTTCATGACACTATTTCTACTACTCGTAGCCCTCAGAAAAGAACTTCACGAAAGTTTTGTCAGCGGGGCCCATGCAAGAGCCAAGTGTTTGGTGCCCTTATCGCGGAAGCGGACAGTGACCTCGGTCTTGTCTCCGGTGCCTTTGATCTCGATGACAACACCTTCGCCGAATACGGAGTGCATCACATCATCACCTGGCTTCAGCCCTACTAGATGATCTGTATTGCGAGGCTCTGCTGCGGGCTTCACGGCGCGCTCGGCTCGACGACCGTATGAGCGACCAAACGAATCATCGTCGTCATCGTTGCGGCGTTTGTATGCCGGAAGTTCTGCATCGTTCCAATCAGTAGAAGTGCGACCAAAGACGCGCCCGTGATCAGAGCCTGAATCAACGTTGCCCTGGCGGTCAAACAATTCGGCAGGAACTTCAGCCAAGAACCGAGATGGCGGGTTGTACTGCGACTGACCGAACAACATGCGTTGCCACGCGTGTGACACCAACAAACGTTCGCGCGCACGAGTAAGACCTACATATGCAAGACGACGCTCTTCTTCAAGTTCTGCAGGGTCTAGTAACGCACGGTTATGCGGGAAAATTCCTTCTTCACAGCCAACCAAGAAAACAACCGGATATTCAAGACCTTTTGCTGAGTGCAATGTCATCAGCACAATGTGATTCTCGGCATCAAGGTCGTCTGTGTCTGCAACAAGCGCAACTTGTTCAAGGAACTCTTCTACCTGAGTGAATTCCGCAGCAGAACCGATGAGCTCAGAGATGTTTTCAAGGCGACCGGCAGCTTCCACTGTGGCCTCTTGCTCAAGTTCGGTGATGTAACCGCTGTTGTTCATTGCCACTTCCAACAACGCTGATGGTCCGTCTGCAAGTGCTGCGTTCATCTGGTCAACCAATGTGACAAACATGGCGATCCCCTTGATTGCTCCACCAGAGACGCCTGCTTCACTTGCACGGCGCATTGCATCAATGAAAGAGATGCCGTTAGCTGTTGCAAAAAGGTCAATCTTTCCGATGCTGGTATCGCCAATGCCGCGCTTCGGCACGTTCAGCACTCGCTTGATGCTGATTTCATCAAGTGGGTTCGCACCAGCCTTCAAATACGCAATTGCATCTTTCACTTCACGTCGTTCGTAGAACTTTGTGCCACCGACAACCTTGTACGGAATGCCCGAACGCATCATCGATTCTTCAATGGCACGGCTTTGGGCGTTCGTGCGATACATGATGGCGATATCGCCCCATGCGCGTTTCTCTTTCGTGTGAATGTCTTGCGCAGTAGAAGATACCCACGCGGCTTCGTCATATTCGTTTTCTGCAAAGTAGCGAACGATTCGTTCACCATCGCCGGCTGAAGTCCACAGATCTTTTGGACGTCGACCAACGTTTTGCGAAATCACCGCATTTGCGGCTGTAAGAATTGTTTGGGTACTGCGATAGTTCTGCGCGAGCACCACAACTGTTGCTTCGCCGAATGCGCTTTCAAACTGATCAATGTTGCGAAGGTCGGCACCGCGGAACTTGTAAATGCTTTGGTCACTGTCGCCCACCACACATACGTTGTGATGCAGTGCACCCAACATCAGAACAATGCGGTTCTGTGCCTGGTTTGTGTCCTGATATTCGTCAATGAGAATGTGCTGGAAACGTTCCTGATACTGACGCAACACTTCGGGGTGTGCTTCAAAAAGACGAACAACATTGACCAACAAGTCGTCAAAGTCCATTGCGCCGGCACGAATGAGACGCGCTTGGTACTCACGATAAATCTCGGCATTACGCCGCGCCGAGATATGTTCAGCGGTATCAAACGCAACTGCAGGCGTGATTAATTCGTTCTTCCACAAACTGATTTTTGATTGGGCCGCATTGGCCGGAAACTTTTTTGCATCGAGCCCCATGTCGCGAATGACATACCCAACAAGGCGCTTCGAATCTTGCGAATCATAAATAGTGAACTGTTTCGGGTACCCAATGAGTTCTGCATGTTGGCGCAACATACGAACACACGCTTTATGGAATGTGGTGACCCACATTGACCGCGCAGTAGGGCCCACCAAGTCAGCGACACGATGTCGCATTTCTTCAGCAGCCTTATTGGTAAACGTGATAGCCAAAATGGCGTACGGCGACGTGCCTTGTGAAATCAACCAAGCAATGCGTTGCGTGAGAACACGGGTTTTGCCAGAGCCAGCACCAGCAACAACAAGTAGCGGACCACCTGGGTGATACACAGCCTCTTGTTGGTCAGGGTTCAGCGGCGTGCTGTTACCTGAAGAGCTAAATAGTTGATCTGACATGGTCCCGCCATCTTACGAGCGGACTGTGTCGGTGCGAGGAATGCGTTGTTATGCGCGAGCGTTGACCACGAATGGCAAAGTACGAGGTCCTCGTACTTGACCCGTGCTCCACGTGACCATTTCATTTGCATCGACTGAGAAGTCTGGGAAGCGCTGAAGGAACACTTCAACTGCAACATTCATTTCCAAACGAGCAAGGTTTGAACCAAGGCAACGATGAATACCAAGACCAAAAGCGGCATGGCGGTTCTCTTCGCGATCGATTACGACTTCGTGTGCGTTTGCAAATTGCTTGTCGTCACGGTTTGCGGCAGGGAAAGGAAGAAGAACCCAATCTTCTTTCTTCATCTGTACACCGTGGAACTCCATGTCTTCTTTCACAACGCGTGCCATGGTGACAGGCGCATATGCACGAAGGAATTCTTCAACAGCTGTTGGAATCATGTCTGGATTTTCTACCAAACGACGACGGTCAACTGAGTTGGTTGCAAGATGCCACAACGATGAGCCGATACCGCTCCATGTTGTGTCGATACCTGCGATGAGCAACAGAATGACTGTGCCTACTGCGTGCTCAAGCGACAACTTCTCACCAAAGATTTCAGCGTTCAACAAGAACGAAATGAGATCTTCGCGAGGGTTCTCCTTGTGGTCATTCACGTGATACGCAAGGTATTCATTGAATTCCATGAACTTCTGCATGCGCTCTTCTGTGCGCTCTTCACCAATGCCGCTAAGAACAAGGTTGACCCAACCGCGGAACTTGTCACCATCTTCAACTGGTAAACCAAGCATGCGCGCAATAACCATTACGGGAATGTGCTGTGAATACTGCAATGCAGCATCGATGTGGTCTGCGTCGCCCATGTCATCGATGAGCTTGTTGCAAATTTCGATGACTTCGTCACGCCAAGGATCAATCATCTTTGGAGAGAATGCAGGAAGCAACAAGCGACGAGCCTCATTATGGAATGGAGGGTCGGAAGAGATCGGTGGTACAGGCCCAATAGGTGCACGGATGCGATCAGGTACTTCACTTGGCTTTAACTGACCAACAACAGGTCCTTCACTTGAGAAATGATCTGTGTCATATGCAATTGAGTGCACCATCTCATGAGTGAGTGGCAACCATGTGCCGCCGTAACGCTCGGTATGAGCAATTGGGCAACCAGAGTTCTTTAGGTCATCCCAGATTTTGTGCTGGTTCGCTGCATATGCAGGTGAACCGTGGTCGAAGTCTGTCGCCCAATCAGTGACGGGACCGTAAACAGTTTCACTCATGTCTATTCCTCGATTGAAATTGCAAATTCAGGACAGTTAGCAAGCGCAAGGCGTGCTTTGTCTTCAAGGCCGGCAGGGACAACACCATCATTCAGTTCGAAGGCATTGCCGTAATCGTCAACATCAAATAATTCGGGAGCTAAGGCATAACAGCGGTTATGTCCTTGGCATTTGGCGGGGTCTACGTGTACGCGCATATGTCAATACTAGGCAGTAAGTGACACAATCTCATAGATGGCGCCACAAGATTTCGTGCTACTTCTCCCTCCATCTGAAGGAAAAGCCAAAGACGGTGTCACGTCACGCCCATGGACCCCTCGGTTGGGGGCTTTTGGTGCCGAACTAGAGACCTGTCGCGCACAGATTGTTGTCCAACTACGAAAAGAAAAAGGCGGCACCCAAAAACTTCTTGGTGTTAGCGGGGCGCACCTCACACGCGCACAATCGTGCAATGTACAACTAGTTGATTCACCGTGTCTTCCCGCGTGGCAGCGATACACCGGAGTCGTATGGGATCACTTAGATCTTGCGTCACTCACTGCGACACAGCGCAATGCATTTACTAAGCGCATCATTGTTCCATCTGGCTTGCTCGGTCTTGTACGTGCCGATGACCAAATTCCCGACTATCGATTAAAGATGGGCGCACGCCTCGCACCATTTGGCACGATGTCGAAATTCTGGAATGAAGCAATCACTGATGCACTAGCTGCTGCTGTCAAGAAGAAGTTGATAGTCGACCTGTTACCGAATGAACACAAAGCCGCCATCAATTGGGATCGGCTCGACAACGTTGTTCGCGTTGACCTTGTGTCACATTCCGGAGCCGTGGT
>JBIILS010000069.1:0-6471 GCA_044232585.1 Ilumatobacteraceae bacterium
GTACCAATAGTTGGGAAATAGAAGTTGATCGAGTCATCTGAATCGCTTGGCGAATGCAGGTACTGCACCGGCAAGCCAGCAACTGTTATTGATCCTTTTTCTCCCAATGCTTCAGTAACAGGAATATGTCCTGGCGTAAACGGAGCATGTACTGGGTTCTTATAAAAGAAACCAAGACCAACATTGACTGTTGCATCAGGACCCTCCAAAGGCATGACTACCGCGAACTGTTCAACAATGCCGCGTGCATACGCAGGCGAAATCTCACCCAATGTGCGTTCTTTGTTGTACGCCAGTTTTTCATGCCCATAAATTGGCAACGGCAATGCATGGTTTCCTTCGTCAAGAATTGCCTTGGTGCCTTCTACATAATGGAAGTGCGTGTAGATAACTGCAGCAATTGGCGCTGAAGTAAATTCACGCAGTCTGCGCAATGCTTCGCGCATCTCTTCAATCGACTCGCCGGTGTCAACTGCAATGATTCCCTCTGGCGCTTCGATGAACGTTTGATTTGACAAACCATTTCCTACCAAGCACCAGACACCTGAGCGCACTTCATAAAAGTCAGCACGTACAACTTCGCTTTGGGCTGCATGCCACTTGTGAACGCGCTGACCGTCAGGGGTGGTAACGACGTTGGTATTTGATGTGTCAAAGCTGCGAGTCATAGTGAGTCAATAGTAAGGCAGATGGCGGACTCCCACCCCAGCCGTTGCTCACACCTGAATACAAAAGGACCCCGAGCAAAAGCCCGGGGTCCTTTTAATGTTCTAGCGACGCATGCGCCGCGCGAAATCAGCTACAACCGCTGGTGGAACCACATGATGGGCACGCATGGCATGAACCGGCGCGCTGCATCTGTACGCCACACATCATGCACATTGGTGCATCACTATGACGGGCAATTCCGTTTGGATTTGAGTGATCAGATAGTGGCGCTGTTGGAGCGATTCCCATCTCGATTTGTGTCACCAACTCTGAAACTGATTGAACTGACTTTGGATCAGTTGCAAGCTCAGTGCCATTGGTGGTTTCGATAACTGATTCTTCAACACCAGGAAGTGTTGGCTGAATGCGCTCATCACGGCTGAAGATGCCAAGTTCGGCACGCTCGTCGTATGTCATGTATTCAAGCGCCAAGCGACGGAACAAGTAGTCCATGATTGATGAAGCCATACGAATGTCTGGATCATCTGTCATACCTGCTGGTTCAAAGCGCATGTTCGTGAATGCTTCAACGAATGCACGCATTGGAACGCCGTACTGAAGGCCATACGAGATTGACTTTGCAAACGCATCCATGATGCCTGACAAGGTTGAACCCTGCTTTGACACTGTGAGGAACAGTTCGCCTGGGCGACCGTCTTCGTATTCACCGATGTTTGCAAAACCCTTACAGTCAGCAACGCGGAACTCGAAGGTGCGACCACGACGTGAACGTGGCAACTTCTGACGTACTGGCTGAGTAACGATCTTTTCTACAACGCGCTCGATAACGGTGGTGGCTGCTTCTGCTTTTTCAGCATCAGTTGAGTCATCATCTTTCTTTGCGGTGCTAAGAGGCTGACCCACCTTGCAGTTGTCGCGGTAGATAGCTACAGCCTTGATGCCCAATTCCCATGACAACATGTGCAGTTTCTCAATGTCTTCAACTGTTGCCTCTTCAGGCATGTTGACGGTCTTTGAAATTGCACCGGACAAGAATGGCTGCACAGCACCCATCATGCGTACGTGGCCTTCGTAATGGATGGTGTTGTCACCCATTGAGCACGCAAACACGCTGAGGTGGTTTGACTCGATGTGTGGAGCGCCCAAGATGGACTTGTTCACATCGATGTAGGCAACGATGTCGTCTACTTGCTGGGTGTTGTAACCCAAGCGACGAAGCGCACGAGGAATGGTTTGGTTCACGATGCTCATTGAGCCTCCGCCAACCATCTTCTTGAACTTCACGAGACCAAGGTCAGGCTCAACACCAGTGGTGTCGCAGTCCATCATGAGGCCGATTGTTCCGGTTGGTGCAAGCACTGTGGCTTGTGAGTTACGAACGCCGTACTCTTCGCCATCGCGAACAGCTGCTTCCCATGACTCCATACCTGCATACAGAAGATCTTCTTGTACATCTGACATGTTCAAGATTTCGCCGTGTGCATCACGATGCATACGCAATACGTTCAGCATGTACTTTTCGTTCTCAGCAAAGCCAGAGAATGGCCCCATGCGGCTTGCCGTGCGAGCACTTGTTGCATACGCATGACCAGTCATGAGTGAAGTAAGACCTGCTGCCCATGCACGACCGCCATCAGAGTCGTAAGCCATACCAAGAGCCATGAGCAATGCGCCGAGGTTTGCATAACCAAGACCAAGCTGACGGAACTTGCGGCTGTTTTCGCCAATCATTTCTGTTGGGTAGTCAGCGCGACCGACAAGGATTTCCTGAGCGGTGAACATGACTTCGATTGCGTGGCGGTATGCCTCAACATCAAAGCGGTCATTGTCATCAAGGAACTTCAACAAGTTCAACGATGACAAGTTGCATGCTGAGTTGTCGATGTGCATGTATTCAGAACATGGGTTTGAACCGTTGATACGGCCTGTTGCAGTTGCTGTGTGCCACTTGTTGATTGTGGTGTCGAACTGAAGACCAGGGTCTGCACATTCCCATGCAGCTTCTGCAATTTGGCGCCACAGATCACGTGCACGAATTGTGCGTACTGGAGTGCCGTCTGTAACTGCATTGAAGTTCCAGTCGCGGTCTTCTTTGACTGCGTGCATGAACTCGTCAGTAACGCGTACTGAGTTGTTTGCATTCTGGTACTGAACGCTGAATGAATCGGCACCGTCAAGGTCCATGTCGAAACCAGCATCACGAAGTACACGAGCCTTGCGCTCTTCTTTCACTTTGCACCAGATGAACTCTTCAACGTCTGGGTGGTCAGCATTTAAGATAACCATCTTTGCGGCGCGACGAGTCTTGCCACCTGACTTGATTGTTCCGGCAGAAGCGTCAGCTCCGCGCATGAATGACACTGGGCCAGATGCTGTGCCGCCGCCTTCGAGGTGTTCTGCACTTGAACGAATCTTTGACAAGTTGATTCCTGAACCAGAACCACCCTTGAAGATTGTTCCTTCTTCGCGGTACCAGTTAAGGATCGCTGACATCTTGTCTTCAACAGCGAGGATGAAGCATGCGCTTGCCTGCTGAGGAACGCCCTTCACACCGATGTTGAACCAGACGGGGCTGTTGAATGCTGCGCGCTGCGTAACAAGAATGAACTTCAACTCCGCACGGAATGCTTCGGCTTCTTCTTGATCTGCGAAGTAGCCGCCTTCGATTCCCCATGTGGAGATGGTGTCTGCAACGCGGTCGATGACTTGGCGAACTGAGTGCTCGCGCTCTGGTGTTCCTGGTGTTCCACGGAAATACTTCTGAGTCACGATGTTGGTTGAGTTCAATGACCAATCCATTGGGAACTCGACACCCAATTGCTCGAAAGCAACGGTTCCGTCACGCCAGTTGGTGATACGTGAATCACGTACTTCCCATGCCACTTCGTCATACGGGTGTACTCCCGGTGTGGTGAAAAATCGGCCGATTCCAATAGAAAGTCGATCTGGCGCAAGTGACATGGCTACTCCTGTGTATGTATGTATTCGAAAGTTGAGGTTCGAGGAGAATAGCCCACACCACTAGATGTTGTGGGTGATACCCCTCCACAGGCAGTTTTGCTACAAGTGGTTGTGAGATTACAGCACTGTAATTACCCCCCTGTCAACGACCCTCGGGAAAAACCTTGCTGCAGTACGGTCGCGGCGCCCACGAGAAGGTCCGAGACCAAAAGATCCCCGAGCCACATCGTGTGATGTAGCCCTCATCCGCCCGTGAATCGCCGCCACCGACCACCCCTTGAACCTACGGGCATTGCCCTGTGGATTGGAAGTGGACAGGGGTGTGAATTTCCGATTCTTTCTGGGGAAAGTGCCTATTTTTCAGGGGATGACGCTGTGAGGTTTCTGTGCACAACATGGTGCGCCCTGTGGACAAAGCCGACTACGCGGGCACCAATTCCACCGTCACGGGGATACCACTAAGGATTGCGTTGCCAGACAACGGATCCAATAGCTGATCATCGGTGAGAATATTCGAGTTCACGCCAGCTTTTTCTGCAGCGACACCCATCTGAGTTCCCGGTACCCCGTGGCCCCATCCGTGAGGAACACTGACAACACCCGGACGCACTGAGTCTGTGACTTCAGCGGGCACAACAATTTCGCCAACTCGACTTGCAATGCGTAGAGGCGAGCCAGTGATAACTCCGAGACGTGCAGCATCGTCTGGATGAATCTGCGCCGTGCATGCAAGCGAACCTTTAGTGAGAACTTTGATGTTGTGCATCCATGAATTGTTTGACTTCAATTCACGACGACCCACTAACAACATTTGATCAACGTTTACAGACGCAATTGAAGCTTCTAGGCGTTGCAAGTCATCAATGAACACTTGTGGTGACAATTCAATAAGACCACTCGGTGTTCGCAACATGTCAGGCAGTCGCGGCTCAAGTGCACCCAAGTCCACACCGTGCGGATTCTCAATCAACATGTCAATTGACAAACCATTCGGAACTGCACCAAACGCTGCTCCGTACGGGCCTGTTTGAATAACCAGGTCAAGACTGCGTGCAGTTCCTCGTCGGCCTTTTGCATTCAACGCGTTCAATATCTCTTCTGCATCACGACCAAAAATTGGTGACGATGAATTAGCAACTGCACCTAGTACCGCAGCATTTATTGATTGATCATCTAATGCTTCAGGATCACAATCAGCACCGAGTCCCTGGAATATTCCGGCCATCTTCAGCAAAATGTCTGCTTCGTCTGGAGTTGATGGGTCACGCTTCAACACGGGCTCGCTGTAGTTAGCAACGTTGCGAACTGCATACAAATACAATCCAACGTCGTAGTGGTCTTTCTCTAATGACGAAGGCGCAGGAAGAATGACATCCGCATGACGTGTTGTTTCATTGACGTAAATGTCAATTGACACCATGAATTCAAGTTCAGCTAACGCTGCATCCAACTGCTTTGAATGCGGTGTCGACAAAACAGGATTTCCTGCAACGGTGACCAAGCCGCGAATCTGATTTTCGCCAGGAGTAATGATTTCCTCGGCCAGTGCAGCAACGGGATATTCGCCCAATACTTCTGCTCTTTTGCTGACACGACTATGACCGCGACCCATTGCAAAACCTTTGCCCTTGCCGCCTTGTCCGCGCGTTGTTGCACCACCTGTTGCAGGTGTTGTGAACATTGAGCCACCGCGCTTGTCGATATTGCCTGTAAGAACATTGATTGCTTCAATCAGCCATGCACATGTTGTGCCGAATTCAACTGTGTTCACGCCGATGCGTCCGTACACAGCCGCAGTCTTTGCGCCTGCAAGTTCTCGTGCGAGTCTCACTGTGGTCTCTGCAGGAACACCCGTTGCAACTGCAACTGCTTCAGGAGTAAACGGAGTAATCGCTGCAGCAAACTCTTCAAGCCCATTCAGAATCGACATGATGCGTGGTTCAATCTTCACCAAGTTCTCTGCAAACATCACGTTGGCCATTGCAGCCAAGAACAATCCATCAGTGCCTGGGCGTATTGACACCCATTCGTCTGACGCTTCCACCGTGCGCGTACGGCGCGGGTCAACCACCACAATTTTTCCGCCACGTTCGCGAATGCGTTCCATGCGGCCAGGGAAATCTGGTGCGGTGCACAAACTGCCATTAGAAGCATGTGGGTTTGCACCCAACATCATCAAATAATCAGTGTGGTCAAGGTCTGGCACAGAAATACTTTGCGCAGTACCAAACATGTATCCACCTGTCACATGCTTTGGAACTTGATCAACAGTTGACGCACTAAATACATTGCGTGTCCCCATTGAACGAAGCATTGCGGCGCTGAACAATTGCGGCCCCAAGTTGTGGGCATTCGGATTTCCCAGATACGCAGAGAGGGCTCCACGACCGTGTCGTTCGATTACGCCAGTAAAACCTTCAGCCACAACTTTCCAGGCTTCATCCCACGACACTTCGACATGTTTCCCATCACGCTTCACCATTGGCATCCGCAACCGGTCCGGGTCTTCGTGTAACTGCTTCAGCGTGCTGCCCTTCGGACAAATGAAGCCATGACTGAACACGTCTTTCTGGTCGCCGCGAATTCGCACGATTTGTTCTTGCGGGTTCACTGAAATCTCTAGGCCACATGTGGCCTCACAGAGCGGGCAGGTACGAAATACGGTGCGATTAGCGGTATCGGTCATTCCATAGATTGCCACGCCAGACACGGCCAACTCGCAGTGTTCGTACACTGTGGGCATGACAAGCCCGTTTCACAGTGTGGAGATTTGCATGATCTCTACTCCAGACGGCGTCATCGACGTCAACGGGCGTTCTCGACCATTGGGTGGACCAGCAG
>JBIILS010000011.1:0-21940 GCA_044232585.1 Ilumatobacteraceae bacterium
CCCTAGGGTATCAGAAGTTTAGCCACTCTTGCTACTTGACCGTGACGCGCAGTCTGGTTGACATGGCTGGGTATTTGCCCTTTTTTGCAACCTTTAGGGTGACCACACACGAGGCGGCGGCCTTGGGGGCCTTCAGTTTCGTGCCGACTATGGAGCATGGACCAGATTCGCTCCAGGTCTTCTTCCCTGTTGATACTGACGAAATGAGCCAGGTAAGCGTCGTATTCGAGTTCTTCTTCACTGTTGATTTCTTTACTGTGAAACCGGGACGGGCTGTCAGTTGTAATGCTGCTGTAGCGACCTGACCAGTCGCTGTTTTCGTAGTGATAGCGAATGTGTAATTCACACCATTTTTGAGTCCGGAAACAACACATGATGTCTCCGTTGTAGTGCACGTCAAATTGCCAGGCGTCGAGGTCACAACATATGTAACGCCAATTGACGAGGTAACGGCGGGCCATGCCACGGTGACGGACTTGCTTCCCACCACTGACATTGAGGTGACTGGGACCTCTGGTGTTCCATCGGCGAGTCCTGTTGCTGTTGCTTCAGTTCCCGTGCCGAATGTATTTGTTCCAACGACGGAGACTGTGTACTGAGTTCCGTTAATGAGTCCCGTAATTGTGCACGATGTCATTGCAGTTTCAGTTGAAGTGCATGTTCCGCCACCTGGTGATGCAGTTGCGGTGTACGTAATGCCAGCACCATCTCCGTCAGCTTGAACCCAAGACACATCAAGTGCATTTTTCTGAGTTGCAGCAACAAGGCTGGTAACCGGACTTGGTGGACCCGTCGGCGTACCCGATATCGCAGTTGACGCTGCTCCGGCTCCGATGCCATTAGTGGCGGTAACCGCAAATGAGTACGCAGTGTTGTTCACAAGTCCCGTAATAGTGCATGTAGTGCCAGATGGAACCGAACATGATCTACCGCCCGGTGTTGCAGTGGCTGTGTAAGCAGTAATGGCCGATCCATTCGCGGCAGGCACCTCTTCCCACGTGACAACAGAACTTTTGTTGGCGACTTTTGCTGTGACGATACTTGGTGCACATGGCACTGTTGCAGGTGCTTCAACCGCCAACAATCGGTTCGGTGTTTTTACAAGTGCAGTGCGCGATGTGTCTGTTATCGATGACTTGTAATACGTAATGGCGTTGCATGTTGCGTTGGTCTTGAGCCAATTCCATGCCTCAGTCGGGGTTGCCGAAGTCACCGTTGCTGATTGCAGATACCGTGCAACAGCACCCGAAACATGCGGCGCAGCCATAGATGTTCCTGTCTCGCCTACGTATGTATTCGTGCTTGACAAATACTTGGGCCACGCTGAAACAATGGATTGACCAGGCGCAAAAATATCAACGCATTCACCGAAATTGCTAAACGAAGGCTCACCGTCATTTGACATTGATGCACCTACCGAGATGGTGCCCTGAGTACCTGCAGGTGTAATGCCACATGCCGAACCACCATCATTGCCCGATGCTGCAACAACCACTATTCCTTCAGCAAGAAGGCTCTTGATGGCTGTATCAATACTGGTTGCAGTGCTTTCAAAACCAATGCTCATGTTCACTACTGCTTTTTCGCCCGCTTGGTGATCAGCCAGAATCCAATTGAGCCCGCTTAACACCATGGTTGTAGTGCCGGCGCCACAAGAATCGAGCACTCGCACCGGCACAATTGTCACGCCCTTGGCAACACCAGTTGAGAGTCCTCCGATTACACCAGCTACGTGCGTGCCATGACCATCATTATCAACTCTGCCGACATCGCCATCTTCGCGCGTTCCATCAACTGTTGACGGAACGAACTGATGGACTCGCGAGTCGTATGCACACGGCGCAATGCCATTTGCTGGATTCGTGTTGTAATCGGAAAGCGCACGGTTATAGCTAGCAAGTGCCGCACCAGTCGGGTCAGACGTTCGAGAGCGGTAGCTCCACCCGGGCAACACACGACTTTGAAATTCTGCAGTATGCGCTGCGTTGACTCCGGAGTCAACAACGTACGCCTTTACACCTGCACCATCTGTTGTGTAGGTGAACGAATTGTCGCGGCCGGTACGTGAATCAATTCGGTCGAGCCCCCACGGCATCACATCATTCGGAGACATAAAACCAGATGGCCCAGTTGTTTGTGTGCCAATAGCACGAGCAATCATTTCTGGTTCTGGTGCACTACTTGATGCTTGAACAGTTGTCGGCACGGCAAGTGTCATCACCGTAGAGAACAGCAATGTCAGTGCTGCCGAAAGACGACGCATCAGACGTGAACGCCTTGCATTGCTGCCGCATTGACGGTGTTTTCCATAAGGCAAGCAACTGTCATGATGCCGGTACCCCCAGGCATCGGTGTGAGTGCACCAGCGATGCCTGTAACTGATGCCGCATCAACATCGCCGACGATTCCGGCTTCTGTTCGTGAGATACCAACATCAATTACCGTTGCACCTGCTGCAATGTGTTCTGCAGTGATCGAACGCGCAACACCTGTTGCAGAAATAACAATGTCTGCTGTTTGGCATATTGCTGCGAGGTTGTCGGTGCGTGAATGCGCCAACGTGACAGTGGCGTCAATACCTTTGCGTGCCAACAAAACAGACAGTGGAAGACCCACAAGTGTTGAACGACCAATCACGACTGCGTGTTTGCCGCTCGTTGTAATTCCGTAATGCTGCAACAAACGCAAAACGCCAAGTGGCGTACAACTGATATGCCCTGGCACATCGCGAACGAGGCGGCCCAGCGATTGTTCCGTGAGACCATCAACATCTTTATCTGCCGGGATAAGACGCAGAACTGCATCAGTATCAAGGTGTGAAGGAAGTGGCAGTTGCACCAAGATGCCATGGACTCGCGGATCGTTAGCCAAGCGAGATACTGCGGCTTCTAGTTCTGCTTGAGTGGCAGTTGCTGGAAGTTCTACTTGCACTGATTCGATTCCGATTGATTGCGCAGTAGTGTGCTTGCTGGCTACATATTTGCGGCTGGGGGCATCGTCTCCCACCAGAACAGTGGCAAGCGCAATGTGAGGTGAACCAGCCTTTTGAATTCGCTGTGAAAGCCCGGCAAGAATCGCATCGCGCGCTGGGGCGCCCGCCATAACAACGGTAGAAATTGGGGCGCCAGACATGACTCTTATCGTACTTGCGCCCCTCTCAGAGCGAGTTCAGAGTTACCTAAGAATTACTTAATCCTTGTCAGTTCCAGGTGACGACGGCAGCAGAACGAGGGCAATAACAGACCCAACAAGAGCAACCGCCGAGGCAACTACACACGCAGTTCTGAACCCATGGATAAAGGAATCACTGACTGCTTCTTGGACTTGCCCTTGAATCGCAGCAGGCGATCTACCCGCCACTTGATACGCGGCCCCAACAGACTTTTGAGCAATCTCATAGACGCCAGCTGGAAGATTCTGAACAAGGTTCGGAATACCAGCAAAAGTACTTGCAAGTTTTGGCGTGTACAGACTGACGAACACTGAACCAACGATTGCAACACCTAATGTCCCACCGACTTCACGACCAACATCGTTGATGGCTGAGCCAACACCGGCTTTATCACGATTCAGCGTTCCCATAATTGCATCGGTACTTGGTGATGTCACCAGTGAAAGGCCATTAGCCATGAAGACCATGCCGATGATTATGTGACCCCAGTATGAAGAGTGCTGATCCATTCGACTTGCAATTGCGAGGCCAATTGCCATGTTCAATAGCCCCATTGCAACAATGCGCTTTGTACCAAACCGTAAAGCAGCACGTGCCGCAAACGGCGCAGTAACACCAGCACCAATCGCAAATGGGATGGTGTGAATGCCTGACTTCAACGTGTCATAGCCCAACACAAATTGGAAATACTGAGTTACTAAGAATGTGAAACCGAAGAGGCAGAAGAATGCTACGAAGATGCTTCCTGCAGCAGCGCTAAGGCGGGGGTTAGAGAAAACACGCACGTCAAGTAAAGGTTCTTTGTTACGCATTTCAGCTGAAATAAAGGCTGCAAAGGCAATAACCGCAATCACGAAACCAGCATTTGATTTGAATGAACCCCAACCCCAGACGGGTGATTCAATCACAGTGAAAACAAGCATTCCCACAGCAATGATCGACAACATGAAACCAGGAATGTCAATGCGATGCGGATTCTCATCACGCGATTTTGGAATAAGGAATTTTCCTGCGACTAACGCAATGGCAACGATAGGAATATTGACCAAAAACACTGAGCCCCACCAGTAATGCTGCAACAGCGCGCCGCCGACGATGGGACCGAACGCCACTGCCATACCTGACACTGCAGACCACAAGCCAATAGCTTTTGCGCGCTCTATCGGGTCAACAAAAACGTTTGTGAGGATGGCAAGAGTCGCGGGGAAAACAAGAGCCGCACCAACGCCCATGGCGCCGCGCCAAAAAATCAGTTGATTGCTAGTGGTTGCGAATGCTGCAAACGTGCTGCAGATCACAAACAACACAAGACCAATTTGCAACGCACCTTTGCGACCGAAACGATCACCGAGGCCACCACCGGCAAGAAGTAAACCTGCAAAAACCAATGGGTACGAATCAACTATCCATTGCAAGGAAGTTGTGGTGGCATTCAATTCGCTTTGCAAAGTGGGCAGAGCCACGTTCACGATGAGGTTGTCTACGACGACGAGGAACACACTGATGGCAAGTACTCCAAGCACCCACCAACGACGGTCATAAGTTTTCTGATCAATAGTCACTTGACAGTGTCTAGTCGTTGTACTTGACACTGTCAAGTTGTACTGTGAGGGCATGGTTCCCGCCCCATCCGAACAACATGGCGATGTTCGTCGTCTCGTGCTCGACGCCGCCATTGCCATCATTGAATTGGACGGCGCTGAATCACTTTCGATGCGAGAAGTAGCACGACGCGCCGGGGTAAGCCACCAGGCGCCGTACCACTACTTCGGTGATCGCAGTGGAATTTTGGCGGCGATTTCTGAAGAAGGTTTTACCGCATTGGCACAAGCATTTCGAGATGTGCATGAGACCGAAATGCCGGCAGCAAAGGCTGGTTTCATTGCCTATTTGAACTTTGCACGCGAACATGTTGGACATTTCCGTGTGATGTTTCGAAATGACATTTGCGGAGTCTCTACTCATGCATCAACGCAGACCGCGGCGGATTATGCATTCGAAGAATTGCGACTAATGGTCTCGCGCATCACGGGCCCGGAAATTGACACAAACAAGGCATTCACCTTTGCCGCCATGTTGTGGTCACTCTCTCATGGCCTTGCCACTTTGGTCATTGACGGACCCCTTCCGAACAAGGTCCCTCCCGGCACAGATCTCGAGAGCCAGATTCAGTCAGTCATAGATCTGTCGTCACACATGGTGGCCCTTGAGGTAGCTGAAATGGGACTTCTCACTCGCTGATAGTAATTCCCGACCAAAGTTGTCGGGTTTTGGAATTTCACCCATATCCTTTGGGTAGACACCTACTTCAAGGAGAACATAATGACTGTCCGTTTAGGCGACACCGCACCCGATTTCACAGCAGAGACCACACAGGGAACTATCAGCTTCCACGAGTGGTTGGGCGACTCATGGGGCGTTCTCTTTAGCCATCCGAAGGACTTCACACCGGTCTGCACAACAGAACTTGGATATGTCGCTCGCATCAAACCAGATTTCGACAAGCGCAACGTAAAGGTAATCGGTCTTTCTGTTGACCCAGTTGACAGCCACGTGAAGTGGGAAGCAGATATTGCTGAGACTCAGGGCACACCAGTGAACTTCCCGATGATCGGTGACGGAGACAAGAAAGTCTCTGATCTGTACGAAATGATTCACCCAAATGCAAGCGACACAATGACCGTTCGTTCAGTATTCATTATTGGGCCAGACAAGAAAATCAAGTTGTCACTCACCTACCCAGCATCAACTGGTCGCAACTTCGATGAGATCCTTCGCGTAATTGACTCGTTGCAATTGACGGCCAAATTCAAGGTCGCAACACCAGCTAACTGGGTGAATGGCGGCGACGTCATTATTGGTGCTGCAGTTTCTGATGAAGATGCAAAAACCCTGTTCCCACAGGGTTGGAAGACCGTGAAGCCATATCTTCGCGTTCTTGCACAACCTAAGTAAAACTGCCTTAGTAACATGGGGTAATGACCCCCCAGACAACAACAGTCGCTGCTTCCACCACCTCTGCAACAAAGGTGTACGGCTCCGGCGATGACGCCGTGTACGCACTTCGTGATGTTTCAGTTGACTTCTACGAAGGTCAATTCACAGCAATCATGGGCCCGAGCGGTTCAGGTAAATCAACACTGATGCATTGCATAGCTGGCCTTGACGAACTGTCATCAGGCTCGGCAATTATTGACGGAACTGACTTGTCCACACTGAAAGATAAGGAACTCACTGAACTTCGTCGCGAAAAGATTGGCTTCGTATTTCAGTCGTTCAACCTTGTGCCCACCTTGACAGCTAATGAGAACATTCGCCTTCCGTTGATGTTGGGAAACAATAAAGGCGATGAAGCGTGGATTCAAAAAGTCATTGACACTGTTCACCTGCAAGATCGTCTTACACATCGTCCAAGCGAGCTATCTGGTGGACAACAACAGCGTGTTGCCGTTGCGCGTGCACTTGCATCGCGGCCGCGCATTATTTTTGCGGATGAACCAACCGGAAACCTTGACTCCATTACTGGTGCCGAAATTCTCACCTTCATGCGCAAAGCTGTTGACGATCTTGGTCAAACAATCGTGATGGTGACACATGACCCTGTTGCTGCCGCTTATGCAGACCGCATCATCTTTTTGGCCGACGGCCACATTGTCAACGAAATGACAGAGCCAACAGCCGATCGCGTTCTTGACCTCATGAAGAGCATCGGACACTAAGTCGTGTTTCGAATTGCACTCAAGGGCATTTTGGGTAGAAAAGCCCGCCTGATACTCACATCACTTGCCGTCATTCTCGGCACTTCCTTCTTGGCGGGTACGTCAGTATTTTCTGACACCTTGAACCGCACATTCGACAACTTGTTTTCTGATGTGTTCAAGAATGTTGATGCCTATGTTCGATCAACACAAGTGATTGACGCCGACTTCGGCCAAGAAGAGCGCCAACGTATTTCTGCAGACCTGGTTTCAATAGTTGAGAAAGTGCCAGGTGTCAGAGACGCTTCTCCTGATATTCAGGCATTCGCGCGCATCATCGGAAAAGATGGCAAGCCAATTGGTTCAGACGGTCAAGGCCCGCCAACATTCGGCAGTATCGGTGAAGAATTTGCAGGTGCCCTATGGAGCACTGCAAAAGGAGACTGGCCGAATGGTCCAACCGAAGTAGTCATTGACGAAGCGTCGGCGAAAGCCGGAAAGTACGAACTTGGTGACACTGTAAAAGTGGTGGCGCAATCTGGCAGCCGTGAATTCACTCTGGTTGGTATTGCTTCATACGGAGATGTTCGTTCCCCAGGTGGCGCCACATTTGCTTTATTCGATTCAGTGACCGCAGCTGAATTTCTCACAAAACCTGGCTTTATTGACGCAATTCTTGTAAGCGGAGACGGATCTGTCTCAGACGAAGAACTGTCAAAAGCAATTCAGGATGCACTGCCAACAACTTCGAAAACAGAAACCCTCACAGGTGCTGAGATAACTCTAGAGACACAAGATCAAATTGGTTCTGCACTCGATTTCTTCGGCATCTTGCTGAGTACTTTTAGTTTCATAGCCCTTGGCGTCGGATGCTTCGTAATTTACAACGTCTTTTCCATCAGCGCCGCACAACGTCAACGTGAGAACGCCTTGTTACGTGCTATCGGTGCTAGCCGTAAACAAATCACCCGTGCAATGTTGATTGAAGCAACCGTGGTTGGCCTTCTTGGTTCCGTTATTGGTCTTGTAGCCGGAATCGGTTTGTCTGCTGGCCTCAGTGCACTCTTACGCACCGTCAATATTGATATTCCAAGTGGCGGACTTGTCTTGTCACAAAACACTGTCACTTCAACCATCATTATTGGCTTGATTGTCACAGTGCTCTCAGCCATCTTGCCTGCACGACGAGCTGGCAAAGTTCCGCCGCTAGCGGCCATGCGTGCAACTGCACTGGAGATTGCTGAACCAGGCCGTAAGCGTCTGTACACGGGCCTGATATCTATTGCACTTGGTCTTGCAATAATTGTCGCCGTTGTCATGGGAGCTAGTAACAACTACCTAGGAATCGGCATCTTGTTCGTATTCATTGGGACAATAGTTTTGGGGCCGATCATTGCTCGACCCGTAGCTATGTTCCTCGGAAGACCTGCTGCTCGCTTCCGCGGCGTTACCGGAGTAATGGCGCGCCAGAACTCTGCCCGCAACCCAAAGCGCACATCACGTACTGCATCTCCAGTACTAATCGGTGTAGCACTGGTTACCGCGGTCACTGCACTTGCAGCATCAATTAAAGGCCAGATTGATGATGTCTTTACTGCTCAATTTAAGGGTGACTACGCAATCAGTACTGATGCCAGAGGATTCGGTGGACTTAGTCCGTCGCTAGCAGTTGATCTGAACAAAATGCCGCAAGTAGAGAAAGCAACTGGCTTCGGATTTCTTACCGTCAAGATTGAAGACAATGGCCAATACCTCACCACAATTACACCAAAAACCATTGAGGGCCTATGGGACATCGGTCTCATTAATGCAACATATTCGGATCTGACGACTTCAGACATCTTTGTTTCAGAAAAGACCGCAAAGAAGAAGAACATTGCACTCGGGTCTGTTCTGCAAACAACCTTTGGTGATGGCTCAACACGTCCACTGAAGGTTGCTGGCTTTTTCGTAAATGATGAGATTGGTAACTACATCGCCAACAGTGCTCTTGTAGAGGGTTCAGCCATCATCATGTTCGATGTCGGTGTCTACATTCAGACAAAGGAAGGCGTAGACAAAGCTGAGGCATTTGCCGCGCTCGATGCGGCCGTGAAGAAATACGGTCAAGGCGAACTGTTGACGAAGCAGGAATACATCAATAAGCAGTCAGGACAAGTAAACCAGCTACTCGGGCTCATCTACGGATTGCTGATGTTGTCTGTCATCATCTCAATTGTCGGCATCATCATTACGTTGCTTCTCAGTGTGTTTGAACGCCAGCGAGAACTTGCACTTCTCCGTGCGGTCGGAATGACTCGGTCTCAAGTGCGTACAACGGTGCGTTGGGAAAGCGTCATCACTTCACTACTGGGAGCCGTACTCGGAATCATTCTTGGTATTGGCCTCGGCTGGGTGATTGTGTTTGCACTGAAGGACCAAGGTCTTACTTCGTTCAAACTGCCTGTTGGCCCAACAATCGTCATCATGATTATGTCGTTCATCGTGGGACTCTTTGCCGCTATCTACCCAGCATGGCGTGCGACCCGCGTCAACATTCTTGACGCACTGAACACGAACTGATTATGAGTACAGCACCACTAGTCACTGAAGAGATGCTGGCGTTTCTCAGCGAGTACCATCTTGCATCACTCACAACTCTGCGCTCTGACGGTTCTCCACATGTAGTTCCTGTTGGGTTTTCTTATGATGCCGAATTGCATATTGTGCGCGTGATTACATTTCCATCATCTGTGAAATACAAGAATGCATTGCGCGGTGGACGAGCTGTTGTTTCACAAGTAGATGGTGGCAGGTGGCTTAGCCTTGAAGGTACAGTCAGCGGAACAACTGACCCCGTACGTGTTGCTGCTGCAGTAGCGGGCTATGCGGCTCGTTACCGAGATCCAAAAGAACGTGAAGACCGAGTAGCAATTGAAATTGCTGTTGACCGAATTTTAGGTCGCGCCTAAAACTACGAAGCAGGACGACGGCGAAGAATATCGCTGATGAACTGTGCCCCAGCTGGGTGAGAATCCATGGTGCGTGCAATCGGGTCTGAATCATCACGCACTGGGTACGGCTCGCAGCCCACCTGGCACCCTGGGCACCAGTACAACAATCGTGCTGATTCGCCCATTTTTGTTAAGCGAATCACGTCTCCGCAACGAACACACTTTTGACCATTACGGCCATAGACAGCTAAACCACCCGGCACATCAGGAGTAGTTACTCGCACCGGTGAATACTGATTCGCACGCAATTGCGCAGCTGATGTCAACACAAGATCAAGACATGTTGATTGTGGAACCTCAGATACTTTTGCCCACGGGTGAACGCCACACGCCCACAACACTTCACATCGGTATACATTGCCAACTCCGCCCATTACGCGAGAGTCGAGCATTGCATCAGCAACTGTTGTGTTTGGTTTGTCGTAATGAAAAAGACGCGCAGCACATTCGTGTAAATCTGCTTCGAGGTTTGTTAAGTCTGGGCCACGCCGTCCGGCACGCGGATGACGTGTCTGATCAAACTCACGGTACGTCTCAACAGTGGGGACCCTGAAAGCAACAGCAACCCATTCTTCGGTTTCAATAATGACGCGCGCTAAATGTCGACGTGTGCGCCATTTCTGTCCGCGGTGATACAGGTTCCACTTACCGCGGAAACCCATCTTTGTATGCAGAACAATGCCGTCATCAAAAATGAGCTCAACATATTTTCCGTGACTAGTCACACTTTCAACGGCTGAACCTAATTGTGGAACTGGGCCATCAAGATGAGACGCCTCAAATCGGGAGATAGTTTTCCCCACTAATGCCGTACGCAGCGCTGCGGCTGCTCGATAGTTGGTGTCGCCCTCTGGCACACACCAAATCTAGTTCAGGGAAGTTGACCGACAGAGGCAAGCGCTAAACGAATCAGACGGTCGTGACCGCTTGTCATTTCGCGAATTACTTTGTCGCTCACAGCTTCCTTCGGAGTGAACCACGCAAGGTCGAGAGCTTGCTGGCTTGGCTGGCACTCTCCTGTCACGGGAACCACATACGCCAAGCTGACCGCATGATGCCGTGGATCATAAAACCCTGAGACAGATGGGTCTTGGAAGTACTCAATCACGGTGAATGGTGCTGGCTCTGGCGGAACGCGAGGCAAAGCCAATGGACCAAGGTCTTTCTCGAGGTGGCGCATCAGAGCATCACGGATGCGCTCATTCAACATCACGCGGCCAGACACGACCATGCGGCTGATGCTGCCGTCAGCGGCTTGGCGCAAGAGCATTCCGATATGGGTGACTTCACCATCAGGGTTAACCCGCACTGGCACCGCATCGACATAGATGATGGGAACTTGGTTACGAACCTGTGCGATGTCCTCAGGAGACAGCCATGCGTTCTGAGTATCAGTTTTCTGGTCGCTCACCCATGCGACATTACTATGCCAAATGCATCGTGGCTAGAGACTCAGCCAAGTTTCACCATTCGGTGGACACGTACTTCGTTTCCATAAATGCAAGGAGGCCATCGTGACCACCTTCTCGACCAAGGCCGGACTGTTTCACTCCGCCGAACGGCGCTGCAGGGTCTGACACCAAACCACGATTGAGCCCCACCATTCCTGTTTCCAAAGCGTTAGCAATTCGCATACCACGGCCATGATTCCGTGTGTAGATGTATGACACCAGCCCGTGATCAACAGCGTTATACAAAGGAATTGAATCTTCAATATTTGATACCTCGATGATTGGTGCAACGGGCCCAAAAACTTCTTGTTGCACGATGTAATGGTCCTGCTTAACGCCGGTTAAAACTGTTGCGGCATACCCATGCATTGGTGCTGATGTTGCGGTGCCGCCACAGATTGCTGTTGCGCCGTCAGCAATTGCACGCTCCACAAGTTCGACAACACGCTTTTGTTGAGCTGAACTAACAAGCGGCCCCAGAGTTGTCGTTGCATCCAGTCCGTTACCAAGTACCAACGCCGACATGCGCGCAGTGAACTTTGACGTGAATTCATCAAGCACTGACGACTGCACATAGAACCTATTTGCTGCGGTACACGCTGCTCCGCCGTTACGCATTTTTGCAATCATTGCGCCGTCAACAGCCGCGTCAATATCTGCATCATCACACACAATGAACGGACCATTGCCACCCAGTTCCATTGAACAGTTCACAATCTTCTCTGCGGCTTGCGCAAGCAATACAGAACCCACTCGCGTGCTACCTGTGAATGACAACTTGCGCACAAGACCAGACGACAACAACGCCTGTACAGCATCCCCTGGTGGGTCTGGAGTAAGCACTTGCACAACGCCATCTGGCAACCCCGCGCGTTTCAGAATGTCTGCAATTGCATAGGCCGTCATGGGCGTTTCATGCGCCGCCTTCAACAGCACAGTGCAGCCCGCTGCCAGTGCTGGCCCTATCTTGCGAGTTGCCATGGCAGCAGGGAAATTCCACGGGGTGATGCACAGGGCAACACCCACAGGTTCACGAGTAACGGCTAACCAATTGGTGCCGTTCGGCGCCTGACGTAGGTCTCCATCGATGCGTACAGCCTCTTCGCTGAACCAGCGAAAGAACTCAGCTGCGTACGCCACTTCTGCACGGGCATCAGACAGAACTTTGCCGTTCTCACGCACGATCAGGGTGGCCAGCTGCTCTTGCTCGGTAATCATGATCTCAAAGGCGCGACGCAGGATCTCAGCGCGTTGACGAGGAAATGTGGTGCGCCAGGTAACGAAGGCGTCATTGGCCTTCTGAGCAGCCTCTAGGCACTGCGCCACCGTGTGGTTCGGTACTTCTCCTTCGAGGTTTCCGGTTGCTGGGTTCACGATGCGAATAGTTGCCATATCTCTATTCTGCCTCAGAATGCCAAAAGGGCCCGGTGCTTTCGCACCGGGCCCTTTACGGTCGTTCGGGGGTGAACTAAATCAGCCTGCGTTGACTTTTGCTACTTGAGCAAGTGCCTTTGTAAGGATTGCACCGGTAAGCGGGGTGTAACCAGCTCCGGCACCATTCTTAGGAACACATTGGTTCAAGAAGTATGAGAAGAACGACTTAACAGAAGCATTCGTTGCCGAAACTGCTGTTGTTGACAAACCGTACGAAACCGCATTGATTGGGTACGCATCTGCAGCTTTTGCTGTGTAGTCCTGAGTGACAAGACCTGCTGCATCAACAGCAGCGGCATCAAGCCATACTGCTGAAGCAGTTGGTGATGGCAAAACATACTTGCCAGCTGGGTTGCTTACTGCAGCAGCTTTCACGCCACGCTCCTCGAGGAATGACAATTCTGCATATGTGATTGAACCATTGTTGTCACGAACATAGTTAGCAAGTCCTTCGTTACCACGGGCAGACTGGAATGAACCATCTGTCGGCAATGTGGTTGGAAAACCAGTTGAGAAAGTATCGCTAGTTGGCTTTGTCCAGATTGCAGGGAATGTCTTGTTCAAAAAGTTGACGAAGTTGTTCGTGGTACCTGATCCGTCGCTGCGATGCACAACGCGAATTGGTGTATCCGGGAACGTAATTGTCTCACCATCTTTTGCAGCTTCTGTTGCAAGTGTTCCAACAAGTGTCTTTCCAGCCTTAACCGTGTACACGGTGTTTGCAGCATATGCAACTTTCTTTGAAAGCTTTGCAGCCGACTTTGCTGAGTAGATGCTCTTTGTCTCTCCACCAAGCACTGCTGCAGAAATGGTTACCTTTGCATTCTTGTACTTCTTTGCTGCAGCTGGTGTCATTGACACTGCGAACTCAACGTTTGAAGCTTTCTTTGCAACAGAAACTGTTACGCCATCTTTGGTTGCCTTCAGGTTCTTAGCAACAGTTGTTGCCTTGTTTGCAGCTGCAATAGCTGGGTCACTCCACTTTGTGATCTGGCCAGCAAAGATTTTTGCGACAAGTTCACCTGGGAGACGTACAGTTGCACCTGCAGGAGAAATTCCATCGAGACGGTAACCGATTGCGATTGCACCACCAACGAGAGGAACGTATACCAATCCAGCTGGGGCACCTGAAGTGTAAGCGGACTCAGACCCACCAAATTTGTAGGTTCCACTTGCAAAACCACTTCTACCAGAGCTAGATCCGACTGAAGCATAAGTGAACACGTCTGCTGCGGTATTGAACTGAGTGTTGCGGTTGTATTGAGCAGCACAGATATCCATCATGTTGGCAAGGAAGCTTGCTCCGCCGCCGCCGATTGACGCAGCATTGGCTTGGCCTACGCCAGCAACACTTGCGAGTGAGATTGCCGCAATTGCTATTGCAGCCTTCTGTCGTAATTTCATTTTTTCTCCTGTTTAGATAGGGCATTACTTATTCCCTCCCCAGAGCATAAGTAGGCCTCTTAACAGGCATGTATCGAATCACCAAACCCCGAGGGTACAGAAGATTAACAATGAGTTAACTGGTCAGCCGAAGCGGCCTTGCACGTAATCAGCAGTTCGCGTATCAGATGGGTTAGAGAAGATGTTTGTAGTGAGATCTGCTTCAACAAGTTTACCTGGGCCACCATCTGAAAGGAAGAAAGCACAATAATCACTAACGCGAGCGGCTTGTTGCATGTTGTGGGTAACAATGACGATGGTCATTGACGCAGACAACTGAACAATTGTTTCTTCCACTCGAAGTGTTGAGCCCGGGTCGAGGGCTGAGCATGGCTCATCCAACAACAAGACTTCAGGGTTAAGAGCCAACGCGCGCGCGATACACAAACGCTGTTGCTGGCCACCCGAAAGCGACCCACCGGCAGAACCAAGCCTGTCTTTGACTTCTTTCCAAAGCCCGGCCCGTGTGAGGCAATCTTCAATCAAGGCATCTTTGTTTGATGTCTTGACACGTGACAGCTTCAACCCAGCTACAACGTTCTCGCCAATGTTCATGGCAGGAAATGGGTTTGGCTTCTGAAACACCATTCCGATTCGGCGACGAATATCAATTGGGTTTACGCCAGGTGCATAAATATCGTTACCAGCGAAGAGAACTTCACCAGCCATTGCAGCTCTTGGGATGAACTCATGCATGCGATTGAGGAGACGAAGGAAAGTTGACTTACCGCAACCAGAAGGACCGATAAGACCTGTCACTGTGTTCTTTGGGAAATGTAACGAGATGTCTGCCAATGCATGATGCTTGTCGAACCACGCGTGCACATTTCGTGTTTCAAGTCCTGATTCTGACTTCACCATTTTGTCGACCTGCAAATCTTCAGTGTGTAGTTTACTTCGCTGCTCCGGAATCTCGACCTTAGCTGTGATGTGGGGGCGAGTTGTGTCGCTAACTTGGCTTTCAATCTGATTGTTATCCATCATATTACTTTCGCTTGATTCGGGAACTAAAGAGTCGGGTGAGAAGGAAGAAGAAAAAGACCAATCCGAGCAGCACCAGTGCGCCACCCCAAGCACGAGCAGTGGCATTTTGATCGCCCAACCCAAGACTTGAGAAAATGTAGATTGGCAAACTTGCAATTGGTTCGTTCAGGTTTGTACTTGTTGCAACGAAATATGAGGAAGTAAGAATCAGGGGGGCGGTCTCGCCCACAACTCGCGCTACACCAAGCACGGCGGCTGTAATCAAACCTGACGCCACTGTCGGTATCACGACGGTGAACACTGTGCGAGCCTGAGTCGCGCCGAGTGCTGCACTCGACGTGCGTAGATCAACCGACACCAATTTCAATACTTCCTCTGAAGTACGGGCAACTGTCGGAAGCATGAGAATGCTCAACGCGACGGCACCTGCCCAAGCACTGAAACCACCGAAGAATATTACGACGGTTGAATAGACAAACAGACCAGCCACAATCGATGGCACTCCACTCATTGCCTGAACTAGGAATCTGATGAGGCCCGCAAAGCGGCCTTTTACTTCAACGATGTAAACAGCAGCGATGATTCCAAACGGCACGGAGATGACGGTGGCAACGAGAACCATCAACATTGTTCCGACAATCGCATGTGCGATTCCGCCGTACTGCAAGTCATCACCTGATGGAGTGATTCTCATGTCATCAGTGAGATACGAGGAGTGAAAAGCTTCAGAACCCTTTTGAAATACTGTAAAGAAGATAGAGAACCACGGAATAGTCACGGCTACGAATGCAACGGCGATTACCGCGGATGCAAGGCGGTCGATAACTACGTTTGCACCACGTTTCAGGTTCAAAAGGCCAACAAATACAGGCATCAAAATGCCCACGACCAGGAAAAGTCCTAAATACCCACTCAAGCCTGTGACTTGAACTACTAATCCACCACAAACCAGCGCCAACGTTAACGAAACTAGATTCCGCAGCCCCGTGGCTTTTGAATTACGCCATGGCCTAATCGGAGTGGGTATCGATGTCTCAATCACAACACTCATACAATTTTCCTCGACTTATTGACGATCATCGTTGCTCCGAAGTTAACGAGCAACGTCACCAAGAACAGAACAAGCCCAGCTGCCATCAATGCTTTAAGTTCGTATTCAGTTGCTTCACCAAATTTTGTGGCAATCAAAGATGCGACATTGCCGCCGGCACTCGCAAGGATCTTGAAGTTGACTTCGAAAACTAGATTCAGTGTCAGGTACACAGCCACTGTCTCGCCTAAGGCGCGCCCAAGACCCAACATTGTTCCGCCAACAAGACCACTTCGTCCAAATGGAAGAACCACGGCACGCAAAGCGCCCCAACGAGTACTGCCTAAAGCCGATGCAGCATCGACGAGTTCACGAGGAGCTTGGCTGTAGACCTCACGCGCTACTGATGTGATGATAGGGACAATCATTAGCGCTAGAAGTAGGCCGGCAAGTAACGGCGAGCGACCAAAGATTCCTGATGGAACGTTAAAGATTGGAATCCAACCCAGATAGTGCTCGAGAGTTTTTGACCAACTCTCGACCAAAGGTAGAAGCACTGCGTAACCCCAAATACCAAATACAACGGACGGTAACGCAGCCACTAGATCAAGAATCGAAACAAGAATTGTCTTGAACCAATTGGGAATATAGAACTCGATCAACAGTGCAGTTGCAACAGCAAAAGGCACTGAAATTAGAACCGCGATGATGGCCGTGAGAACAGAGCCGAAAAGCATCGCGCCGATCCCAAGAATTGCAGTGCTGGTGTCTTCGGGATTACCAATATCCCACTTAGAACCAGTAATAAATGAGAAGCCGAAGTCCTTGAAAATTTCAAAGCCCCGATACAGCAAAAATCCGCCAATGGCTGCAAGAACCACCATTGATACAAAAGCTCCGGCCGTTACTGAAGACTGGAAGACCTTGTCTACTCGAGTGAGATTGTTTTCAATTGCACGTTTCTCAGGGGTCGCCGTTTGCACCCCGTAATGCTCGCAGGGCCCCGTGAACCCAAAACCACTACTTCATGAACACAAGGTGAACGAAGGGTCAGATTTTGGTGATTTATGGGCTAGTTCAGGCTGAGATTGGCCGTTGCCATGGCTTCGACGTCCCCCAGGTCATGGGTGACCAGAATCGTGGCACCGGCGAAGCTGCCAAGGACCTCTGGCAATAGCTCGCGCAGGGCGGCACGCGAGGCGCTGTCGACAGCCGAGAGCGGCTCATCAAGAAGCAACACTCGTGGTTCAAGAACGAGAGCACGAGCGAGTGCAACACGCTGGCGTTCACCACCACTGAGATCATACGGCAATCGTTTATCAAATGATGTCAATCCGACGCGCGTCAACATTTTTTGTGAGCGCTCTATTGCTTCGTCCTTATTCACTCCGCGAGCACGAAGACCGTATGCAACGTTCGACATCACATTCATGTGTGGAAAGAGTCGAAGGTCCTGGAACACCACTGCACATGTTCTGTTCTCTGGTGCAACCCATTGTTTTGAATCCGGTGTATCCCACATTGCGCCGTCTGATTCCACGTGTCCGCTTCGTAACGGAACCAGACCAGCAATGGTGTGAATGACAGTTGATTTACCAGAACCGTTCGGACCAGTAATCGCTAAGACTTCTCCGTCAGCAATAGTGAAATCAAATGAGCGCTCAAAGTCTCCTCTGCCCACGGAACCATTAAGAGAAATACTCATCAGCCCGCCATCCATCGATCACGCATCGCAGCTAATACGCCTACTGAAATGAAAATCAGAACCAACGACAACACCAATGACAAGCGGTAATCAACCGACACCAATTCGTACACAGCCATCGGAAGTGTTTGCGTGCGGCCAGGAAAACTGCCAGCAAATGTTATTGATGCGCCAAACTCGCCAAGAGATCGTGCCCATGCAAGAGCAAGACCCGCAATGATTGCTGGCCGTGCCGCCGGGATTCCAATTGTGAAGAACACACGACTCGGAGATGCTCCCATCGTGCGTGCTGCATCTTCTAGCCCCCTGTCGTTTTGACGAAATGCAGCTTCAACGGCCAGAACCAAGAACGGCATTGCAACAAATACTTGAGCCATAACAACTGCGGTTCGAGTGAACGGCAACGAGATATTGAACCAGTCATACAAATACTGTCCGACAATCCCCTGCCGTCCGAATGCAGTGAGCAAGGCGATACCGCCAACTACTGGTGGGAGAACCATGGGCGTAATACAAACAACTCGTAATGCTGAGAGGCCACGTGATTCTGAACGAGCCAACAGCCACGCCAACGGCACACCAAAAAGGCAAGAGATTACGGCCGCAATGATTGATGTCTGCAGTGAGATCAATAGTGCATCTCTGGTGGACGCCTGGGACAACATGTCACCCAAGTCAGACCATGGCACACGTACAAAAATTGATAACAGTGGAAGCGCTACAAAAATCGCAGCAATGAGTGCAACGACTTTTAGGGCTGGAGAAACGCGTTGAGATGTCACGGCGCTAGAAATCCGTACTTTGATTGCAGAATTCCAATGAAACTTGTACTGCTAATGAAGTCAGCAAACTGCTGGGATACGGCTCGACTATTCAAAGCCGCAACGTAGTAACTGGTAGATGCATTCACGTCTGAAGGAATGGTGATGCACTGAGAAGACTTCTGATTATGTGCATACACACAATCGCTGTGAAACACGATGCCAGCATCAAGCTCGCCCATCTCAATCTTGCTGACCAGATCTTCAACAGATGGTGACTCCGTATCTCCTATCGCTGTACGGGATATTCCTGCTTTCTCAAGAATGGAATCTGCGAGGGCGCCACACGGCGCAGTTGTTACACACAACCCAACTTTGATTCCCGGGTTGGAAGACTTTGAAAGGCTTGCAAGGCTCGTTACTGTGTCGGCGAAACGCGATGCAGTGTTCACCATGATCTCGCCGCTGTTCCTTGCGAAGAGTGTTGTGTTGACGGTGCTTCCAGAACTTGAAACGGTGTTCATTGTCTTTTCACTTGCAGAGACAAACACATCTGCAGGTGAGCCATTTACAATTTGTGCGGCAAGCGTGGCAGACGAGCCGTAACTAAACGACACATTGGTTACGCACGGATGATCTGTAAGAAATTGTTCTTCGGCTTCAGTAAATACGGGAGCCATAGAACTTGCAGCCAGTACAACAATTGAACCCTTTAGAGACTCATCAGAACAGGACTTCGGAGTTGAGGCCAAAGATTTGTCGGCAGAGGAAGAACCACATGCCGACATGCCAAGAAGCAAGAAAGGCAACAACAGACGTAAACGCACCCTGTAATAGTAGTCAATATTTGACTACTTCATCAACGGAGGTAAGGTTTCTGTATGGCCCGCCAGGATGCTCAGTTAGCTCGCAATGTTGTATTGGCATTGGTGGTTCTCACGCCTCGTCATGGCTGGGCAATTCATGAACAACTGTCCCCTACCGGCGACATTGGGCATGCTTGGACGCTGTCTCGTCAATTGGTCTACCGAGCAATTGACACCTTGGTAGAAGATGGCCTTGTGAAGCGGGCTACACCGAAAGATGGTGGCGGCGGCGACAAAGTGATCATCTCCCCCACTGCAGCCGGCAAGCGCATGACTATGCAATGGCTGGACTCCCCTGTGACTCACTTACGTGATGTGAGAACCGAGTTGGTGCTGAAAGTTATGTTGCGAGAGAAGATGGAATTGCCCCTCGCTTCATTTCTTACAGCGCAACACGAGATCTTTGATCCACTGATTGCGTCAATCAACAAGGATGCTTCAGGAACACCGGTCAACCTGTGGCGTAAGGAGAGCGCGAACGCGGTGAAGCGTTATCTCACTCGTCTAGAACGAGATGTGAATTAGCCGCCGAGGTATGCGGCGCGAACTGCCGGGTCTACCAGCAGGTCATTACCTGTACCGGTCTTAACCACATAACCAGTTTCCAATACGTATCCACGATGTGCGGTACGTAGGGCTTGGGTTGCATTCTGTTCCACCATCAACACAGAAATACCTTCGGAGTTGATTTGCTTCACAATGGTAAAGATTTGTGCGATAAGCATTGGTGCAAGACCCATTGAAGGTTCATCAAGCAACATGAGGCGAGGACGGCTCATGAGTGCACGACCAATTGCAAGCATCTGCTGTTCACCGCCGGACAATGTGCCGCCCAGCTGAGTCATACGCTCACCAAGACGCGGAAACAAATGGACCACATGCTCTAGGTCTGCAGCCTTAGTGTCGCTCTTGTAGCCACGAACGTACGTGCCCATTTCCAAGTTCTCACGCACTGTCATACCAGGGAAAATTCCGCGACCTTCAGGAGCTTGGCAAATACCTAACTTCACACGATCATGTGAAGCCATGTTGGTGATGTCGGTTCCTTCGAACAGCACGCGACCCTGTGCAACAGGACGAACACCTGAGATGGTGCGCAATGTTGTGGTCTTACCGGCACCGTTTGCACCAATGAGCGAAACAATTTCGCCTTCATTCACATTGAAGGAGATGCCCTTAATGGCTTCAATCTTGCCGTAGAACACATGGAGATCTTGTACCTCAAGCAGCATCGTCTGGTACTCCTAGATAAGCAGCGATTACATCTGGGTTGTCACGTACTTCATGCGGCAACCCTTCGGCAATCTTTCGACCAAAGTCAAGAACAGCAATGCGGTCACTAATTTTCATAACAACGTTCATGTCGTGTTCGATGAGTAACACTGTGTAACCCTGATTACGAATATTCAGAATGAGTTCGTTCAGTTCTTGCTTTTCTGCAGGGTTAAAACCAGCTGCAGGTTCGTCAAGGCAGAGAAGCTTCGGATTAGTTCCGAGTGCGCGGGCAATTTCAAGACGACGCTGATGGCCGTATGGCAAATTTCGAGCAGCCACTTCTGCGTATGCATCAATACCGATGAACTTCAAGAGTTCATGAGCACGTTCGCGGCTTTCAGATTCTTCACGACGGCTTCTAGGAATACCGAGGATTGCACCGACCACACTGGTCTTACTGTGAGCATCAACACCCACCATCACGTTTTCAACCGCTGACATATCAGGAAAGAGTCGAATGTTCTGGAAGGTGCGCGCGATTCCACGCTTCGTGATTTGGAAACGCTTCAGACCAAGTAATGACTTGTCATCAAATGTAACGGTGCCACTAGTTGGTGCATACACACCTGTGATTACGTTGAAGCACGTGGTCTTTCCGGCACCATTCGGGCCGATGAGACCAAGGATCTCGCCCTTGTTGATATGAAGAGAAACATTGTCAAGTGCGGTAACGCCACCAAACTGCATGGTTACTTGATCAACACTGAGAAGTACGTCAGACATCTTGTTCTCCCTTCTGGGCAATACCCGCAGCAGCACCACGACGAGGAATGATTCCTTGCGGACGGAAAACCATCACCAGCACGAGCACAACTCCGAATACAAAGTAACGGCGCGTAGCGAAACCGCGGAAACGTTCAGGAATCCAGGCGACCAAGAAACCACCCATGATGACGCCGTACATGCTGCCCGTACCACCAAGAACAACGGCAGCAAGGAACAGGATCGACAGTTGCAACTGGAAGTTGTCTGGGTTAATGAATCCGACTTTTGATGCGTACAGCGAGCCGGCAATGCCACCGATTGCTGCGCCAATTGCAAATGCCCACAACTTGAACTTAAAGGTGTCGACACCCATGAGTTCGGCTGCATCTTCGTCTTCACGAACTGCTGCCCATGCACGACCAA
>JBIILS010000012.1:0-21823 GCA_044232585.1 Ilumatobacteraceae bacterium
TTCTCATCTGGGGTGCATCGGGCGGTATCGGTGCATATGCAGTGCAGTACGTATTGAACGGTGGCGGAATTCCTGTCGGCGTTGTGTCATCGCCAGAAAAAGCAGCGATCCTTCGCGAGATGGGTTGCGAAGCAGTCATCGACCGCAAAGCAGCTAACTACCAATTCTGGAATGAAGACGGCACGCACAATGAAAAAGAATGGCGTCGCCTTGGCGGAGACATTCGTGCACTCGTGGGCGAAGACCCAGACATCGTGTTTGAACATCCTGGTCGCAGCACATTCGCTGCCTCTATGTATGTGGTGAAGCGTGGCGGAACTGTTGTTACCTGCGCAGCAACAAGTGGTTTCATGCTTGAATTCGACAACCGTCACTTCTGGATGCGTTTGAAGCGTCTTGTTGGTTCGCACTTTGCTAACTACAAAGAGGCATATGAAGCAAACCGTTTGATTGCAAAGGGAATGATTCATCCTGTGATGTCTCAAGTGTTCACGCTTGAACAAACTGGTGAAGCTTCCTACCAAGTTCACAACAACATGCACGAAGGAAAACTTGGTGTGTTGTGCTTGGCTCCGGAAGAAGGACTTGGTGTTGATGACCATGAGTTGCGTGCAAAAGTTGCAGACAAACTCACTTGGTTCCGTCGTTAGAAAGAATTAGGAAACAGAATGATTCTCACCGAAATTGACCACGTAGCAATTGCTGTTCGTGATTTAGAGGCAGCTATCAAGTATTACCAAGAAGCATTTGGTGCAACTGTTGATCACCGCGAAGTTGTGGAAAGCGACGGCGTTGAAGAAGCGTTGTTGAAAGTTGCTGAAAGCTACATTCAGTTGCTCACGCCTACGAACCCAGATTCACCAGTCGCAAAAGCAATTGAGAAGCGTGGCGAAGGTCTTCATCACATTGGATACCGAGTTGACAATTGTGCAGAGGCACTTGCCAGCATGATTGCTGCAGGCGCAACACCAATCGATAAGGCCCCTCGTCCTGGTAGCCGTGGTACAACCGTTGCATTCATTCACCCAAAGGGCAGCTTCGGAACACTGATCGAGCTCGTTCAGGAATAGTTGTAGACATGTCACATGCGTGACATTGTTTTTACACTCATAGGCGCCGCCAGCGGCTACAAAGCAATTACACGCGCACGTACTGACATTGCTCGATTTCGGATAGCCGGTGAAACATTCGGGGAATCGCACTTCACGAACGGAAACATTGCAACTCCGATAGTGATCGCAGTAAATGCAGCCTTGTATTTTTTGCTCGCTCAGCAATTCGAACACGACGTAACGGTCTTGACCTACGGAGTGTTGGTAGGCGCTGGCATGTGGTTGTCTCTCATAGACATAGATACGCACCTACTTCCTCGGCGCATTGTGTACCGCACCATCGCAGTAGCAATGCCACTACTTGTCCTGTCAGCGTTTTTTGACGACACAGGTTCCATCGCAGGCATGTTCGTCGGTGGCATTGCCATGTGGTGCATGTTGCGCGTTCTTGAGGTCTTGTCGCGCGGTGACTTGGGTGGTGGCGATGTTGGCCTTGGTGGCTTACTTGGTTTCTATCTCGGCTGGCTTTCCTACGAAGCCATATTGGTCGGCCTCTTCGCATCTTTTTTGGTCGGTGGCTTCTTTGCAGTGGCGTTGCTGGTGACACGAAAGGCAAACAGGAACACGCATTTCGCATTCGGCCCGTTTCTCATCGTCGGAACACTCATCGCTGTTCTACGATGACTTCACACACGTAAGGGGTTTCACATGTCGGAATTATCAGGAATGGTTGCAATTGTCACCGGTTCATCAAGTGGCATCGGTGAACGCACCGCACAACGCCTCGCCGAATTAGGCGCCCATGTTGTTGTGAACTCTGCAAGTTCTGTTGAGGCAGGGGAGAAACTGGCAGCATCACTTCCGAATGGCGCCATTTACATACAAGCCGACATCAGTGACAAAGCTCAGTGTGAGAATCTCATCAATGGCACCATTGCAAAGTTTGGCAAGTTGGATCTTCTTGTAAACAATGCGGGCTGGACCACATTGGTTCCACACGCAGACCTTGAAGCACTCACTGACGAAATCTTCGAGCGCACATTTGAAGTGAACGTATTCGGTACATGGCAACTTACAAAAATGGCAATGCCACATTTGCTTAAGTCTGAAGACGGCAATGTTGTCAACATCACTTCAGTTGCTGGTGTTCGCCCCATGGGTTCTTCCATCGCCTATTCAATGACAAAAGCCGCTCTGAACCAAATGACGCGCCTCATGGCAAAGAGCCACGGTCCAGTTCGTCACAATGCAGTTGCCCCTGGGTTAGTGGAAACACCATGGACCAAAGATTGGGCAAATCAACATGCAGGCGTTGCTGCAATGGCACCGCTGAAGCGTTCAGCTACGCCAGACGATTGCGCAGAAGCTGTTCTTGCATTAGTGCGTAACAAGTACGTCACCGGACAAATTTTTGTTGTCGATGGTGGACTGACTCAAGTCAGTTAATTACTTGCGCGGGCCGCGATACGGCTGCACGCCACCAGAAGGCACTGTGCCCAAACGTCCGCGTTGGTAATCATCCATAGCTTGCTGCAGTTCTGCACGCGTGTTCATTACGAATGGACCATATTGTTCCACCGGCTCGCCAATTGGTTGACCACCTAGCAGAATCACATCAAGTGCTTCATGTGGCGACGCCGCCAACGTAATGGAATCGCCAGTACCAAACACAGCTGTTTGCCCAACAGTGAATGCATGGCGATCAATACCCACAAAGCCAGAACCTTTCACCACGTGCGCAAGGGCGTTGAAGGCAGGATTCCATGGAAGCACCATTTGTGAGCCTGGAAGAATTGTCGCGTGTGCCATAACAATTGGCGTGCGCGTCGAACCTGGCCCTTGTATGCCAGCAATGTCGCCAGCAATAAGTCGAACCAATGTTCCGGCATCGGGAGTCGTAAACAACTTCACTTGATCTGCATCAAGGTTCTGGTACGCCGGTGAAACCATTTTCTGCGCTGCAGGCAAGTTCACCCACAATTGCAATCCGTGAAAGAGGCCTCCGCTAATCACTAATTGTTCTGGCGGAGTTTCAATGTGCAAGATGCCACCACCAGCAGTCATCCACTGTGTCGAGCCATCTTTGATGATTCCGCCACCACCGTGTGAGTCTTGGTGAATGAATGCGCCATCCATGATGTACGTGACTGTTTCAAAACCACGATGTGGGTGCCAATCAGTTCCGCGCGCTTCATACGGCGGGTAATCAACTGAACCCATTTGGTCCATCATGATGAACGGATCAAGTACTTCTTTCGGAATACCAGCGAATGCACGACGCACAGGAAATCCTTCGCCTTCGAAACCGCTCGGGGCAGTGGTGAGTGAAATGAGCGGACGATCTTGGGCAAGAACGGTTGGCGCTTCAATGCGGGGAAGCGTGAGGGTATCGGCGGTAACTGCAGGCATATATGGACCTTTCGGATCAGTGGGAGATAGTTGCGTACGCAACCATTTCCCATATCGGCAATGGTATTGGGTTTTGACGGCAACGACAACCAAGCCTGCGATACTGAAGAACCATGATTGTTCATCTCATCGACGGAACCTACGAGCTCTACCGCCAACACTTTGGCCAGGCCGTTCGTCACAGCAGTCCACCACCATTGTCTGCAACTCGTGGGGTTGTCACATCTACTTTGCAGTTGCTCGTTGGTGGTGCAACTCATGTCACAGTTGCCGTTGATCATGTGATTGAAAGTTTCCGCAACCAAATGTATGAGGGTTACAAAACCTCTGACGGAATGGAAGTTGAAATCCTCGAGCAGATTCCCCTTATGGAAGATGCATTGCGCGCACTCGGTGTTCCGGTGTGGCCAATGGTGAAGTACGAAGCAGACGATGGTCTCGCTGCAGGTGCATTGATTGCGTCGTTAGATGACCGCGTTGATCAGGTGCAGATGATTACGCCCGATAAAGATCTTGGTCAGTGTGTAGTCGGCAATCGCGTGGTGCAATACGACCGCCGCAATGATCTCATTGTCAATGAGACTGCAATCATCGAAAAGTTTGGTGTTGGTCCTGCAAGCATCGCTGACTGGCTCGGTCTTGTCGGCGACACTGCAGATGGCTTCCCCGGTTTGCCAGGGTGGGGAGCAAAGAGCGCAACGTCTGTGTTGTCGCGTTACTTACACATCGGTGACATTCCAGACAGCGAAGCGCAATGGGCAACTGATGGAGTTGTTGTGCGTGGCGCAGCAAAGCTTGCGGCAACATTGCGCGACCAACGCCCAATGGCTGAACTGTTCAAGCAAGTTGCCACAGTTGTTACCGATGTTTCCGACGATGTGCCACTTGGTTCGGTAGACGACTGGGAATGGCGCGGACCTACAAAAGATTTAGGCGCAATCGCAAAACAACTGAACATGACCGACCTAGTGGAACGCACAGAGCGCGCCATGGTCGGTCGCCGTAGCTAATTACTTAACAGCTGCTGGTTTAGCTTTCATCGTGTACCTCAAAGTACGCGGCTTGATTTTGGTTTTGTCTGGGCGAGCCTTCTTCGACGTTGTCAGCCATTGACGTGACCACTTACCTGAAGCGGACAGTGTTGCTGTGTTTGCACGAACGGCAGCGACAAGCGGGGCTGGCAAAATACATGCCTTCTTTGGTGTGTACCAACGCCACTTTGCAGTCTTGATCTTCTTTGTAGTTCCAAAAGGAGCAAATGTGCACTTGTATTTCTTGGTCTTTGCACCAACTTTGTATGACGCAGAAATAGACATCTTGATCTTGCCTGCGTAATTCTTCATTCGAATCTTTGGCTTGATGCCGTTCTTCTTGTCAAGCGTGAAACCCATTTCATCGGTGATGATGATGACTCCAGGAGATACTGCAGGAAAGAAGCCAACCGTGTTTGCATCTGTTTCGGAATCTGTCAGTGGTTCTTTATCCCATGAAGGCGTGTAACCGGCAGGAATAGTCGTTGTTGTTGTCGTTGTCGTTACCGTCTTTGTAAGAGCTGTGACAGAGGCCGACGCAGTACTTGCACTGGAATCACCAGTGCTTACTTTTGCGATAGTCGTAAATGTGTATGCAGTGCCTGCGGTTAGGCCAGTGATGGTGCATGATCCTGAAGCACCAGTGACTGTGCATTTTGCGTCACCTGGAGTTGCGGTTACTTCGTATGAGGTAGGGGTTAGACCACCGGTTGGTGCAGTAACAGTTATTGTTGCGCTTTCTTCTCCAGCGACAACTGTGGGAACTCCCGGAGTATTTGGTTTTGTTTTTGCAAGAACAGTTGTTGACGCTGACGGAGCACTTGCTGCGGAACTGTATGTGGATCTCTTGGCGATAGTCGTGAATGTGTACGCGGTGCCTGCGGTTAGGCCAGTGATGGTGCATGATCCTGAAGCGCCGTCGACTGTGCATTTTGCGCCACCTGGTGACGCTGTGACTTCGTATGACGTAGGTGTTCGTCCGCTTGTTGGCGCAGTCACTGTGATGGTTGCGCTTTCTTCACCAGCGACAACTGTTGGAACTCCTGGGGCATTTGGTTCAGGGCGGGATGGCGCCAGGTTTGTAACTGTCAAAGTGAAGGAGGCGTAGTCTTCACCATTTGCTTTTTGAAATGCATTATTCGAGGGTGGGTTTGTGTTGTCAATTGCAGGTGCGTTGTACGTGAAAGTGATTACCGAACCACTGTAGACAGTGGTTGTAAGAGTGAGATCCATAATGGCCCCCCCAAATATTCTGAGTGCAGTGGCTGGATTCGAAACTCCATCAACCTTCACATCGAAGTTTGATAGTGCTGGTGGCTTGGTCGAGTCCACACTGCAGGCACAAATCCAAGAGATGTCACCATTCTGATAGTTGGCTGTTGTGGTTGGGAACGTGGCTGCGCTTGCTGTTTCGGTGGACAGTGGCAATGGTGCAATCGCCACCATGGTGGCGATGAGGGCGCCAACAAGGGCTAAAGCGGATCGGGAAATGAAGGTTTTCAACACCTAAGCATCTTAGGGTATGAATAAGTTACTTAGAGCACCCTTTAGGTGAGTGCCGGACAGGGGCCGTCCGCCGCTGCTTCACAGAAGGGCGGCTGCTGCAGTTGACTATTTAACTGCTGCTGGTTTTGCTTTCATCGTGTACTTCAAAGTACGCGCCTTGATCTTGGTTTTGTCTGGGCGAGCCTTCTTCGACGTTGTCAGCCATTGACGTGACCACTTGCCCGATGCAGAAAGTGTTGCCGTGTTCGCACGGACGGCAGCAACAAGTGGCGCAGGCAGAATGCATGCCTTCTTTGGTGTGTACCAACGCCATTTAGATGTCTTTATTTTCTTTGTAGTTCCAAAAGGAGCAAACGTGCACTTGTATTTCTTTGTTTTCGCACCAACTTTGTATGACGCAGAAATAGACATCTTGATCTTGCCCGCATAATTCTTCATACGAATCTTTGGCTTGATGCCATTTTTCTTGTCGAGGGTGAAACCCATTTCATCGGTGATGATGATGACTCCAGGAGATACTGCAGGAAAGTAGCCAACAGTGTTTGCATCTGTTTCGGAATCTGTCAGTGGTTCCTTATCCCATGATGGTGTGTAACCAGCTGGAATAGTTGTCAGTGGGATTGTCGTTGCTGTCGAGGCCGGCACTGTTGTTGCCGTTGTCGTTATTGTTGTCTTTGCAAGAACAGTTGTTGATGCAGATGCCGTACTTGCTGTGGAATTTCCAGTGCTTACTTTTGCGATGGTTGTAAATGTGTATGCAGTACCTGCTGTTAAACCACTAATGGTGCATGATCCTGATGCGCCGGCAACTGTGCATGTTTTTCCGCCTGGTGTTGCTGTGACTTCGTAGGAGGTTGGTGTTAGGCCGCTTGTTGGTGCGGTCACAGTGATTGTCGCGCTTTCTTCACCTGCGGCAACAGTTGGAACTCCCGGAGTGTTCGGTGCTGTTTTTGCGAGCACTGTTGTTGAAGCTGAAGCTAAACCTGCGGGAGAACTTCCGGATGCAGTCTTTGCAACTGTTGTGAATGTGTATGCAACGCCTGCTGTGAGGCCAGTGATGGTGCATGATCCTGATGGGCCGTCGACTGTGCATGTTTTGCCATCTGGTGATGAGGTGACTTCATATGAAGTTGGAGCTGGTCCACTGTTTGGAGGAGTGACGGTGATTGTTGCATTTTCTTCACCTGCAAGAACAGTTGACACGCCTGGCGCATTCGGCACCGTTTGCACAAAGGTGGATATGTTGTTCGTAGCGGTGAGCGGTCCGAAATCCAATGCTGCGACGTTGGATATTGTTTTTATCTTGTTGGGTGTGTCACCGGCTGCCGAGTATGAAACTGTGACAACCGCGCCCTTCGTAATTCCATTTGTGACATTCATCTTTAATATCCAACCGCTTTCTACGGCAACTGATGTAACCGGATTCGCTACTGCATTTGGAGATGTACCAACCATCACTGTGAATCGAGCTGGATCAGGCGCATTGTCGGACAGGTCGAATGATTGATTGTTTGATCGTTGCAGTTTGACGGATTTTCCGTCCACCGGAACATATGGCTGAAAGGTCGTACCGAAAGTCGGTTCACCTGCAGCTTTCGCCTCGGGGGTGCCGGTGATTGGGTTGGGCACGGCGAGGGCAACCGCAAAAAGGCCAGTAGCTAGAAAGGTGGAGGCAACTGCCTTGGGCGAACGGGAACTGAAGGTTTTCAACACCTAAGTATCTTAGGGTGTGGATAAGTTCCTTAGGACACCCTGAAGGCCACCGCTCGTTGTTAGTCAGTTTCCTCAATGATGTCAGGGAGTTCGTCGCCCTCTTCCTGGTGAGGTAGCAGGGCCGCCAGCGCAGTGATGGCGCATGGTAGGTCATGAGCCCGAAGGTGTTCTTGTACCGAGGCCGTTGCCTGGGTCGGGTCAAGTTGCAATGAGTGCGACCAACGGACTTCAAAGACGCGACGTTGAGGGTCAACGCAGAACACAAGCGAGGCTTGTGGATAACGAGTTGCGATCTTGTCGGCTACTCGAGCGGGGTGTCGACCAAGTGGTCCAACACGTACCAAAATCTGGTGACCGCTAGTGCGCTCGGCCGCATCAATTGCATCTGCAATCTGTTGAGCATTGTCTTTCCACCATTGAGCCATTACCAACTCCCGCCTGCTCCGCCGCCGCTGAAACCACCGCCGCCTCCACCACCGAAACCACCAAACCCGCCACCGAATCCGCCGCGGTGCCCGCCGAATCCTCCGCCATAAATAGTTCCCGCACCAAAGGGTCCGAGCATGCTTCCGCCACGCCTCTTCCCGGCCGCCGCAAGTGTGATGAACACAAACATGATTCCGAAGAACAAAATGATGCTGAAAATAGATTGCTGCTGTGTTGGCTCAGCCACGGTGTTGCTTGGCACTGTCGGTTCAGGGACAGCGTTTTCTCCACGCCACACCTGCATCACTGCACGTGCACCATCACGCACTGCACCGTCAACATCGTTTGCGCGCAAACGAGGAAGCATGACTGAGTCAACAATTCTTCCTGCTGTGACATCTGTGAGTTCACCTTCAACTCCGCTACCGACTTCAATTCGCAAGGTGCGATCTTCGAGTGCAATCAAAAGGAGAACACCGTTGTCTTTTTCTTTGTCACCAATGCCCCACGAGCGTGCAAGATCAATTGAGTAGTTCTCGGGAGATGCGTTACCAGTGGAGTCGACAACTGCAACTGCAATTTGCGGACCACCGGATTGCTGAAACGAAATCAACTCGCTGTTGATTTGTGTTTCCACTTCCGCAGAAACTCTCCCAATTGAGTCGACAACTGGCGCAGTGAATTCAGGTAGTGAGGCAGCCGAAGACGTACACCCAATAAGGATGACGCCAAACAGTGCGAATGCGAAGAGGTATTTCTTAGCCACCTGGGTTGAGATCCACAGTTGGGGCTACGTCTGCACCTGCGGCTGCTTCAAACAAGGTTCGCTTTTCAAATCCGAATATTGCAGCAACGATTGAACGTGGGAAACGTCGAACAGCACGATTGAAATCAGTAACTGTTTCGTTGTATGAACGACGTGCCTGTGCCACTCGGTTTTCAGTACCTTCTAATTGCACTTGCAAGTCACGGACGTTTTGCAAACTGGCAACCTGTGGGTAGCTCTCAACGACGACAAGCAAGCGCGACAACGCGCCTTCAAGTTCACCAGCAGCGGCAACGCGGTCATTGCCAGAGGCTGCACTTGCGTACTTTGTGCGAGCTTCAGTGACTTTTCCAATGATTTCGCGTTCTTGTTCAAGAGCGCCCTCGACTGATTTCACAAGATTTGGAATCAGGTCAAAGCGACGCTGCAACTGCACGTCAAGGTCAGCGACCGATTGGTCAACCTTGAGTTCACGATCAACAAGACCGTTGTATGAGCTAGTGAGAATCAGGATGATGAGAAGAAGAATTCCAGAGACAATTGCGACTGGAGCGATCCATTTGTTTTTTGACATGTTGACCCTTACGTGTTTATTCCGGCTAGTCCGTGGATAGTGAAGTGACGGCCAGGCGATCTGCGGCGCACGATCGTTCCCGCGTGGAGGCTGCTTCCGTCAGGACCTGACCTGGTTTACGGGCGATCGTCGCACAGGGCCCGACCGCCACCTCACCACCCACGGGCGAACCCGAAGTCGTTGAGGGTTCCAGCGTACAAGACAGTTAGCCTGACAACCCGTAGTTGTAGCAATACAGCCACCCGGAAGAGTGCGAGAGCGGCCGAACCGGCACGCTTGGAAAGCGTGTGAAGTGAAAGCTTCCGTGGGTTCGAATCCCACCTCTTCCGCCATGACAAATCAGTCGAACATTCATCTTGAAGCCATGCAGGTTGCCCTTGATGAAGCACGCCTTGCCTTCGCACACGGTGACGTGCCCGTGGGTGCTGTGGTTCTTCACAACGGTGAAATAATTGCCCGTCGTCACAACGAACGAGAATTTGCAAACGACCCAACTGCTCATGCAGAAGTGTTGGCATTACGCGATGCAAGTCAGAAACTTGGCAGTTGGCGTTTAGACGAATGCACACTTGTTGTCACGTTGGAACCTTGTGTCATGTGTGCAGGTGCTGCGCAATCATCTCGCATTGGTCGGCTTGTATATGGTGCTGCCAACTTTGAAGCTGGTGCTACCGCGAGTTTGTACAACGTGATGAGTGATCCACGCCTTGGCCACAACCCACCCGTGGAACACGGTCTGCTTGCAGAAGAATCAGCAGCATTGCTGAAAGAGTTCTTCGCCTCTAAACGTTCGTAGAACTATTCAGAGAAAATGTTGGCTGCCTGTTCGCCTAGGTAGGTCTCAGGATTTGGCGCAGAGTCGCAATTGCGGCGTCTTCCCATTGAGTGTCAAGGTCAGGGTCTTCAGAGATGTCAACAAGGATTCGGCCAACCAGCATTGATTGGATGACATAAGCGACACCCAGGATTGGCTCGATTGGATTACACAATCCGTTATCTCGGGCTTTTTCGATAATCCGAGCTACTGCCTCTGAGCCGGACTGCTGGTCGTTGGCAAGTACCTCTCTAATTGCTGCAGAGTTATGTGCTGCCGCAAGAGAAGAAATTCTTCGTTGGCGCATACTTCTGTTATCTGAAGATCTGAAAGATCGCACACCAAGTTCAATTAACTCGAAGGCTTGTTCACCAGAAGTCAATGTGTCAAGAAACGTTTCGAACTCTGCAGTTTCACGTTCGAGAGAACGCATAGTGCTGCTTGTCTCTAACGCGGCGATTACGCCATCACGGCCACCGAAGTGGTGATACACCGAACTGCGTGCAACACCAGACTTCTCCATCACACGATCCAAGTTGAATTTTACGAAACCGAATTCAGCCATTTCAGCTTCGGCTGCCTTCAACACTCGTTCAATAGTTCGCAGACCGTCTGAACGTTTGCGACGCGTGGGAGTAGTCCCCGATGTATCTGAATCGTCCTGCGTCACGGCGGTAAGACTAACGATTCACATGCTCGCTGTGGCAAGCGCGACTAATTGGAGAAATATCCGCTGTAGTACCGTTGGTTATTCGCTGAAAAGCGTGCGTGGTCCGGGGGGAATTCATGTCAATTATTGAGACGCCAACTACCAAAGTTTTCAGTCCGTGGGCAACATTCACAGTGTGTGCCATCGCTAGCTACATCTCAACATTGGATATGTCCATCGTGAATGTTGCGTTCTTTGAAATTCAGGAAAGCTTTCCGAAAGATTCTGCATCCACTATTGCGTGGGTCGTCACCGCATATTCCATTCTGTTTGGGTCATTACTAGTCGTGTCTGGGCGACTCGCAGATCAAATCGGTCGCAAACGTTTCTTCCTGATCGGCACATGGTTCTTTCTTATCGGGTCATTCATTTGCGCAATTGCGTCAACCATGGGACTACTGATTGCTGGTCGGGCCGTGCAGGGACTTGGTGGGGCAATGATGGTGCCAGCGTCCACCGGATTATTGCTCGGCGTGTTTCCGCCAGAAAAGCGTGGACAAGTAATGGCCTGGGTCGGTTCAATTGGCGCACTTGGCGTTGCCTCTGGTCCAACTCTCGGGGCATTCTTTGTTTCTACGTTCGGTTGGCGTTCTGCATTCTGGATCAACGTTCCCATTTGTTTCATCACGCTGGTTCTTGCATGGCGTGTGACATCTGAATCACCACGAATGAAAGGTTCACGGCCAGACATTCTTGCCGCGGTTGTGTTCACCGTTGCAGTTGCAGCCTTGGTGTGGGGAATCTCGCGTTCAGAAACTCTCGGATGGGGAGATTCCTCTGTGCTGGGACTGTTCGCAATTGCCTTAGCATTCGGATTATTCGTTGCATGGCGGTCTGTACATCACAGTGATCCGTTGTTGCCGGGAGAGTTGTTCAAAGAACGAACATTCACCTTGGCGAATATCTCCACTTTTCTTTACGGCGCCGCGTTCAGTGGAAACATTTTGAACAACGTTTTGTTTCAGCGCACTATCTGGGAGTTCAGTGCAACAAAAGCTGGCTGGTTCTCTGTTCTTTCGCCAATCGTTGTTGCAATCACGTCCATGATTGTTGGTCGCAAAATGGCTTCAATTGGTTACAGGCGATTATTAATTGCAGGACCAATGATCATGGCAAGCACCGTAATGGCCTCTGCATTGTTCTTGCATACAAACCCAACTCCCTGGTTTCCATTCCTGCCCATCATGTTCTTCTTAGGAATTGGACTTGGCGCAACGTTCCCTGCGTTGTCTGCGTGCACGATTATGCGTTTGCCACAGAATCGATTCGCGGTGGGTAGCGCAATTAACAACACCTTCCGTCAAGTGGGTGCAGCTGTTGGTGTTGCTTTAGTCGTAACAGTGCAATCACAGACTGAAGGAATCGAAGGATTCCGTAATGGTTGGAAAGTGGCAATTTGTTTCGCACTAGCGGCAGCGGCAGTATCAATCTTCCAGCCGAATAAAGCGAATCAGTTGGCATAGTTTCTCAAGTGGGCATGGCCATTCGCACCGATATCGTTGAGGCGCGGAAGGGTGCCAGAGCGGCCGAATGGGATGGTTTCGAAAACCATTGAGGGGTAACTCTCCGGGGGTTCAAATCCCCCTCCTTCCTCCATTACGACAGTGCTAACGATGATTCGTCAGCAGGCTTTTTCAGCGAAGGAAACTTTCGTTGTGATCAAGTATTTATCAACTGCCGAGACGACACAATCGTTCGCGCCGTACCCAGTGTGGCGATCTTCGGATACGACGATGAGGCGACCATCTTCAAGAGTAGATGCCATCTTTTGTGAACTTGCAAGTGGGGTAGCGGCATCACCTGTTGTGCCCACAACCATGATGGGGCCAGCGCCCTTACCAGTGATTTCAATTCGTTGGTCTTTTTTGGCTGGCCAAAAGACACATGTGTAGCCGCCGGTGAAACTGATACCTAGTCGAGGTGCGACTTCTAAGAATTTCGGAATGTATGAATCAGTTTCTTCAACTGTCTTTGGACCTGGGTCATCAAGACACATGATGGCATTAAACGCTTCTAGTTCGTTCCCGTATTTCCCATCTGGTGTGCGTCGGTAATACGAATCAAAAAGAGACATCAGTCCGGCTCCGTCGCCTTCTTGCGCATCCCTCAGTGCAACTTCAAGTTCTGGCCACATTGTTGATGAGTACATGGCTTGTGAAACTGCTGTGTACGCAATCGCTTGGTTTACCGAAGCGCGACTCTTTGAGACAACGAGTGGACGTTCATCTAACTCTTTGATTAATTTGTCAAACGCGCCCTCTGCGTCACCGTTGTTATAAAACGGACACTTCTTGTTTGCGGAACATTGCGCAAGGAATTTTGTGAATTCAGTTTCGAATCCCTTTGCTTGATCAAGGCCGCCTTGCATGTAGTTCGACGTTGGGTCAGTTGCGCCATCAAGAACTGCTGCACGGACGGTGCTTGGAAACATGGTGGCCCATGTGGCGCCTAGTTCGCTGCCGTATGAAAAGCCGAAAAATGTGATCTTCTCTTCCCCGAGTGCAGCGCGAATCGTGTCCATGTCACGAGCGGTTGCGTTAGTAGAAATGTAGGGAAGAATTTCTCCACTTCGCTTTTCGCACTCTGCATTGAACGCTTTTGAGACGTCAATCAGAACTTGATGCTCAGCTTCGGTTTCTGGAGTTGGATCATCAGTGAAGTATTTGTCGTAGTTGTCAACACAATCAACTGCTGGCGTTGATTCTCCTGTTCCGCGTGGGTCCCACCCGATGATGTCGAAGGTGTCAATAAGAGTGGTGCTGAAATACGATTCGGCATTTTCTGGCAGGTCGGTTCCACCGAAGCCAGGCCCACCTGGGTTGACGAGCATCGAGCCGACTCGTTTCGTGCGGATTTTTGCGGGGTGCTTGACCAGTTTGAGTGAGAACGAACCTTTCGAAGGGTTGTTGTAGTCAAATGGCACGCTCAAACGAGCACATTGCAAAGGATCAAGAGAATCGCCTGAGCAGGATTTCCACTTGAGGGTGCCACCTTCGGCTGGCGCATAAAGGGTCGACACCGGAGCGCGCGTATCAGGAGTGGAGTCTGACGAACTTGAGCCAGAGGAGCATGCACTGACCATCACAAGGAGGGCACCAACAGCAAGACAACGACGCATCACGTATATGACACTAGGCGTAGTAACGCCCGTAGCCTCAATAGGGTGCGTATGGGTCCCCACATGATGTTGCCAGGAGACGGTGCTGCGGTAAAGGGTGCCAAAGTTCAGCGGGCATCTCTGCGTCGGGTTTGGGTTTTTGCCACCCCGTATCGCACAGACATCATTGTCTTTCTCACGGCTATCTGCGTGTCTGCTCTTTTGGCCCTTGCGCCACCGTTGTTGTTTCGGGCGATTCTTGACCGCGCCATTCCCCAGGAGAATCGCGGTCTCATCACGACACTTGCGATCATTCTCGTATTTGCAGCAATTGCAGATGCTGGACTGGCCATTGTTCAGCGTTGGTTAAGTTCTCGAATTGGCGAAGGCCTTATCTATGACCTACGCGTCGCACTGTTCGACAAAGTTGAACAGATGCCCATCGCATTCTTTACTCGCACACAAACTGGTGCTTTGACAAGTCGCCTCAACAACGATGTTGTTGGCGCACAAAACGCAGTCACAAACACTTTGGGAAGTGTTGTTTCAAACGTTGTGGTGTTAGTAACAACTTTGGTCGCGATGATTGCACTTGAGTGGCGTCTGACGTTGCTATCTCTCATCGTTCTGCCACTGTTTATCGTTCCTGCAAAACGTGTTGGACAGAAGTTAGGGTCCATTGCGCGTCAGCAGATGGAGATCAATGCTGAGATGAATACGCAAATGAACGAGCGTTTCAATGTTGCTGGTGCAATGGTTGTGAAGTTATTCGGACGTCGCGAGCGTGAAGTCGCAACTTTCTCTGGTCGAGCTGCCGGAGTTCGAGATACGGGAATAAAGGCTGCTCTCTACAGTCGTGTGTTCTTTGTAGCACTTGGTCTTGTTGGCGCAATGGGTGCTGCAGCAATTTATGGCATCGGTGCACACCTTGTGGTGTCCGGTGGAATTTCCGCCGGAACACTTGTTGCAATGGCAGCATTCGTACAGCGCATTTATCAACCACTCACTGGTTTAACGAATGCGCGTATTGAAGTGATTACTGCCTTTGTGTCTTTTGATCGCGTATTTGAAGTGCTTGATGCACCTGTTGCAATTTTCGACCGGCCAGGTGCAGTTGACTTGGTTGATCCGCGCGGTGAAGTTGAATTCGACAATGTGGTGTTTCGATACCCGCCTGCATCAGAATCATCTGTCGCTTCGTTAGAAGCACCTGGCTCAACCAGCAGTGACCCTGACGTAGACGTATTGAAAGGCCTGTCGCTGAAGATTGCAAGCGGAGAGACGGTTGCCATTGTTGGTTCCAGTGGTTCTGGCAAGAGCACGCTTGCAACACTTGTGCCGCGCTTGTATGACGTGACGCAAGGGGCTGTGCGCGTAGACGGCATTGATGTGCGTGACTTAACCGGGGATACGTTGCACGATGCCATTGGTGTTGTAACTCAAGACCCACATCTGTTTCATGAATCAATCGGCGACAATCTTCGGTACGCGAAACCCGATGCAACACAAGCCGACATAGTTGCTGCATGTGTGGCGGCACGTATTCACGACACCATTGCCGCCTTGCCAGACGGGTACTCAACTTTGGTGGGCGAGCGCGGATACAGATTCTCGGGCGGAGAGAAACAGCGCGTAGCTATTGCGAGAATGCTGCTGAAGAACCCTGCCATCATGATTCTTGATGAAGCAACAAGCCATCTCGACAACGAGAACGAAGCTTTAGTTCAAGAGGCCCTTGAATCGGCACTGCACGGCAGAACTGCCATTGTGATTGCTCACCGATTATCTACTATTCGCGATGCAGACCGAATTGTGGTTCTTGATGATGGCCACATAATGGAACAGGGAACACATGATGAACTAATGGCACTTGATGCCATGTATGCATCTCAGGTTCGTGCCGGTGGTTCCTTCGGACTGTCTGCGTCTTCCGTAGAGTAGACACAATGGCAGCCGAGGTCGAATTCATCAATGGGGTTCCGTCATTCAGTGTCGGTCAATTTACTGAAGTCCTCAATCACGTTCTCAAGGCATCTTTCGACGAAGGCGTGTGGGTCGAAGGCGAGATTCAAGGTCTTCGGAAACCAAACCCTCATGCGTATTTCACGCTGATTGAAAATGTTGATGGCGTTAAAGCGCAACTGAATATCAACTTGTTTGCTGGGCCTCTGCGCAATGTGCAAACCAAATTACGCCAACAGGGAATTGAACTGAAAGACGGCCTGAAGGTTCGTTTATTTGGTCGCGTTGAGTATTACGGACCATTCGGAAAATTGAATCTCATTGCCACTGATGTGGATACGCAATTCTCTGCCGGTGATGTGGCTGCCAAACGTGAAGAACTACTGCGTCAGCTCATGGAAAAAGGTGTTGACAAGATCAATAAGCGAATTCCTGTCCCCTTAGTTCCACTGCGACTCGGAATCATTTCGTCTAGCCAAGCTGCTGGGTGGGCTGATGCTCAACAGCACCTCACCGAATCCGGAATCGGATTTGCAATTACGTTCTGTGATGTTCGAGTGCAAGGTGATGCTGCTGTGTCGCAGATAGTGGCAGCTCTCAATTCGCTCTCACGTCGCGATGACATTGATCTTGTGATGTTGATGCGCGGCGGCGGTTCAAAAGGCGACCTTGCAGCTTTCGATGATGAGCAAATTGCAATGGCAATTTCAAAATGCGCGCACCCGGTGTTCACAGGTATTGGTCATGAAATTGATACGAGCATTGCTGACATCGTGGCCCACACCGCCAACAAAACACCGACTGCATGTGCTCAATCAGTCATTGCGATTGTTGAAAACTTCCTCTCTGACCTTTCATACAGTGCTGGTTCATTGCGATCTCTGACGCAAACTGCAGTAGAGCGTGCACGTTCTCGCATCGCAGTATCAGTTGAACGCCTTCGCACTCGACCTCGTACCGCTCTTGAACGTCAAACCCAAAAACTCATGATGCATGCCGCATCGGTTCGTTTGCTTGACCCCGTCACCACAATGGCTCGCGGTTGGAGCATTACACGCGATTCGTCGGGCAATGTTGTTCGTTCAATTTCAGATATCAAAAAGGGTGACACAGTTGTCACAGCGCTTGCCGACGGCAGCATCACCAGCACAGTAGAAGGAGTTGCCTAATGGCCGCTAAGAAAACAACACAAGCTGCACCAGCAGGGTATGCAGAAGCGATGACAGAGATTGAATCAATTCTTTCTCAACTTGATTCCAATTCAATTGATGTTGATGTGCTGGCTACCAAAGTAGAACGGGCTTCGTTTCTCATTACGTGGTGCAACGAACGTATTACAGCAGCGCAACTTACTGTTGACACACTTGTTGCTGATATTGAATTTGAAGAATCAGATTTCGATGAAGAAGACGAAGACGAATGAGTGATGCCAGCGCAATCATTTCGCGCGTAAATGAAGTTCTCACAAATGCTGTCGACAATGAGCGACAGGCATGGTCTCGAGTCGATGAAGATCTTGAAACAGTTTTCGACGAAATTGAATCGTTAGTTCTTGGTGGCGGGAAACGTCTGCGGCCACAGTTCGCCTATTGGGGTTGGGTAGCAGCAGGTGGTGACCCAGCAGATGGGCAACAGTTCCGCATTGGTGCAGCAATTGAGTTACTTCATGTATTCGCTTTGTTTCACGATGATGTCATAGATGATGCAGAGACTCGCCGTGGAAACACCACTACTCACCGCCGTATGTCAGACATGCATAGTGCAGAGCTGATGGCGGGGGAATCACGTCGGTTTGGCGAAGGCGCAGCAATTCTGATTGGAGACATTACCTACGTGATGTCAGACAAGTTGATGGATGACATTTCTTCGGCCGCTCGCTCTATATGGCACGACCTCCGTATGGAAATGAATATTGGTCAGTATCTCGACACTTTGGGTTCGGCCCGCCGCGAACGTCGTATTGAAATAGCCGAACGAATTTGCCGCTATAAGAGCGCCAAGTACACCATTGAACGCCCGCTACACCTTGGTGCAGTAGCAGCCAGTGTAGAAGCCGGGACGAACCTCATGCCGATGCTCTCTGCATATGGCTTGCCACTGGGCGATGCTTTTCAAATGCGTGATGACATGTTGGGCGCATTCGGTGATTCTTCAATCACAGGAAAACCTGTTGGTGGAGATTTCCTCGAAGGTAAGCCAACCCCCATGTTGGCTCGTGCATACGCACTTGCGTCCGCCTCGCAATTGAAAATTCTGGATTCCATCGGAACGCCTGGAATGTCAAGTGAAGATGTATCGGCAGTGCAAGAAGTTGTTTCGGCAACTGGTGCAGTTACCGAAATGGAATCACTCATCGTTTCTCTTCGTGACGAAGCAGTTGCGTCTTTAGATAAGAAAATGATTCAGGGCACTGCGCATGAGGCGCTTCTTGATCTTGCAGACGCTGTTACCCAGCGCGATATCTAAACCGCGGCGTAGATATCTAAAGCATCTTGCAGAGTGATGTCAATCATCACGCCAGGTTCTGCACGAATTGCTTCCACCCATGGTGGTGCAACTTTGCACGTAACAGCAATTGGGTCTGCAATTCCTGAACCGCTTACAGCAAGACGCGCAAATGTTGTGGTGTAAGTGGGAGGTCGAGCATCACGTGACAACTCAATCAGGGCCCATGGGTCAGGTGTTGTTCCTGTGCGATTTCCACCCGATGTGATCTCGGTATTTGACGTTGCATGAATTGCACCACCCGCAAGTCCAGGGCCATCAAGCAATACCGCGCCGCGTACCAATGTTGGTCGCGCACCAGCAATAAGAAAAGCAATGTACGCACCGAGTCCTCTGCCAACAACAGTGGCTTCACCAATGTGACGAAGGGCTATATCGGCATCTGCCATAAGGATTTCAGAGGAATAACCGCCGCCGGCGGGAATAGATGACTCACCGTGACCAGTGAAATCAAGAGCCCATACTGGGCCAGCCCAATCAACAGAGAGTGTCGACATCATGGCTGCGCTTTCACCCAGTCCATGAAGGAACAAAAGTGCACGACCAGTTCCGGGACGAACCTCGTGCAATGCAAGAGTGATTTTGTTGTGTTGCAACATCACTGTGTTCATGACAGGAACTCCAAAATCATTTTGCTGACACGCTCTGGTTCTTCAATGTGAATGAAGTGGCCGATTCCTTCAAGAACTTCTAAGCGACCGCTTGAAGGTATCCATGGCAGCACATCACGTGGGCGAGCGCCCCAACCCATTGGTTCGTCAAAGGTGCCGAGTAATCCGAGGAATGGCATAGTGAGTGCAGCCATACGTAGTGATGCCCACTCGGGACGCCACGGACCAAAGCCACCGAAGCGCATTGTGGGATCAAGTTTCCAACGCCAACCATCTGCATCTTGTTGTGCGCCGATTGTTACGAGATATTCAAGCCACTCAACAGAAAGACGTGGGTTCATTTTTCCGCGGCGTTGCGCGAGGTCGATCAAAGTTCCTGGCTTACGTTCTGATGCTGCAGCTTCATGACGGAAATCAAGCCATGACCCGATGGAGTCTGCAAGCAATCGCGACTGATCATGATCGGGAACATCAGGCATACGACGTTTGCTCGGCATGCCGTCGATATTGACCATTGCCGAAATGCGGTATGGGCAGGAGTCTGCGAGCTGCATCATGAGCGCTCCACCCTTTGAATGCGCGATGACGGGAGCAGCTTTGTTGGTGATTGCAGACATCACCGACAGCGCGTCGCGGATATCTGCGTCCCATCCGTAGAGGGCGGCGTGTTGGCTGTCGCCATGACCGCGATGGTCCCACGCGATGACGCGGTATCCGGCAGCAGCGATGAGGGGGGCAAAAACGTCGAAGGTGCCCGCAAAGTCAGACCCACCATGCACCAGAAAGAGTGGTGGGTTTGATTCGGCGCCCCATTCATAGACCGCAATGTCAACGCCGTCGGCATTGTGACGGTATGAACGGGCTGGGCGTTCGGCGCCGGGGAAGGAGCGAGTCTCAGGAGTCATGAACCATACAGATTAGAACAGTGCGATTCGAATTCCCTTATGGGGCGTACTGCACATCAGGCTGTGACCGACATAACATGACATCAATGTTCCTTCGCACTCGGCTCCATATGTATTTGTTATGGAGCACATGCTTGTTCGGACTGCTTGCGTTCTTTTCATACTTGTTGACAGATGGCGAGTCAACATCGTCCACGAAGGTAAGCACGACTACTACGAGTACAAGTATTTCTCCGGCCAACACCGCACCTCCATTGAAGTACACAGTTCTTCCGGGTGAGTCGTTGTATGCCATTGCCGAAAGACTAAAGATCAGTGCGCCTGCTCTTGTTGCGTTGAACAAGATAAAGAATCCTGATCGTGTTGATGCAGGAACAGTGCTGTTGTTACCACCCGCTACGGGTTTTGTACCGATAGGTGCAACTACCACCATGCAACCGTGACATTGGTCCTTCCATTCAGTACTCGCAACTCCGTACAATGAACTCATGAGCACCGCATTCTGGCCAACACAAGAACACTGGTCCGTTGCAATTCCATTGCAGACACCACATGTTCGTCTCGACTGTTTAGCAGAGACTGGTTTTGTCGCATTACGTAATGCACCGTTTGATGTTCCTGCATCTGAATGGGAATCACTTGAGTACATGGATTGGAAAAGTGGTGGCGACACAAATTTTGCGCCGCTCGCTTCTGCAGATGGTGAACTTGATTGCCGTGGTTTTTGGGACAAGGGCAAAACAGACAAAGACGCACTGTGGACTTCGAATGCAGCATCTGCTCCAACACTGAAGAAATACGTTGATTCCATTGGTGCAAACTTCGGTCGCGTGCGCATCATCAAACTAGAGCCGCAAAATCACGAGCAGGCTTTGCGCAACATTCACCGTGATGACAACAATCGTTTCAATCCAGACAATGAGGGTTGGGTAGTTCGCACGTGGCTAGAACTGACTGACAGCCCCGATAGCTATATGTTGCTGATGGACAATGGGCCAGATGGCTTGCCAGACCGGGCAACAGAACGTCGTGTGCCGTTAAGTAAGGGTTCTCGATTTGTTGTTGACACGCAGCGGCTTTGGCACGTTGTTGTTCACAACCATGACTTCCCGCGTTACGCATTGATTACAAGTCTTGAGAGCGGTCCCGCTCTCGACTCGTTTGTTGCCGCCGAAAAGGCTTAGTTTCAGTACCGAGGCTTACTCGGGGGAAACATGATTACAACTTTTGTTGGTGTCGCATCAGCTGATATCACGCCGTCATATCCAGTCATGCTTGGTGGTTTTGGTCAGAGAATTACACCGTCTGAGTCTGTTCACGATGCAATCGAGACGGTGGCACTTTGCATTGGCGAAGATGAACCAATGTTGGTCATCACCGCAGATTTGATTGCGATGGCCGCTCCTGTGACAAAGGAAGTAGTTACCCAGATTCAGAATGCAACTGGTATTGATTCGAATCGCATTTTGTTGGCCGCTTCACATACGCATTCAGCTCCTGTTCCGCATGATCCGTCGGGATCAGCCATTGGAGTCCAGCGATTCTCAGAACAACTGACCGAGGCGCTTGTTAAAGTCGGTATCGACGCCTTTCACTCCCGTCGCCCCGCGCGTATCGTCAGCGGTTATGGCGATGCTCGAATCGGATTCAATCGTTGGAAACCAGACGAAAGCCAAGAAGTTGATACTCGAATCCCCGTGTTGATTGCCATTGATTCACAGTCCGACTCTCCGTTTGCAGTGC
>JBIILS010000016.1:0-19038 GCA_044232585.1 Ilumatobacteraceae bacterium
GACATCTTTTCGCCTTCAATGTCAACAACGAATCCGTTGTGCATCCAATGATTGGCAAATGTCTTACCTAATGCAACAGCTTGTGCTCGTTCATTTTCATGGTGTGGGAAACGAAGGTCTGCGCCACCGCAATGAAGATCAAAACCTTCACCCAACAAATCAAGACTCATCACAACACATTCACTGTGCCAACCTGGCCTACCGTCACCCCACGGTGACGGCCACGATGGTTCACCTGGCTTCGAAAACTTCCACAACGCAAAGTCAGACGGGTGACGCTTGTTGCTTGCGCCGTAAACTTCACGATCGCCACCGCCGCTGAGCATGTCGTCAAGACTTTGATGCGCAAGTAACCCGTAGTCAGGAACACTTGCGATACTGAGGTACACACCATCATCGGTGACATACGCCTTGTCTTCAGATACCAATGTGTTGATCATGTCGACCATGCTCTGTACATATTCAGTGGCGTGCGGAACATCAGTTGGGCGAATAACGCCGAGTTTGCCCATTGCTTCAAACCACACGGATTCGCACTTCTGAGTAATGTCGGCCCATGGGCGACCTTCTTTATTGGCGCGCTCGATGATCTTGTCGTCGATATCGGTGATGTTGGAAACGAGACGCACCGACAAACCCGTCCAGGTGAGGTACCGGCGAAGGATGTCATAGACCAAAGTGGCACGACCATGACCCAGATGGGGCGGGCCATAGACCGTGGGGCCACACAAATAGATGCTGACCGACCCCGGCTGGCGCAGTGCCAGAGGTTTCACGCTTTGCGTGGCGGTGTCGTAGAGGTTCAGCACTCTGACAAGCCTACGATTTAAGTCCTATGTCCGGTGTCCCTGAGAAGCCCTCCCTCGAAAATGTTGAGCCAAAGTGGATCGAGGCATGGAACCAGAACGCCACCTACTCCTTCGACAGGTCGGCTACCCGAGACAATGTCTTTTCTATTGACACTCCACCGCCCACGGTCAGCGGTTCCTTACATATGGGGCATGTGTTTTCCTATACCCACACTGACACCGTGGCTCGTTTCTGGAGAATGCGCGGCAAGAGCGTGTTTTACCCAATGGGTTGGGATGACAACGGCCTACCCACAGAACGACGCGTGCAGAATTACTACGGCGTGTCATGTGATGCATCGGTTGCGTACGTAGCCAACTTCCAGCCTCCGTTTCATGGCGACCCACCAAAAGATCATCGTGCTGTTCCTATCTCACGGCCGAACTTCATTGAGTTGTGTGAAGAACTCACAGCAGAAGATGAAAAGATCTTTGAAGATTTGTTCCGCCGTCTCGGACTGTCTGTCGACTGGTCGCTGCTGTACACCACCATTGAAGACCGCTCGCGTCGTGCCAGCCAGCGTGCCTTCTTGCGCAACCTTGCGCGTGGTGAGGCGTACACGCAAGAAGCACCAACATTGTGGGACGTTGATTTTCGTACCGCAGTTGCACAAGCAGAATTAGAAGATCGCGATCGTCCTGGCGCGTATCACACCATCGCGTTTCACAAGTCAGATGGTTCGGGCGATGTCCTCATTGATACGACCCGTCCAGAACTACTGCCTGCATGTGTTGCACTTATTGCACACCCTGATGACCCGCGTTATCAGCCACTGTTTGGGAAAACAGTTCGCACGCCGTTGTTCAATGTTGAAGTGCCAGTGTTTGCACACCCTCTTGCACAGATTGATAAAGGCACAGGCATTGCAATGTGCTGTACATTCGGCGACCTTACTGACGTCATCTGGTGGCGCGAGCTGCAATTGTCGATGCGCGCAATCATTTCTCGCGATGGTCGCATTGTCACCGAAGCGCCAAATGGCCTCACAGACCCTGCTGGTCTTGCGCACTATGCATCACTTGTAGGAAAGTCTGCCAAGCAAGCACAAACTGCAATTGCTGAAATGCTAACTGCGTCTGGCGAAATGATTGGTGAACCTCGCGCCATTACGCACCCTGTGAAGTTCTATGAAAAGGGTGATCGCCCTCTAGAAATTGTCACTAGCCGCCAGTGGTATATCCGCAATGGCGGACGTGACGTTGCACTTCGCGATGCATTACTGGCACGTGGTGCCGCATTGCATTGGTTACCTGATCACATGCGTCATCGTTATTCGAACTGGGTAGAGGGCCTTAACGGTGACTGGCTTGTTAGTCGTCAACGATGGTTCGGTGTTCCAGTACCTGTGTGGTACCCGCTTGATGCACAGGGTGAAACATTGCACGATTCGCCAATCGTTCCAGAGGAGTCTTTGTTACCAATTGATCCGAGCACAGATGCACCTGCCGGATACACAGAGGCTCAACGTGGGCAGCCTGGTGGCTTTATTGGTGACCCGGATGTGATGGACACATGGGCAACCTCTTCACTAACGCCACAGATTGCTGGCAAGTGGCAAGACGACAACGATTTGTTTGATCGCGTGTTTCCATTTGATGTGCGTCCGCAAGGCCACGACATCATCCGTACGTGGTTGTTTTCAACCATGGTTCGTTCGCACTTCGAACATGATGTCGCCCCATGGTCGCATGTTGCATTGTCTGGTTGGATTCTTGACCCCGACCGCAAGAAGATGTCGAAGTCAAAAGGCAATGTTGTAACGCCATCTGATTTATTTGATTCATACGGCAGTGATGCAGTGCGTTACTGGGCTGTTGGCGCTCGCCCCGGTGTTGACACCGCGTTCAGTGAAGACCAAATGAAGGTCGGCCGCAAGTTGGCCACCAAGTTATTGAATGTTTCAAAGTTTGTACTTGGGATCGGTGAAGTAGCCGATGACGTTGTTCCAACCGAAGCAATCGACGTTGCAATGTTGCACCGTCTTGCTGGTGTAGTCGAAGAAGCAACTAAAGCATTCGAAGAGTTCGATTACGCGCGTGTACTTGAGCGCACTGAAGAATTCTTCTGGTGGTTCTGCGACGATTACGTGGAACTAGTAAAGACTCGTGGATACCTCAGCCACACTGAAGAAGGCGCCATGTCGGCACGCGCTGCGTTGCGGCGTGCTCTTTCCACGTTGCAACGTCTGTTGGCGCCACTTCTCCCCTTCGTCACTGAAGAGGTGTGGAACTGGTGGCAATCAGGTTCAGTTCACCAATCGCAATGGCCAACAAGAGCAGCACTGACAGACGGGCTGACAGGTGGACCAAACGACGAACTACTTGACGCTATTTGTGGCGCCATCGGTGTTATCCGTCGTGCAAAGACCGAAGCCAAAGTAAGCCAGCGAGCCGTGGTGACCGAAGCGTCTTTTGTCACAAGCGCTGATGCCGCCACTGCAATTACTGCCGGGTGGGCGGACATTGCTGATGCGGGTTCGGTCGAAAAATGGAGCATCTCCACTGCAGATACGAATGAGATCACGGTGAACGTGACTCTCGCGCCCAATATTCAACAGGTCTAGCCTTAGCGACTGTGGCAGACCCACGCGCGCAACTACGGTGTAAGGGTCATGTCAGATGAAATCGCTTCCTCCAACCGCTCTGGCAAACACCGGGTTTTTCTCCTCGCCAACATCACACTTGCGGTTTTAACAATTCTGTCTGGCTCCGGGCTTTTGTACGCAAACTGGAAACTTAACAATCGCAAAGTTGTCACCATTGATTCAGTTGACTCCAACGCCAACGGGTTCGATTTACCAATTGGTGACCTGAAGGCAAAGAATTTCTTAATCACCGGTTCTGATAACAATGCGTGCATTGCCAAAGATTCACCATACGCAGGTGGCTTTGGAAAGCGCAGCGCATTCGGTGAACGCAGTGACTCGATCATGGTGATTCGTGTGAATCCCATCGATAATCAAGCAGCTGTCATTTCCTTTCCACGAGACATGTGGGTCACGCAAGCTGGCTCAACTCGTCGCGGGCGCATCAACACCAACTTTGACAAGAAGAACCCGAATCGTCTCATTCGCACAATCAAAGAGAACTTCGGCATCTCTGTAGACCACTACGTCAACATCGACTTTTGTGCTTTCAAAGAAGTCATCGACGCAGTTGGTGGAGTACGTGTGCCGTTTGCGAACAGAGCACAAGACAAACGCACCGGATTTAAAGTTTTAAAGTCCAATGTTTGTTACACCTTTGAAGGTGACCATGCTCTCGCATACATGCGTTCGCGGCATTACCAGTGGTATGACCCTGCGCTTCAGAAATGGCGTACGGACCCATCATCTGACTGGGGTCGTATTGCGCGCCAACAGGACTTCATGCGGCGTCTTGTGAAGAAAGCACTAGACAAAGCACGGTCTAATCCACGTGTCGCGACCGGAGTTCTTAATGCAGCTTTGAAGAATGTGATCACGGATGACCGTCTCAATGCTCTGACAGTTCTGCAATTGGGTCAGGCCATGAAGAACTTTGATGCAAACACAATGGGTAGTTACACGATGCCGGGAATCGGGCAAGTGGTCGATAAAGCCGCTGTCATCATGCCTGATTTCGAAAGTGACCAGTCAAAGAAAATTCTGTCAGTATTCCAAGGTAAGGCAAGTTTGTCTTCCACCTTGAAGAAGACTTCGAACATTGCGCCGTCTACAGAATTCACAGAACTCGCTTCAGTGATAGCAACTTCTTCGGTTATGCGACTTGCAATACTAAAGCCTGCGGCTGCAACTACGACAACGACCACAACAACTGTGCCCTCTGTAGTAATTCAGCAAGAAACAAAGGGCATCGTTCCAGTTGACGACCCGAACTGTCAGTTCTAGTTACTCAAGAACTCGCGCAAGTACCTCAGGTATTTCGCTTGGTCCATTCACCAATGCAATGCGTGCACCTATTCGGTCTGCAAAAGCTTGTGCCTCATCATGATCTTCTGCCGGCGCAATAACAATCACTTCATCCATGCTCATTGCAGCAGCCTCGGCATCTCCGTCAACGGTGGCACGACAATCTGAGAGAAGTATCGCTACACGACGCCCCGCGCGCGAACGAGATAGTTGTTGTTGCCCCGCAAGTAGCGCACCCGCCAAGTCTGTTGTGCCGTGACCTCGCAGAGTCAACACGTCGTTGATTACTCGCTCGCTTGATTTCGGAACATCTTGAGATTTTGCAACCACTACGTCTTTTCCGAATGCAATGACGCTGTAATCCTCTGGGCACCGACTAGCAATAGCTCCGGTTGCCACAGCAGATGTTGCAAGTGGCTTACCACCCATTGATCCGCTGCGGTCGAGAAGTAAACAAAAGGCAGTCCCCGGCTTACGCCACCCGCGGATTCGTAGACGTTCCGGGTCAAGCGCAATTCCGTTGCGCGCTTCACTGATTGCATCAAGGCTTGCGTCAATATCAATATCCCCTGCATCGGGCCGATACGCCTGCTCTTCCATCTTTCCAACACCGTGTGGCCGAGTACGACCGCGATTTCCGATATCAAGCATCAGACGCCCCGCTAGTTGCTGTGCCAGCGCCCGTAACGCGGGGTCTGTTGCGCCAGTCAGGTCAGCAAGCATGCCAAGCATTTCATCGGGGCTGTTCTGCATTGCTTCATCAACAGCGACTTCATCAAGTTCGCCTACTTCTGGCGAGATGTTCTCGAAATTTTCATGGCGAGAAAGATCACGACGTGACGTGGTGCGCTTTCCTGCTTCGGCGACAGCTTGATCTGCTTCGTCGCCTTCTTTCGTTAGCGGGAGGTCGTGTCCGCCCCTGTCGGGGCCGTCACTTTTCCCCCGTTGGCGTCCCCTTCGGTTCGGCCAAACACGTCTTGCCAGATTTCGGTAACGATTTCTTCAGCGGTTCGCACACTGCCTTCGCGTACACGCACGCGACCAGATAACGCAACCAATGCTGAATCAACTCCGACACTTGGGTTTTCTATGTTTGCTTCACGAAGTTCAGCCAACGACACTGCGACTTTTGCAAAGTCAACAGCGCCACGAACTGAAGAACCAACACGCAAGTCAGCATGTGAACGCGTACGGCGCACCACTGCAACGGCTTTTTCCAGCCACGCATCAGATACGCCAGAGCCTTCTGTGTTTCTACGGACAATTGCAATTTCGTCTTCAGCAGACTGATACGACATTGATACTCGACACACACGGTCATACACAGCACTTGAAATTCGCGCAGTTCCAACGGCATCAAACGGGTTCATTGCTGCCACCATGCGGAAACCGTGAGCGGCTACGACACGACCAAGGCGCGGAACATTCAGTTCGCCTTCGCTCATGACCGTGATGAGAACGTTCAGAGTTTCTTCTGGGATGCGATTGATCTCTTCGATATATAGAAGTGATCCGTCACGCATGGCGCTTACCAGTGCTCCGTCAACAAAGATGCTTGGGTCATACCCATCGTTCAGGACTCGCGCTGGGTCGAAGTGCCCTACAAGTCGTGCTGGGGTCAACTCGGCGTTGCCTTCTACGAATTCAAAACCGATACCAAGGCCCTGTGCCACCGCACGCAACAACGTTGATTTCCCGGTGCCCGGAGGGCCTTCCAGTAAAACATGGCGGTCAGCAGCAAGAGCCGCAAGCACCAGTTCTACTTCACGTGTACGTCCGACGACTTGAGTTGAAAGCGCCGTGCGCAACGAAGACTTAGCCATTGACTATGACGCCGCGAATGTTTTCGCCCTCGCGCATGGCACGGTAGCCCTCGTTGATTTCATCAAGCGTGTAACGCTTTGTGATGAGTTCGTCCAGCTTGAGGTCTCCGACGCGATACATGTCGAGCAACTTAGGAATGTCAGCACGTGGGTTCAGGCTGCCGAAAATGGTGCCCTTCACTTCTTTGTTCCACATTGCGAGTTGAAACAAGTTGATGTCAGCACTGGTTTCATCCATTGGAGAAATTGCAGTAACAACACATGTGCCACCTTTGCCCACCATTGTCATTGCTTCACCCATCATGTCTCCATGAAGAACGCCAGGGGTCATGATGACGCGATCAGCCATTTCGCCCCATGACAATTCCATGAGATGAGGAATTGCTTCAGTCATTGAGGCGTAGGTGTGTGTTGCACCAAACTCCATTGCCTTTTCACGCTTGAACTCAACAGGGTCGATAGCAATGATGCGCTTTGCGCCTGCCATACGAGCACCTTGCACAGCGTTGATACCAATGCCGCCGATACCAACAACAACGACCGTGTCGCCAGGTTGTGTATCTGCACGGTTGGTAGCAGAACCCCAACCTGTAGCAACGCCGCAAGAAACGAGCGCAACACAATCAAGTGGCAAGTCTTTTTCAACTTTGATCAGTGATGCTTCAGCGACAGTTGCATACTCAGAAAAAGTTCCGAGTTTTGCCATCAACTTCACAGGGCGGCCATCTTTCACATGATGACGATGCGTGCCATCTGTAATCATTCCGCCGGTCAAAGTACCTGCACCCAAGTTGCACAAGTTCTGACGACCAGTAGAGCAGTACCGACAACGACCACATGATGGAACGAAACTTGCTGACACGTGGTCGCCCACTTGCAAGGTGGTGACACCTGCGCCAAGTTTCACAACAACACCAGCACCTTCGTGTCCACCAATAAATGGAAAGAAGTCGTCGACACCCATCATGGCCAACAGTTCCTTGGGGGGAACCATGTCGCCAGTAACGAAGTGTTCGTCAGAGTGGCACATTCCGGCCACTTTCCAATTCACCAATACTTCATTGGCTTTTGGATCATCCACTTCAATCTCTTCAACCACCCATGGTTGATCAATCCCGTACAAAACTGCTGCGCGTGACTTCATTGTTGTTTCCCCCTGGAAGTGTGAACCATTTCTGGTTCTTGTGTTTTAGTAGATCAAAACTCCGCGGATGTTTTTACCATCACGCATGTCTTGGTAGCCCTCATTGATGTCTTCAAGCTTGTAGGTCTTTGTAACAAGACCATCAAGATCAAGTTGTCCTTCGCGGTACAAGCCAAGAAGTTTCGGAATGTCTGCACGTGGGTTACCTGAACCGAACAATGAACCAACGAGTTGCTTCTCCATCAATGTGAGGTCGAGAAGGCTCATGTTTGCGCCACCCATTTCAAATGCTGGGTGAATGTTGGTGACAACAACACGGCCGCGCTTTGCAGCAAGTGCCATAGCTTCGCCAATCATTTGACCGTCGCCGACGCCCATTGTCATGATGACCTTGTTTGCCATGGTTCCCCATGTGAGGTCCTGCAGCAACGGCAATGCTTCGGCCATTGAGGTTGCTGTATGAGTTGCGCCGAACTCCATTGCCTTTTCACGCTTGAACTCAACTGGGTCGATTGCAACAATGCGCTTTGCACCAGCAAGGCGAGCGCCTTGAATTGCGTTAGCACCGATACCGCCAACACCCACAACAACGACTGTGTCGCCGGGAGCTACGTCAGCTGCGTACACAGCGGAACCCCAACCGGTGACAACACCGCAACCAAGAAGACATGCCTTCTCTAATGGGACATCTTTTTCGATCTTGATGCAAGAAGCTTCGTTAACAACTGTGTGCTTGGCAAAGGTTCCGAGCATGCACATGAGTGTGAGGTCTTTGCCGCCAGCGTGATGGCGTGATGTGCCATCTGTTACTTGCATGCCAAGACCCATTAGCGCACCAAGGTCGCACAAGTTCTGATGACCAGTTGAACAGCTTGGGCAACGGCCACATGACGGGATGAAGCCGAACACCACGTGATCGCCAACTTCAAGCCAGCTGACGCCTTCGCCAACAGCTTCAACAACTCCGGCGCCTTCGTGGCCGCCAATGATGGGCAATTGGAATGGCAGGTCGCCAGTAGTGAGGTGTTCGTCTGAGTGGCACATGCCTGAAGCGGCAATCTTCACCAAGACTTCGCCGGCCTTCGGCGCATCTAGTTCAATCTCTTCGACGCTCCACGGAGCGTTTACTTCCCACAGAATTGCAGCGGTTGTCTTCATGGGAGCCCCCTTGTTTGGCTGCCAGGGTGCCCGGCAGGTTCACCCCTGAGATTACTCATTCACACCACATATTCTCTAGTGGGCTCTGTGGCGGGTACTCTCGTAGGCATGGATAAGGACACAGCACCACAGTCAGTACCCGAGCAGGCCTCAGCCAGCGTGGAAAGCCCCATCGTCGAGGAACTCCTTGTCGAGGAGATTTCCATCGATGGCATGTGCGGCGTCTACTAACTAGCTCGCCACATCATGACAGTCACGCTTGAGTCCGCGTGCGAACTGCACCCTCAAGTCGCGATTCGGCCTGAACCTTTTGGTGCTCTCGCCTATCACTACGGCAACCGTCGCTTAGTTTTTCTTCGTCACCCAGACATTGTTCGTGTTGTGAAGACAATGGGTGAACATCCATCGTTGCGCGACACGTTCGTTGCTGAAGGCGTCGCCGAATCACGGTGGCCCTCATTCATTGAAGCTCTTTCTTCCCTCACTACATCGGAGATAATTCGTGTCCTCTCATAGCCTCGGCCAACAAATGAAGCAGGGGCTCGATGCCCCCATCTGTCTCACATGGGAACTCACGTATGCGTGCAACTTGGCCTGCGTGCATTGTTTGTCAAGCAGCGGACAACGCGATGATCGTGAATTGTCAACTGAACAAGCGAAAGCAGTTCTTGATGAACTCGCAGCGTTACAAGTTTTCTACATCAACATCGGCGGCGGCGAGCCAATGATTCGCCGTGACTTCTTTGAAATTGTTGAGCATTCGATTGCCAACAACATCGGCGTCAAGTTTTCTACCAACGGCGCGTTCATCGACAAGAAAAATGCAGAGCGTCTTGCCGCCATGGATTATCTCGATATTCAGATCAGTCTTGATGGAACAGACGCCGTCACCAACGACGCAGTGCGCGGTGAAGGTTCTTATGACACAGCAATTCGCGCGATGGACAATTTGAAGGCAGCGGGTTTTGGACAGTTCAAAATCTCAGTCGTGGTAACACGGCACAACGTTGATCAACTCGATGAATTCAAAGCTCTTGCTGATTCATACGGTGCCCAGTTGCGCATCACACGTCTGCGCCCAGCTGGACGTGGCGCAGACACATGGGATGAACTTCACCCTACGAATGCACAACAGCGCCAGATCTACAACTGGTTGCTTGCGCACGGAGAAAATGTTCTCACTGGCGATTCGTTCTTTCACCTCAACGCATTTGGTGAGTCGCTGCCAGGCTTGAACTTGTGCGGTGCGGGCCGAGTCGTGTGCCTCATTGATCCAATCGGCGATGTCTACGCGTGCCCATTTGTTATTCACGACACCTTCAAGGCGGGCAACGTTCTTGAAGATGGTGGTTTCACTCATGTGTGGCGCGAATCAGATCTATTCACTGAACTGCGCGAGCCACAAAGTGCTGGTGCATGTGCATCATGTGGCGCATTCGATGCGTGCCAGGGTGGCTGTATGGCTGCCAAGTTCTTCACCGGACTTCCCTTAGATGGCCCAGACCCCGAATGCGTAACAGGCCATGGCGAAGTTCTCTTGCCTTCAGTTCCCGTCTCGCTTGTTCCCCGCCCATCAATGGACCATTCAAAGCCAGCACGAACCCTCATAAAGAGTAAAGTCTCTACGTGAATTCTTTTGTCGCAGTAGGTGCGATCATCATCGCGTATTTCTGCGGCACCTTGCCTATAGCAATTCTGATTGCGAAGTCAAAGGGCATCGACATCACAACATTCGGTTCAGGTAATCCGGGTGCAAGCAATGTCGCCAGAGCCCTTGGTACTAAATACGGCGTTCTTGTCTTCGTTGGCGACGCCCTCAAGGGTGCGCTTCCCGTCGCCGCAATGATGTCGAACCGCCCGATTGCGTATGCATGTGCAGCTGCAACCGTTTTGGGGCATGTATTTCCGATAACAAGAAAATTCAAAGGTGGCAAGGGTGTAGCCACTGGGGCAGGAAGTTTGTTGCCGCTCCACCCCATTCTCCTCATCGGCGCTGCTCTGGCTTGGTTGATCGTGACAAAGGCAACAAAGAAGGCATCCATTGCATCCATTGCAATCGTGCCGATGCTGGTTGTGGCTTTCATTATTAGCGGAACGCCGGGGTGGGAAATCTTTGCACTCATCGGAATTGGTGCCTTGGTGGAGATTCGACATGCGTCGAATATCAAGCGCCTGTTGTCGGGAACCGAACCCCCTGTCACGGGTTCGACCGTCTAACCTCAATTCGTGCTTTCGTTTCTCGATTCATTCTTTAATTGGCTCGAGCATTATTCAGGGTCACCATGGTTCTATGTAGTGATTTTCTCTATTGCATTACTTGATTCTGTTGTTCCCCTAGTTCCCAGTGAATCACTAGTCATCATTGGCGGAGTCAGCGCTGGCCTGCATCAACTTCACTGGTCATTAGTAATTGTTGCGGCCGCTGCTGGTGCTTTTGCCGGAGACAACATTAGTTATCAAATCGGAAATCGGTTCTCAACTTCAATTCAAAAGAGATACGAAAGTAGCGCTAAAGGCCAGCGACGGCTTCAGTGGGCACACCAACAACTGCAGTTGCGTGGCGGCGAATTACTCATCACTGGGCGCTTTATTCCAGGTGGACGCACACTTCTTACTCTCAGTTGTGGCATCACCAACCAAGACCGTCGTTGGTTCATGAAATGGATCGCTGTTGCGACTTCAATCTGGGCCATGTACGGAACACTTCTTGGTTTCATTGGTGGTCGGTCATTTCAAGACAACCATACGAAAGCATTTCTCGTGGCCTTTTCAATTGCAATCGGCGCAACGCTGACGTTGGAAATTGTTCGATATCTGCGTCATCGTTTTGGGCCATCAGCGATGCCCGTAGACAAATAACATGCCAACCACAGGTCTCAACTCAAAGGTTTTGGTATTGCCCCTTGGTTCGTTTGAACAACACGGGCCGCACCTCCCTTTAGATACCGACACCATCATTATTGATTCGGTTGTTGCCCAAGCGCTACGTGATTCGCAAATCAAAGCAGGCTCATTTATAGTGGCACCGACTATTGCAATCTCTGCAAGTGACGAACATGTCGGATTCCCCGGAACACTCAGTACAGGTTCTGCGGCCTTGGCCGATTCTGTCGTCGCTATTTGTCGTTCAGCATCGTGGGCACAGGGCATATGCATTGTGAATGGACACGGCGGAAATTCAGATGCGCTTGCACGTATAGGTTCTGCATTGACATATGAAAAGATAAGGCACTCAATATGGTCTCTGCCTTCTTATGAAGGTGCCGATATGCACGCTGGGCACACAGAAACCTCAGTAATGCTCCATATAGATCCTGCAAAAGTGCAGATAGACCGCATCGAACCTGGAACTATTGGCGATGCATCCAGCCTCGTGGCACAAATGCGCACAAGCGGTGTTGTTGGCGTGTCAACCAATGGTGTTCTCGGTGATCCGACCACAGCAACTAGCGAACATGGTGTTGCTGTAATGAAGTTGTATTCGTCAAGCCTTGCAGCGCAGCTCGCGACACTTACCACAGAATGGCTCGGTGTTAGACAATGACAATCAGACTTATCCCTGATGATCAATGGTTTCGTTCTCGCAACAAGAACGGCGTGCTCGCAGGTTCTCCACTTACGTACTTCGGTGTTACGGATGCTGGGTCAAGAATATTGGACGCCATCGAGACCAATTCAATGTTGCCCGAAAACCACGCACAGTTAACAGATCGTATGTTGGCTACCGGCGCAGTTCACCCTGTGCCGAATAACCTCGCTGCCCTTACGGATATCACAGTGGTGATTCCTGCGTACATCACAAGTTCAGAATCACACGCGGATCTCAAGAAACTTGTTGCATCACTTGCCGGACTCACAATCATCATTGTGGATGATGCCTCGCCACATTCTGTAGATGTTGATGGCGCTCGTGTCATACGCCATGACACAAACAAAGGGCCAGGGGCTGCTCGAAACACCGGCATTGAAGCCGTAACAACAACAGTGGTGGCATGTGTTGACACAGATGTCATGGTCTCAACACAGCAGATTGCAATACTTGCTGCTTATGTCATTGACACTCACGTTGGAGCCGTAGCTCCCCGAATCACATGCACTAATAATCGAACATTCATAAGTGAGTTTGAGTCGCATCATTCACCACTAGATCTTGGTCCTATCCCGGCTCTTGTTCGGCCTATGTCTCGAGTGTCCTATCTGCCCGCAACTGTTCTTGTCTGCAATGTGCAATTGCTTCGTAATGCCGGTGGATTTGATGGTTCAATCAGGATGGGTGAAGACGTTGACTTGGTGTGGAGATTAATTGAGAACGGAATTAACTGCCGTTACGTACCTTCGATTGAATGTCCACATACGCCACGGTCATCAATGCGAAAAATGCTGAAACAGCGTTATGACTACGGCACCAGTGCCGCACTGCTTGACCAACGACACCCTCGCGCCGCGTCTCCATTACGCGCCAACGCATTGCTACTAACAACGGCCACCACTCTCTTAATGGGTTATGTCTATTTTGCAATGATTTTGGTTGTGCCAACCATGGTGTATTTCATGATTTCCCTACGTTCGACATCCATTCCTATTGCTACTCGTACTCAACTTGCTTGGAAGGGCCTCGTCAGCACCACTCGCTTACTTGCACGGGCGATCATGCGGCCCTGGTGGCCACTGTTTTTCATAGCATCGATTTTTTCACTACGCCTCGGTGTGATGCTTACATTCAGCGCTTTTGTTCCACCAGTAGTTGGGCTACTGCGAAAGAAGCCGGGCTACCCCATCCGCTATCTCGTGATGCGCATACTTGAGAACTTGGCATACGGAGTAGGCGTTTGGGCCGGCGCTATACGCACACGTTCATTGCGTTGCTTGTTGCCGGTGATTACCGTGCGGCGTTCAGTCGCGCGCTGATGTCGTTACATTCTTCGCACACTGAAGCAGGAATGACTCCCCATCGCATGAGGCGAGAAAAGATCGCACATCCGAGGCAATAACCAACAAACGCTTCAAGCGAAGCTGCACCAGCCAACATGAAAATCACGACTCGTGAGGCGGTCTCGAAATCAAGTATCCACAACACTGATGCGGTGATGGAAAAAACTGCGCCGATGCCTTGGGCAAATCGCTTCGGAGGTCCGGCAACAAATACATGGTCACGCTTCAATCGCGGCGTGATGACTTCAGTGGCAATGCGACCAAGTGGGCTGAGAAGCGGGCCCGTAAGCACTCGAGCAACGAAGCCGTATGTAAGCGGTACAAGTACCCACGGATTGCCAGTGATTACGAACAGAACGCTCATTACAACTGCACCTGTAGCAACGATGCGTGCTGAGGTTTCGTTTACTGGATTAGGAAATCCGAATATTTTTGGCACACCGCCAGACTACGGCGTAATTCCCGACTGAACAACTCGGGAATTGGTCTCCCGAGTACGGTTCATGGGGTGACTATTCGCCTCACCGTCCGCAGAGCCGACTGGCTAGCCCATGTTCATGGCGTAGCTGATGCAACCCCTGGCCTGGTTCCTGTCGTCAAGGGAAATGGTTACGGGTTTCGGCGTTGGAACCTAATGGAGATCGCTGGCGAATTGTCGCGCGAAGTTGCAGTAGGAACCGTATTCGAAGTTCGTGACACGCCTTCGCATCTGACACCCATTGTTTTGACACCGACAATGACAGCGCCGCCGAAGAACTTGCCAATGAATACAGTTTTGACAGTTGGAAGCCCGCATCATGTTGTGGCTCTCACTCGTGCTCAATGGCGTGGCGATGTAATTGTGAAATTGCAATCGTCAACGAAACGTTTCGGAGTTGCCCACGCAAACTTGCAACCGTTGCTTTCTGATATTGCACTTGCACAATTCACTATTCGTGGTTTTGCAATTCACCCACCCATTGCTGGTGACATGGCAATGCACCTAGCAGACATTACGCAGTGGTTAGACCACATTGATCCATCACTGCCGGTGTACATCAGCCATCTAGACCCAGCGGCATATGCATCATTACGTCGCGATTATCCCGAGCGCGAATTTCGCATGCGTCTCGGCACGCCACTGTGGCATGGTGACAAATCAACCATGCATCTGTCGGCTGACATTATTGATCATCACCCTGTGGAATCAGGGTCTTTTGCGGGATATACCCAGGTCCCAATCAAAGGGCCTGGCGAAATAGTCATTGTCGGGTGCGGTACCGCACATGGTGTTGTTCCATTGCTTGACGGACGCAGCCCGTTCCATTTTCAACGCCAAAGAATCAATCTGCTTGAGCCGTCACATATGCATGTTTCAATGTTGTTCGTTGCGCGTGGACGACCTATTCCGAGTGTTGGAGAATGGATAGATGTCCAGCAACCACTCACTCGAGTACAGGTTGATTTACTGCAGTGGGTGTAACTCCACCACTGCGTTAAACACTTAGTGGGGCGATGAAGCCATGCGGTTAAGTCCGCGCCAGCCGACTGCCGCTGCACCAATGAGTCCGCCTTGGTCAGCCAAACGTGATGGGACAATTCTTGCACCACGAGAAAATTCAAGTCCGCATAATTCATCAAGAGTGCGTTGAGCCGAATTAAAAAATGTTGCGCCAAAGCCAAGGGCAACACTTCCGCCTACACATACAAGTTGCAGATCAAGAAGATTGCACACTGAAGCAACGCCACGACCAACAAGTCGTCCGGTGCGCACCATGATCTCGTATGTGGGCTGCGTCGGAGAACGACCTGTAATGGCTTCGATAGCAGGGCCAGATGCTTCAGCCTCAAGGCACCCACGGCCTCCACAGACACATCTACGGCCGTTTGGCTCCACAATCACGTGCCCGATATGGCCCGCATTGCCACTGGCGCCCTCTAGCAATTGCCCATTCAGCACAATTCCGCCACCAACTCCGGTGGAGACCACCATGGCCATGAAATTGTCCACGCCGCGTGCCCCGCCGACCCAGCCTTCTGCAAGGGCAAGTGCTTTTGCATCACCATCACCAAAAACTGGCAAGCCAGTGATGTCGACTAATCGATCACGTAACGGAAAATCACGCCACTGAGGAATGTTGAGGGGTGAAACAGATTCAAGATTGTGAGTGCTCGGGCCTGCACATGCAACACCGATTGTTAATGGACTCTCACCATGATGTTCACGTGCACGTGCAAGTTGTTGTTGCACTGCTTCAGCTATGTCAGAGAAAAGATCTTCGGCATTGTCGCGTGGGTTCACTGCAACAGACGTGCGGTCAATTAGCTCGCCCTCGCGAGTAACTAAACCAACTGCACACTTGGTGCCACCAATATCAATCGACAATGACAATTGCATGAGGTTCTAGTGTGCCAAAAAGTTGGCAGAATTTGCGACATACAAACATCCACATCTTCCTTAATTTGTCTAGGATTTATAGGGTATGCATACTTCGTACGATGAAACTATGCACAATCAATGGAAAGAATGCCTGACAGATGTGATGTCGACTGATTCCGCTAGAGAACTTGCAGTATTCGTGAATCGCGAACGAGAAGAATTCAGAGTCTTTCCAACAGATGATCAAGTCTTTTCTGCGTTGTCGTACTTTTCTCCAACTGATGTCTCGGTCGTGATTCTCGGGCAAGATCCGTATCACGAACATGGCCAAGCACACGGTCTCAGTTTTTCTGTGCCGGCAGGTGTCGCTATTCCCCCATCACTGCGAAATATTTTTATTGAGCTCGAAAATGACATGGGGATAAAACCACCAGAAGATGGCACACTCACACCATGGGCACAACAAGGCGTACTTCTACTCAACACATCACTTACTGTTCGTGAAGGCAAGGCCGGAAGCCATGCAAAAAAGGGCTGGGAAGTAATCACAGATCAGATAATTCAAACCGTGAATGACAATACGGAACGGTGCGTGTTTATCTTGTGGGGTGCACATGCCCAAGTAAAGAAAAAACTGATTACACAAGGCCATCACGCAATTCTTGAGGCACCTCACCCATCCCCCTTATCGGCGTATCGGGGGTTCTTTGGCAGCGCACCGTTCTCGCGCACCAATGCGCTATTGCAAGAAGCTGGCCGAGCGCCAATCGACTGGAGTCTCTAAACAGGCACTTGCTGTGTGATGCAGTGAATGCCGCCACCACCGATTGCAAGTATGCGACCAATGTCAAGTGGCACCATGTCACGACCCGGAAAGAATTCGCCGATCATCTGCACCATGTCGCTGTCAGCTTCATTGCCTGTGACTGGGACAACGACAAATCTATTTCCAACATAGAAATTCAGATACGGCACAACTACACGACCAGAATCAGTCTCAACAAATGGCAGTACAGGAACAACATCAACGTTCAATTGTTCTCCGCGGCTTGACACAGACGAGCGAGCGACTTTTTCGTTAATGAACATGCGCACGTAATCTTCTTCACCCGCGTCATTGCATCCTTGCAACAGCACGTGCCCTGGTTTGGTGAAAGCAGCAACGTTGTCAACGTGTCCGTCGGTGTCATGATCAAGTGCAAGTCCATGCGGCAACCACACCACCGACGAGACTCCGAGTTCGTCCTTCAAGACAGTCTCAATTTCACGCTGTGACATTCCGGGATTGCGATTCGGGTGCAACAAACATTGCATTGTTGTGACCAGAGTTCCTGCACCGTCAACATTGATGGACCCGCCCTCAAGAACCATAGAAACACCACGTTTTTGTTGGTTTTGTAGAGAAAGCACCCGAGATGCCAATTGCGCATCCTGATCATGAGGAACAAACTTTTGGCCCCAACCGTTAAACACAAAATCCAGACCAACAAGGGCCCCATCAGATTCGCGAACGTAAATTGGTCCGCTGTCGCGACACCAAGAATCGTCAATCGGAACACTTGTGATGTTTACTCCGGTGCCACACAACGACTCAGCGCGTTCAATATGTTTTGGGTCGACAACCATCGTCACTGGCTCGTATTTGGCAATGGTGTTAGCAAGTTCAGCGTAGGCACGTTCGGCTTCAGCGATTTGTCCGTCCCAAATGTCATCGCGTGATGGCCAACACATAAGAGTGTTCTGATGCGGTTCAAATTCAGCAGGCATTACCCGTGGAAAAGTCGACATTCAATTTCCTCTAGTTGGTGGGGTGTGAGAAATAACTGTCGCTGCCATCAAGTGTGAGCAGTGCTCCGTACAGTTCCGGACGACGATCACGAAACAGGCCCCACGATGATCGCAGTGCCGCAAACGCGGAACGATCGAAAGTGGCATGTATCACTTCTTCAGAATCACGACCAGCTTCTGCTACTAGTGCACCCGTGTTGTCAGCAATAAACGATGAGCCATAGAAATTCACTTCGGTTGCGTTCTGAACTTCACGGCCAATTCGGTTTGCTGCCATAACGGGTAAAAGGTTTGCTGCCGCATGGCCTTGCATCACGCGCTGCCAGTGACGCGAAGAGTCCCACGTTGGCTCTTGCGGTTCACTACCAATAGCTGTGGGATACAAAATGCACTCAGCACCTTGCAGTGCCATAGCGCGGGCGGCCTCAGGAAACCATTGATCCCAACAAATGCCAACACCAACTCTTCCGTGCTGCGTAGCCCACACGCGAAATCCGGTGTCACCAGGACTGAAGTAGAACTTCTCGGAATAACCAGGCCCGTCTGGAATATGGCTCTTGCGATACACACCCATACAAGAACCATCTGCATCAACCATGACCACCGTATTGAACAATGCATTTCCAGCACGTTCGTACACACTGAGTGGCAACACCACGTTCAGTTCAGCCGCAACTTTCTGAAAATGAGAAACGGTTGGATTCTCATCAATAGACATTGCGCGCTGGTGCTGCACTGCATCATGTTCTTTGCAGAAGTATTCATTCTCGAACAATTCTGGAATAAGGATTATTCTCGCCCCTGCCGATGCTGCTTGACGCACCAAACGTTCAGCTTTTGCAACGTTGTCGTCTCGAGAGTCGGACATAGACATCTGAATGGCAGCAAGGGAAAGTGTCATATCTCTACTCTAGGGATGTTCTCTTTGCTGGCAGGTGTGAGACAATCAACCTATGGTTATTGCCACCAAGCAGTCGGAAAAATCGCGTCAGACTGACCTCAAGGTCGCCTACAGCGCAGCCAGTGCTGTGCGTACGGTTGGTGTCGACCAGATGGCATTAACCCGAGTTGCTGCCGACGCTGGTTTTTCAAGTGG
>JBIILS010000070.1:0-6303 GCA_044232585.1 Ilumatobacteraceae bacterium
CGTTTTGACCGACAGATAATTGTTCCTCTTCCTGAGTTCGAAGAGCGTCTTGCAATTTTGAAGGTTCACTCACGCGATAAGCGCATGGGCACAGACGTCGACCTCGAGACAATGGCCCGTGCCACACCCGGAATGAGTGGCGCCGATCTTGCAAACCTCGTGAACGAAGCAGCCCTGTTTGCTGTTCGTCGCGAGTCGCTTGCTATCGAACGCCTCGACTTTGAAAATGCACGTGACCGTGTTGTCATGGGCGCACGCCGTGAATCACTGGTACTTAACCCTGAAGAAAAGCGCGCCACTGCGTATCACGAAGGTGGCCACGCAGTATTGGCAGTAGTGCTCCCCCATTCTGACCCATTACACAAAGTCACCATCCTTCCTCGCGGAATGGCACTTGGTGTCACGTGGACTTTGCCAGAAGAACGTCATACATACTCTCGCGAATTCTTTGAAGACCTAATCTGCAAAGCAATGGGTGGACGTGTTGCTGAGAAAATCATCTTTGGTCATCTCAACAGTGGTGCTGCAAATGACCTTGAACAAGCAACCGGAATTGCGCGCCGAATGGTGCGCGAATGGGGAATGTCAGACAAGATCGGCCCAATGGCGTGGACCGGAAATCAGCAAGTCTTCTTAGGTGAAGACCTCATGACTAGTGGTCGCGAATACAGCGACTCAACGGCCCAGCTTGTCGACAACGAAATTGCACGCATATTGCTCGAGCAAGAAACTCGCGCGCATGAGGTATTAACTCGCCATCGTCGTGGACTTGAACTTGTCGCTGAGGCTCTTCTTGTAGAGGAAACGATTGACGGGCCAACCGTTGGTCGTTTGGTGCAACAAGGACTTGATGCACCATCAACAAGCGAAGTACAGGCTTAGTTGCTGTGATTCTCACATGAGCCGGGCGAACTGCCTGGTTCACGGCATTCAGCAACGGCTGCCCATAAATCTTGCGCCTTGACCGGACCTAAGAACCCGGCCTTCACAACACCTGCTGCATCTGCGACAACAAGTGCCGGAACGGCTTCGATTTTGTAACGAGCATGCATTTCTGGGTGTGTCGTGTAGTCAATTCGAGCTACTGCAACTTCAGGCGATGATAGAACTTCTGCTTTGGTAGCGACATCATTGCACGTACCGCAAGTGGCCGACGTAAAGACCACAACAATCCAGGGCGCTTCAGGAAACACAAAGTCATTTCGATCAAGCTGTACTGGCAACTCAAAACCACCTTGAGTTGGAGCATCAATCTTGCGGCGGCGCAAAAACCATGACACCGCAAGGGCAACAATCATTGCGCCTGCAACCGTAAGAATTCGAACCATCACCGAGACCTTATGGGAAGTGCTCCCACTATTCCGAAACCAACCAACCCATGCCCTCGAGTAGTGCGTCGCTGCACGGCTACAGGAACTGTCGCAGTAATTGTCACTTCACCGTCTTTCACATCCGCGGGTACATCAATACTGATTACTGAAGCTGCGCCAAGAACTACATCAACAAGTAACGGTAATTCCACTTCTCCGCCGGGACCACTCGCCGACACTGTGAAGGTTCCTTCTACTCCAGTTGTGTTTACGACTGCCAGTGCATTTCGCGCACCGTTTAGAAGTCCACTTGGAATTCGCCATTTCTGGGACACCAGGCCACCAGGTATTCCATTAGTGATTGCAGTAAATGAACTTCCGCCAACACGTTGACTGAGTACGTGTTCCACAACCACCGGCACATTGTTTACAGCCGACACCACCATTGCGTGATCGCCCTTTGGTAAGTCTGCAATCGAATCAGTGTTGATAGCAACTATTCCTCCGGCCGGAATATCGATTGCTGCTGATGGCGCTGCGGCTGTGGAAGTTTGATCAACTTCAAGACCGTTAGTGATACCTGGGCCTAAGAAAGAAACATTCACCTGGGCTGGAGAATCCGATGGGTTAAACACCATCAGTAATTCAGACACCAATGCACCTGTACGACCTGATGTAAACCACCAGTCGCGCAAAGCCATCGGCGTACCCACAGTGGTTGAGTACCCGAGTCGTCCTGCGCCTAAATAATGCTGAATGCGTGACGCAATTATTTGGCCTGTAGAGGCCACTACTTCCACTGCTAACCGAGCTTCATTTTGAGCACCCGCATCGGCCAGCGAAATACTGCGCGCTGAACGAGCATTCAAGATGATCCCTTGTAACGACGCAGGAGTTCTTTGACCGTTCGTTGTCGTGTACGAGACGTTCACCACAGCGGTTTCAGGAAATGGATTTGTGAGCACTAATCGTTGCGTTGAACCTTCTGCAGTAAACCCATCAGCGAAATACCACGTGCTTGATGTTTGCGAAACACATTGAGATGTCACATCGCCAGCTGCATAAATGAGTTCTTGCTCGACTGAACCAATTGATCCAATTATTTCAACGACCGGAACAACAACTCCGACTGTTCGGCCCCGCAGGACATCAACATCTTTTCGAGAACGCGCGGGCACTGTGATTGTTTCTGCATCGGATGGCGAATCAGTGAAGAAATTCACTGTGGCTGTGATGTCGGCATCACCAGGGTTGACGACAACAATTGAAGCACTGCTGATTCCGTCCCCTGCCGCTGCACCGGGGCAAAACCACGATGTACTTATTCGAGTTCCGTCTGATGCTTGCGGGAAACCGGCGAATTGAACGATGGCAGATGACGCACCCACAGATTCTTTTCCGGAATGACGATCCACAATGACAACGACTGCACTAACTGCGGCAAGAAGAACAAAGGCAATCGCCCGGCGTAACAACTTCACAACGAGTCCTCGCTCACAAATCTCATGACTGGAGCATCGACAATTGATGACGTCGAAGAGTTCCGACGAGTGCGTCTACGTGGACGCACCAAAGCAAAGAAAGCCACAACACACCACGCAGCAAACTGAAGCAATACAGCAAAAGAGTGAAAGAAGCTCGACTCAAATCCCAATCGAATACGACCTGCACTTGCAATGTCGTATGCATTAGTCAAACCAAAAGCTGGGCGTGCCTCTATTGCGCTGCCATCCAATGTGAGCTTCCAGCGACTACTAAACGGAACTGCAAGGTGAACCGTGCCTGGCTCCACATCTGCCTCAATTGCGCCTTCAGGTCGAGTCTGTGCGGGAAGCGGCGTGGCACCAGAGATGTCTGTCGCAATCATTGAAGTCGCACCAGCAAGTTGACTGCTCGCAGACCCGGCCGCAGTCAACATTGACCGAACAGACACCCATGAGGCATTCTCGAAAATAACAAGGTCTGGCGAGGCGTAGAGACGGCGTAAATCAAGTTGACGCGACAACGAGTCAACGAGACCACGTGGCGCGACAATTGGGTCGCTACGTGTTGATTGGCCACCATCAATTATGGGGACAACAATGAATCGCACAGACAGCGGTGCAAGCAATCTTCCTGCGCGAGCTGTCTGGCCACGCACGATTCCGTACAAAGCTGCAACAGCATTGTCACGCGCACGTGTTGGTGGGTGCTCCCACAACTCTTCCATCGTCGGCTCTCTTCCATTGACAACCGAATACGAAATTCCCCAGCCAAAATTCAATGGTGCACCAGGCAATACGCGGGGGTCGCCAATAAACATCGTGCGATACTCCCCTGACGTTTGTGCATCAGGCAATTGAGCCAATAGCTGTGGAAGCGCGAGTGACGGCTGGCTCCAACCTCCATTCAAGGCATTGATCGAAACCGGTACAAGACCAATGGCAAAAGCGAGTGCCACAACCGCACTGATTGGTTGGCGCCAACCAAAACGAGCACGCCGCAAATCAACAACAAGGGTGGCGCCCATAGCGCCAGCACAAATTGCAATTCCAAAAGCAACAGGCACTAACAAAATTGCTGGCTCGGGAAGATGTACCGGCAACAACGCAGAATCATCAAGCATTGCTACTGCCAGACCGAAGGCAACAAGACTTGCGCCGCGCAATACCCATCCAGACCGGACCCCATGCACCAGCAACACGGCTCCGATAACAACTGCGTACAACGCAACGGTGACAGATGACAATACGAAGCCGCCAACATTGAACGTTGCCAAGCCAATGAGGCCAATGTTGCGACCAGACTCAACTGGTGCTCCGGTAATTGCTTCCCACCACCCAGAACGAATGTATGTTCCGGCCCACGGAAGATTGAGAACTACGCCTGACACAACAACTGCGGCGATAACAACAACCCAACGTGCCGCCCATTTCAACTGGGTGCCATGCACAACACTGACCACAGTAAAAATCAGCGCTACAAGGGGAACGATGAGAACCACTGACGGTTCAAACGCGATGACTGCCCCCATCAACAACACAAGACACGCGAACCATTTGCGCCACAACGCAGCTGGTGCGACTGCCATCAATTCTTCTGACAATTCCTCGTCAATATCTGCGTGACCCACCAACATGCGCGACAAGTGCACCATCCATGGCAATGTCGCATACATCAAAAGTGCACCCCATCGTCCAGACGAAATAGCTGCATATGGCAATGGCACCGCTGCATAAGCAGCCGTAGCCGCAATGCGCGCTGCACGCGTTCCGAGTACCGATGCAAAACGCCACACGCCTAGCCATCCAGCTAACGGCAAGATGGCAACAAGCAGAGTTTGCAGAAGTCCCATATTCCCCAGCGTGGTCATTGCGCTGGCGGCGAGCAACGCAACGCCCGTCGGCACCGCAGAAACTTGACCAAATCCTGCCCCCCACCAGCCAGAGGTATACGAACGCACGAGTTCGCTGGCAGAAGCTGTGATTGGTGCCATCTGGCCGACTGGCACAACACCACTTAAAAACAATGCACGAGAACCGACAAGGAAAATGGTTGCGAGTATGCCCCACAAAACATACGCACTTCGTGGAGTTGCTTCTCGAGATTTTCCGGCTGATTGTGCCTGGGCTTGACCCGCTTGAGCTGCGCGACGACGTAAGAAATTTGCGAGGTACGCATTTCCTGGCAGTTGCAGTGCTCGCACTTCAACACCAGACACCGCACGGTGAACGGATATTGCTTCGCGACGTTCACGAATTTCAACAACACCAAATGGCAAAAGCAACAAAGCGCGCATTTCATCTATTGCACGGCGCACACGACCAGTTGCCATCAGTAAAAAGAAACGCGCAATGGTCAGAATTCCCATTTGCATAACCGTTGTCAGTAATTGTTGAGCTGACGTTAAAGAAGCAACTGTCCTAACTCGAACTATTTCATTTTCAAGGAAATGATCTGTGTCATCTGGATTATTGACTGACTGAGATGAATTCTCACGATGTCGGCCGACAGCGCTCGGCACCACCATTACTCGCGCAGCCGTTGCGTGCAATCGCCAACACAAATCCAAATCAGCACCGGCGCCTGGCAAGTCTGGATTGAATCCGTTAACGGTTGAAAAGAGGTCTGCGCGAACCATGATGCACGCGGACGAAACAATGAATACGTCTTGCACTGCATCGTGCTGTTCCTGATCGAGTTCACCATCATCAGCAATAGGCAAACTATTTCCGAAACGGTCAACAGCTATGCCGACACTTTGAATCATGCGAGGGTCATCCCAGTACACAAGCTTCGGGCCGACTGCGCCAGCATTTGATCTGTACAACTCTTCAACAAGACGGCTGATTGCATCAGGCGCAAGCGCTACGTCATCGTGGAGGAAACAAAACAGACCACTGTTGCCATCAACCAAATTGAGGACCGAGTTACATGCTGCCCCGAACCCTGGGTTTCCGCCAAGGAACCGCACCACCGCAGTCGGCAAATTAGTGCCAACCACGTCGAGAATTTCACGCGAGACGGGATCGTCTTCCAGCCCCGTGACCAACACCAGGCTCTGCAGGGCGTTGTAATTCTGGCCAGCAAGGCCCTGAAGGGACTCTGCTAGCCATTCGCCCCTCTCGTGTACGACCATGACGGCCACCACTGGGGGTAAGGAAGAAACAACCTGAGGCTCTGTCACGCCGTAGCGAGGCTAGTGGCACGGGTGCGAAGCCCATGGGCAGCAGGGTCTGGCCAGCCGATTCCCCAATGCCAACAATGCTTGCTCGATGCTTGCAAAAGTAAGCACTAGTGGGTACTCTTGACGCATGAGCAAATTCTCGTTCCCCCACATCACACTTCCGAACATCCAAATTCCTGGTCTTGATCGCCTTCCTAAAGTGGATCTGCCAAAGATCTCTCTTCCTTCGTTGCACTCAATAGATCTCACTGCAATCGACCTCTCCCGCCTGAACCCATCTGCAGTTCTTCAGAACCCAGTGGTGAAGCAAGCAACCGAGATTGGCTA
>JBIILS010000071.1:0-6218 GCA_044232585.1 Ilumatobacteraceae bacterium
CGCCTAAGTCGCCACCAACAAGAACAACTGACTCGTACCCGAGATGATCAAACACCAAAGCTTCAATGTCACGGGCGTGTGACACCACATCATAAAAACCATCAGGCGCCAAACCAGATTCGCCAAAACCACGCAAGTCTGGCACTACAACATCAAAACCGGCATCACACAATGGCTTAACCACGCGAGAGAAAATACGCTTTGATTCTGGCCATCCATGGAGGCATACCAACGCTGTTTTGGGTTCAGAAGAACGTTCATGCCAATACGCAATATCAACGTTGTTCACCACCACATGGCGAGTTGTAAAAGTCATATGGCGAACATTACGCCACGAACCAATTTAGTTGTCGCGTGCTGAAACGAAGTAGAACTCAAGGGCAGACAACATCTCGGTATACCGAGCTTCTGATTGTTCTGCTCGCGATGTTTCCCACCATGCAATGCGCATTGCGAGAACCGTAAGAAACGCCAAAATAGCTGCGTCAGTAAGAGCCACATGGCTCAACTTCCACACACCAGCAAATGATTTCCCGGGGTTCTGGTTCCAGAACCACAAGAAGTTGGCACTTGCTTGTTGGTTCTGTAGATACAAAGTAAAGGGCCCGATTACCTGAGAGAGCGCGAGCCATGTCAACAGAATTGGCAAGAACATTGCTCCGGCACGTACCACCAACAACAAGCGAGGAGTCTCGGTCTTGAACGGCAAGATCTGTTCAACGTTTACCTTTGACCACTCACGTGTCTTTTCGTTATTGCGCAGGTCTTCAACAAACTGCGAAGCGCTAGCGCCTAGTGATGTTGTTTGTTTTGAAACGGTTAGCCATTTTTCAACTGCTGTAACTGCATCAGCATGAGCGTGTGGTGAATGAGGCATGTAACTCCTTAGCGGGTGCAGTCTTCAGTAAGAGCTGCACCATTGAACAATAAATAGACAACTAGCAAGAACGAACCAACCCCACCAACATTGGTTGAGGATCCGTTCACCGTTACGTTTTGAGCGCCACCGGTTCGCATTTCAACCTGCTGGAACTGTGGCACTGCAGCGCGAAGTGTGGCCCGCAGGTTTTGCGCTCGCCTATCTCCTGCTCCGGCGGTTTCTCCCCCGGCAAATCCACCGAACACGATGACTAGGCCAGGCTTAGCGCTCTCACCGCTCCATCCACGCTTACTAATTTCAGAAGTAATGGCTGCTTCAATTTGTGCACCACCATTTGTGCGCGACAAATTGTTTGGAACCTTCACGGCAAATTCTGCACAACTCAATTGGAAGGTGGGAGGGGCCGTAGTAGAGGCAGCACCAGAAGGGGACGACGAAGTGATTACGGCAGAACCAAGGCCAACAATCATGAGAGCCAAGAACAAGTCGGCATAGATCCAGCCAGCACCATCTTCCTCAGAAGTAGATCGGCGGCGCCGACTTCTAAACATGAGCAACTATCAAAGACTGTGTTCGATTACTCATCATGACTTGGCTACCTTAGCGCTAACCAACATCAGCCGCTGATTCTCTCTAGTGAGAAGTTAGGCGAATGCGTTCTTCTTACGTCGGCGGGTTACAGCTGGCAAAAACAGTCCAAATAGAACCGCCAATGCAATCGGAATTGCAATGAGCACTCGCGTCACGGTGGAGCCAGACTGAACGGTTCCATAGGACAAGCCGATTCCCACAAGTACTGCGGCCCCATCTGGATTCTCACCACTCAACACGAGACGATGATCACCAACGTCAAGTCCACTTGGCAAATTGAATGCGCCCGAAACTTTCCCATCACCATCAGCAGTCATTGCGCCGAGGAGACTTGGAGTTGAATACAACCAGGCGTCCACATCTTGATTAGGCGCATAACCAGAAGCGCTAACTACCAACTTGTCACCTTCATTAAGAACAAGATTTCCTTCTGCATTCAAAGCAACCCGTGTTCCATCGGCAGCTAGGCCAAAAACCGAGGTTGAAACTTCACCTGCAGTTGCTGTGATCTGATTGTCTGCTCGAGTAACCGTGGTCTCTATAACTTCCCCGTCGGCGGTAGCTGCTGCTTCTCCTGGAGCAACCGCTGGTGCATCAGGCGCAGCAACGGTTGGAATGAGTGCAGCATTTTTGACGACTGGTGGAATTGTTGTTGTCGCAGTTTGCGGTGCTTGCAAACGCATCGGGTTAAGGACTGTTGTTGTTGGCCCAACACTTGGAGCAATCGTTCCAACTGAAGCTTGACCTTGAGGCACTGTGACAACAGGAGTTTCGGATACTGCAACTGTTGTTGGAACTACTGGCGTGGCAGCAACCGTGGTTGTTGTTCGAACAACAACTGTTGTAGTCACTGTGACCACAGTTGAACCTTCTCGTGTAGTGCTGAGAGTTGTGTACCCGGCCCTTGACGACGTAACAGTTACTGTGGCGGTTCCGTTAGCTGGTAATCCCGTAACTACTCCATTGGCTCCTGTTAGTGAAACTGATCCAGACGTTGTTGTGGCAGCAAATGTATAGCTCGCCGAGTAATTAGTAATAGTGAACGTAAAGCCATCATCTGTGGCAGTGGCTGTTGACAAAACGGGATTCAGGCCGGCCAAGTAATCGTCAATTGACCCTCTCGCACTGGAAAGCCATGCAGTGCTCGCACCTCCAGCATTGTTGGCGATAACTGAAACTTTTATGAACCGACCAACATCTGCGGCCATCAAGATATACGTAGGTGAATCTGCACCGGCAATATCTGAGTATGTTCCATCCGAAGTTGCTGAACTTTTCCACTGATAGGAATATGAAGACGCCGAATTAGACCAAGTCCCGGATGTAGCAGTCAATGTCATTCCGGCCCGATTGGTGCCACTGACGGTTGGCTCAGAAATTATCGATGATTTGGCGACAATAGAAATAGTCAACGATTTTGACAATTGATCTTGGTCGTTTAGCAAATTTCCCAGTGATGTCGCAGTGAGATTGCAAGTTCCCGCTGAAACTACTGTAATCGTGCCCGTAAATTCATTGACCGTGCATACGCCTGTGCTGAGAGATAAATATGAAACACCTGCATTGGCTACATCAGATGCAGGTGAGACAACTTCGACAGTCGCACCAATTCCTCGACTGAACGATGACGCTGAGTATGACCAACCAGTCAGTGTGTTTACTGTTTGGGCACTCGGGCGCTCGTACGCCCCAACATCACATGACCCACCCTGTGGTCGACTAATTCCACGCTGATCGTTGCCAGTGCAGCCAGACCAAAAATCCAAAGCAACACTGCCACTCAATAATGAAATGGATTTATTGGCGTAGCCGCGATATGCCAAATCGCCCAATTTTAAGTCTGCGTAACTGACAATCGCAGAGTTGGTAGCTGGAGTGGCCGGATACGAACTGGTGACACTCGTACATGAATTGTCTGTGACAAGGTTTCCGCGACTTCCAGATGCACTTTGAGAACTGTTACAGACTTTGATCATGCTCGCACTGCTCTGAGCAATGATGCTTTTATTGACAGTGATGTCTCCATAAAGCACTGTCGTCCCAGATGGGCCTGTGTTGTCAACAAACGTTGAGTTATTGATTGTTGCAGATGCAAAGTTGGCAATCACAGCAGCTGCACTACGAGACGTAATTGTATTTTTATAGAACGTTGATGATTCGATGGTCAGGCCGAAACCAAACAAAGTGGCTACAGCACCGCCGTCAAAGACTGCAGTGTTTGATTCAAAAGTTGAATTTGTAATCGTCCCTGGGACAGTCTGATAGTTACCGATGAATCGCGCAACCGCACCACCGATGAAATCGGCAGAGTTATTTCTGAAATAGCTGTCGGTTATTGAGAATCGAGATTCGCTCTCAATAAATATCGCACCGCCACATCGGTCACCGTTGGTGCAATCCCCTAGGTTGCCACCGATAGCAGCTGCGTATCCGTTAACGAAACCAAGTCCTTCAACATTTACAGTAATTTCCGAACCAGAATTGACTGCCAAGTTATTGTCCTGAATGATCATGATTTGTGTAGTACCGAGTCCATCGAGCGTCGTAACGCTTGCACCGTCACCTCTGATAGTTAATGACTTCGCTACATCAAGTCGACTGCTAATGGAATACGTTCCTGCACAAACATGTACGGAATCACCAGAACTTGCAGCGTTGATTGCTGCTTGAATTGCAGAACCTGTTGCCCCAACAAAGCCTGGCGATGCACAACTCGTGCCGTCACCCACAGTTCCTGTTGCAGAGACATAGCGAATTGCACTTGGCGCAGCCTGAACAGGCATTGGCACAGAAAGAACTGTTGAAAGAAGTGCGAGTGTTCCAATGAGAACAAAGAAGCTGTGAAGCGCTGACTTTTTCAATGAATGCAATACCGACACGAGATCTCCAATTTGTAAATTGTCTGCTGCCAAGCCAAAAGATGGTGGCAACAGTCCTAGACTACTCTTGAGAGTTTAGGACTGTCCACAAATGTTGGGCAGATGGCTCAGGAACAGTCAGCATCAGGAATAGGGTTGAAAAGTGCCGAATAAGAAGTCAACTGAGAAGAAAGCAGCCCCGAAGCGGCGCTCGCCTATTTCCCGGGCTGAGGGCGAACGTCGGCTTATCCAAGCTGCCAAACAACTCATCCGGGACAAGCCATTCTCAGAGGTCGGGGTCCGTGACATCGCCCTTCTGGCCGATGTCAATCATGGTTTTGTTCACACATGGTTCGGCGGGAAAAATGAACTATTTCTGGCACTAGTCAGAGAAGAGTTACTTGCCCTCGCAGAAGCTGTGCCGTTGGCAGCACCCGGAACGCCTGCCATAAATTTCTTTGACCCTGAAGTGGTCTCTTTGGTTCGACTTGTCCTCTGGCTAGACCTTGAGGGTGCTGACACCAGTGAACTGTTCTCGCACATGCCGATTCTGGAAGCCTTGACCACTCGATATATAGAAGTCGAGAAACTTGATCCCGCCATGGCCCGTTACGCGGCAATTCAGGCAATTTCTATCGGTCTTGGTGCTAATACGTTCGGCCCATTGCTCGGAATGACTGGCACGGAAACCGTTGCCCCTGTTATGAAGTTGTGGCGCCACATCGTCGGGTTGTTGGCCAAGTACCCACCGACGTAGCCTTTGGCACGAGGGAAATTCGTCCCTCACGTACACAAAACACCCCTTGCAGGGTTTGGGTGAAAGTCCCGACCGGCGGTATAGCCCGCGAACCCTCGTACTTCGGTGCGAGGGCCGACTCAGTGAAATTCTGAGGCCGACGGTAAGAGTCCGGATGGGAGCAAGGACACAACATGACCAATCACGAGACGCTCATGCGTCGTGCCATGCATATGGCTGCCACCGCGCGTACACACGCGCGACCGAACCCATGGGTTGGTGCAGTTGTTGTGTGTGTTGATGGTTCTGTGTACGAAGGTGCCACACAGCTACCTGGTGGACCACACGCTGAAATTGTTGCGATGAATGCTGCGCGCAATGGCGGCAGTGATATTCGTGGAGCAACGTTGTATTCCACATTGGAACCGTGTTCACACACCGGCCGCACAGGACCGTGCACCGACGCAATCATTTCTGCAGGTATTGCGTGTGTTGTTGCTGCAATTGCGGACCCTGATTCACATGTTGCAGGAACCGGTTTCGATGCACTGCGTGCCGCAGGAATTGAAGTTGTTACTGATGTTTTGGCAGATGAAGTGTCGGCGCAGTTAGCTCCGTACTTGCATCATCGTCGCACCGGCCGCCCGTTTGTGATGATGAAGATGGCAACCACTCTTGACGCTCGTACTGCAATTCCGAATGGGCCTAGGTGGATTACTGGTGAAGAAGCTCGCGTGCGTGTGCACCAGTTACGCGCAGAGAGCGACGCAATAGTTGTTGGCTCTGGCACTGTGGTTGCAGATGATCCGGAACTAACTGTGCGTCATGTTGAAGGCGTATCACCGCGACGCATCGTGTTGTCACGCAGTGGTTCAGTATCTGCAACAGCAAAAGTGCAGCCGTGCGATGTGTGGAGCGGAAGTCTTGAAGACCTGCTTGATTCACTAGGCGATGAAGGTGTTTTGCAATTGATGGTTGAGGGTGGCGCAACAGTCGCCACTGCGTTCCACGAACAAAGCCTGATCGACAGGTATGTATTCCACGTAGCGCCCATTGTGAGCGGTAGCGACAGCGCGCCCGGCGTATTTGTTGGCGCTGACGCTCTCCCCTTGTCTGACTGCTCTTTGGTATCAGCCACTGCACTTGGTGCAGA
>JBIILS010000072.1:0-6143 GCA_044232585.1 Ilumatobacteraceae bacterium
GTCCTTCACTCCGACATTGGTGACGAAGGAGGAAAAGCCGAGGGGGAGAGCAGTAGTCACGACAATTGTGTTTAGCACCCCGAAGGCCCCTTTGGGGGTTTAGATTTGATTCGTGCGCACAATCGTGGTCAACGGAACCGTTATCAATGCTGAAGGACGGGTAGCCGCCGATGTGGTCATTGAGGGCGAGCGCATTGTTTCTGTAGTTCCACGCTCCGCTAACGCTGTGGTGCCGGGTCCGGATGACACGGTGATTGACGCAACCGGCTGTTTCGTGATTCCAGGTGGAGTTGATGCACACGTACACATGCAGTTAGATACCGGCACCATGGTCTCATCTGATTCATTTGAATCTGGCACGATTGCGGCGGCTCATGGCGGCACAACCTCCATTATTGACTTCTCTGAACAACGTCTTGGCGGCCAAGTACTCACGGCATTTGAGAAACGATTCGCAGAGGCTGAATCACAGTGTGTGATCGACTGGGGTCTTCACCAAGTTCTCGGTGGGGTTGATGCCCAAGCACTAATTGATGCGCGGTCTCTTGTTGAGCGTGAAGGTGTTGCCTCAATCAAGTTATTCATGGCGTACCCAGGGCGTTTGTATTCCGATGACGGACAAATATTGCGTGCGTTACAAATGTGTGCAGATACCGGAATGATGGCAATGGTGCATGCAGAAAATGGTTTAGCCATTGATGTGCTTATTGAACAAGCAGTTGCTGCCGGCAATACAGGGCCTGAATTCCATTCGCTGACTCGTCCGCCAGAACTTGAAGCAGAAGCAGTGCATCGCGCAGCAGTGTTGGCACGTGTTGCAGGCAATGCGCCTTTGTACATCGTGCACTTGTCCAGTTCGCACGCATTACGTGAAGTAGTAGAAGCTCGTTCGCGCGGTACAAACATTTTTGCTGAGACTTGCCCGCAGTATTTGCACTTGTCATTGGAAGAACATTTGGGGCAAGGTTGGCCAAATGGGGCAGGTTTCATTTGTTCAACTCCTTTACGTTCGCGTCATGACCACCATCAGGCTGATCTGTGGGAAGGCTTGCGTGTTGACCAACTTGCAGTAGTAAGTACTGACCATTGTCCGTTCTGTTTACGCGAGCAGAAGCTGGCAAACGGCGAATCGTTCAACCTGGTGCCAAACGGAATTGGTGGCGTAGAGCATCGAATGGACTTGGTGTATCAAGGTGTTGTCGCAGGCCAAATCAGCGAAGAGCGTTGGGTGGAAGTGTGCGCCACTGCGCCTGCGAGGTTGTTCGGTCTCGGTGCGAAAGGCGTTCTTGCAGAGGGCTATGACGCCGACGTTGTTATCTATGATCCGAATGCAACTTCAGTACTGAGCGCAAAAACTCATCATATGAATCTTGACTATTCAGCGTATGAAGGCCTCAGCGTGCAGGGCGGTGTTCGTACCGTGCTATCGCGTGGCGAAGTAATTGTTGACAAAGGTACTTTCCTTGGCCGTGTTGGTCGCGGAAAGTATTTACGACGCGGAATATCGCGTCATATTCGCTAAGCGAATCGCTTTACCAAGTTCTCGAGAGTTTTCTCAATTGATTTGGCATTGTCTTGAGGAGACTTACGCAGTTTCAGAATGAGCGGCGACTTTGACTTGTTCCAGTCAAACTGTTCGGTGACTTTTGTGCCGCCATCAACTGGCTCCAAGATGTATCGCCAGATGTGTCCGCCGAAATGGCGCCACGCAATTGTCTTGCCCTCTTCAAACTCAACAACAGTGTTGGTGATTTTGTAAGAAAGCCCAATTTTCATTTGCATTCCGAATGTTGCATCGAGAGACAAGCGTTCTGGCGCATTGATTTGGGCTGACTGGACAGAACCGGAGCCGTCAATTTCGCTGTGACGACGTGGGTCGGCGAGCAAATCAAAAATCATTTGAGCCGGAGCAGGCACGATGGTGGAGCGAGAAACTACTTTTGCTGGGTCAGATGTCATGACTGCAGTCTGACCCATTCGGAGACTGCTTCAGCGCATCGTCGGCCAGAAAACATTGCGCCCTGGATTGAGCCCGTATCGCGGTGGTCGCCGCAGACAAACAAACCGTCGCCCAATGACACACGCTGACGTGGGTTGAACGGCGGATCTTGGTTCGGTTGTCCGTGTGGAATGCGGTACGTGCGCAAGTGGCGCCATGAATCGACTGTTGGCCCCCACCAGCTGCGCAATTGGCGCCGTGCGGCAGCTTCAAGGTCGCCGTCTGCAAGTCCTGGCAAGGCCGCGGCAACGAGATGCTGGCCGTGTGGTGCGTAATACGGACTGACGTGTGACATCACTGCCACGTTGTACACAGGGCCTTTTCCTTCGCCGTCGAGAACAACATATGCGCCATCAATAGGTGCGGTGGGTGCTGCGAAATAAACACACCCTGCACTGCGTGAGCCGACTGCTGGAATTCCGAGCAATTGAGATGCAATGGGGCCTTCCGTTGCGACAACAACAGCCTTGGCTGCAATGGTGTGTCCGTTTACCAGCGTCACTGACCCAGGTGAAGTTGATGCAACCGGTGTATTGAGAAAGAGGGGAGTTGTGTGCAGGGATGCTGCAAGTTGTTGCGTGATTTGTCCCATGCCATGTGCTGGCACTACAGAATCACCGGTAGCAAGCGTGCGAAAAATGATGTCGAACATGCGGCGCGATGACCGCAATTGCGGATCAAGTTGAATTCCGCCGACAAGTGGTCGAAAGAATCTGTCAATCATGGTGGAAGAAAACCCAGCGGCACGCAAAGCGGTAATGGTGTCGACATCGTCTCCACGTAGCAACGCCTGTGGGTCGGCTGATTTCACCTTGGCGCGCAAAAGAGCAATGCGGGCTTTATCTGCCCACGTACCTATTGGTGCAAACGTGGTTGATGCCAATGTTTTTGGTCGACGAAATGGATCACCAACAACTGTTCCTTTTCCTTCACGCCACACCAGTGCGCCAGGTTCGAACGCACGAAAGTCGAGTGCCGGAATATCGAGATGTCGGTGTATTTCTGGGTACGCCGTAAGCATGACCTGAAAACCACGGTCAAGAATGAAGCCATCTATTTCGTCACTTCGCACACGACCACCGACGCCATCGGAAGCTTCGAGAAGTACTGCCGAAATTCCGTGTTGTTCAAGAACACGCGCTGCAGTTAGCCCAGCAAGGCCAGCTCCGACGATGACTACGTCAACAAAAGACGGAAGGGTTGCTTCGGTCATTTGTTCAGCAGTGCCCGCAATGCGACATCAAGTGTTGGATGCGCAAAGTGGAAACCATCTGCAACAAGTGCGTTCGGTACAACGCGTTGGCCAGTGAACAACAATGCATTTGCAAGTTCTCCACCCAACAATAGTTTTGGTCCGAAAGATGGAATAGGAAGAATTGCAGGTCGCGACACCACGCTGGCGAGAACGCGTGTGAATTCGCTGTTCGTCACTGGATGTGGTGCGGTGAGGTTCACTGGGCCTGAGAGTTGTGAAGTAAGTAGATGAATGATCGCATTCACTTCATCAGTGATTGAGATCCAACTCTGCCATTGTTTGCCGTTTCCAAACTTGCCACCAAGACCCAATTTGAACAAGGGAAGTTGCTTCTTTAGTGCGCCACCCTTTGGTGACAGCACGATTCCGGTGCGCAACAAAACAGTGCGAATGCCAGCGGCTGAAGCAGAAGCTGATGCGGCTTCCCAGTCGCGACATACGTCGGCGAGGAATCCGATTCCGATTGCGGCGTCTTCACCAAGTTCTGTGTCGTCACGTACGCCGTAAATTCCGATTGCAGACCCTGAGAGAAAAACTGATGGTTTTTTGTCAAGCGATGCCATGGTGTCTGCCAACAACGCAGTACCAAGTGTGCGGCTCTGCAGAATCTCCATCTTGTATTCATCAGTCCACCGTTTGTCGCCGATGCCTGCACCTGCCAAATGCACAACAGCATCTACGCCATCAAAAGCAGAAGGAGACATTTCTCCTGTAGTTGGGTTCCACTGCACTTCGTCATTGCGACGAGGTTCGCGTCGAACAGCGGCAACTGTGGTGTGACCTAAAGCGTTGAGTTGTTTTGTCAGGGCTTGTCCGATGAGGCCAGAGGCGCCAGTGATGAGAATCTTCATATGGTCTCAGTCAACCGTGAACCACCGCTGATTGTTCCCAAATCTTGCGTAGCCTGAAGGTTCCTATGAGCACCCGCAAACTCATCCTCTCTGCCATAGCCTGTGCATTGGTCATCATCTTGGCTGGAGGCGCGAAAATCTTCCAGATGTCTCGCGACACCATCACGGTGGAAGTGTTTGCTCTAGGCACTGAGCGCACATTGGCTGATATGACCGTGACCGTTCAATCGGTCTCCCAGAACGCCAATGCCACCATTGCCCGCGTCACGATGGTCGGAGTCGAAGGCGCTGATGCTACTGAGGGCTGGCGGCTCTTGGCGGGGGGAACAGTGTTGTCTCCGATCGCTCTGCCAGTTGGCACGCTAGGTGTGCCCTGTGCCACCACCGCAGTTGATGTGGTGACCTCGTGCGAGATGGCATTTCCTGCATCTGAAGGCTCCGTGACCATTGCGTACCTTCGAGCAGGGCTGCAATCTCAGTGGTCTCGCCAGTAAGAACGGCTACCGTTGTAGGTGAATACAACGGCGTATTCAACTGATTGGAGATAACCCCCATGGCTGAACCATTTGATCTTGTGGTCGTTGGCGGTGGACCTGGCGGATACGCGTCTGCGTTCTACGGCGCTTCTGCCGGATTATCAGTGGCTCTTGTCGAAAAAGACACCATTGGTGGAACATGCCTGAACCGTGGATGCATCCCAGCGAAAGCATTTCTCGAAACCGCAGCAGCGCGACGCCATGTTGAACATGCAGCCGAGTTCGGAATTGCAGCAACTCTCGGAGCAACCGATTTCGCAGTTGCACAAGCTCGGAAGCAAAAAATCGTTGATGGCTTAGTCAAGGGTCTCACTGGTTTGGTGAAGGCAAAGAAGGTCACGTACGTACTCGGAGTTGGCGCATTGAATGCAGACAACTCAGTCACGGTTACTGCTGCAGACGGCACTAAGACTGAACTTGCAGGAAAGAACGTCGTACTTGCTGCCGGAAGTGTTCCTCGCGTTATCCCAGGTTTCGAACCTGGTGGCCCTGTTATGACTTCTGATGAAGTGTTGATGCTTGATCGCATACCTGCGCGCATCGCCGTTATTGGCGGAGGCGCAATCGGATGTGAATTTGCATCAACGTTTGTTGACCTTGGCGCAGAAGTCACCATCTTGGAGGGCTTGCCAAAGATTCTCCCTGGCCTTGACGCCGACCTTGCAAATGTTGTGGTGCGTTCTTTCGGGAAAAAGAAAATCGCAATCAAGACTGGTGTTGCAGTTACTGGCCACACACCAACAGGCAATGGGTCAACAGTTGTTTCATTCGGTGATGGCGAGAAACTTGAAGTTGATGCAGTCATTGTGTCTGTCGGACGTCGTCCTTTCACTGACCAATTAGGACTTGCGAATACCAAGGTTGCAGTCAGTGATCGTGGATTCGTAGAAGTTGATGCGTATTGCCGTACGAATGTTGCAAATGTGTATGCAGTTGGCGACCTCATCAACACACCACAACTTGCTCACGTTGCATACGCCGAAGCGATTCTTGTTGTGAAGCAAGTTCTCGGCGAAACAGCAATACCTGTTGATTACGACCGCGTTCCGTGGGCAATTTATTGCAGTCCTGAAGTTGCTTGGGCTGGCCCTGGTGAAGAAGCTGCAAAAGCAGCTGGTTATGACGTTGTTGTTGCAAAGCATCAGTTCCGTGCGAACAGTCGCGCAATGATCATTGGTGAAACCGACGGACTCGTGAAAATCATCGCTAAGAAAAACCCAGACGGCACTGCAGGTCAGGTTCTCGGAGTTCACATGGTTGGACCCTGGGTTACAGAACAACTCTCTGGCGGCTACTTGGCCGTGAACTGGGAAGCAACAGTAGAAGAAATTGCTCATTTCATTCAGCCGCATCCGAGCCTCTCCGAACTTTTCGGCGAGACCGTGATGTCGCTCACCGGCCGAAGCATCAACGCGTAACAATCAGGACACACACAACATGGCAGAGATCACACTTCCTCAACTTGGCGAAACAGTTACCGAAGGAACCATTACGAAATGGTT
>JBIILS010000073.1:0-6110 GCA_044232585.1 Ilumatobacteraceae bacterium
AAGACGCCCGGCGCCTAGTCCCGATACACTTCAGAGTCCGTTTCAAAGAGATGACAGAGATATGAAAACCGAAACACATCCTGAATACGCAGATATCAGCGTCAAGTGCTCATGTGGTAACAGCTTCACCACCCGCAGCAGCCGCAAGGTTCCTATCGTCCTTGAACTTTGCAACGAGTGCCACCCATTCTTCACCGGTAAGCAGAAGCTTGTCGACACTGGTGGACGCGTCGAGCGCTTCAACAAGCGTTATGGCGAGCGCACTAACGCACCTGCACGCCCAGAGTGATTTTTTGTGACGCATGCGTCACAAACCTCCATCCGTACTCGTTATGACTGACGTGAACTCCACAGACCTTGATCGACGTTCTCGATTGCTCTCTATAAAGCTGCGCGCGCTTGTGCGCGAACATCTTGGACTTTCAACTGACCCAGATGGCAGCCATGAATCCTTTGCTCTCGGAGCAGGTTTTCTCACAACCGATGCGGTGTGGGTTCTGATTGACGGCGATGCGTCTCGATCTTTGGGCCCTGTTTTGGCATGGACATCTCACTTTGAGCGCCACGTAAATCTGTTGGTGGAAAACAACGCCGGCCTGCTTGCGCGGCGTGCCTCTTTGTTTGATGCCGATATCACGGTGTGGCATGTTGATGACCACACCATTACGCACGCCACTGCTGAACCACACATCGTGTCGGCTTCTGCCAGTGATCCTCATCTTTCGTTTATCGACATTATCGAATCGTCTGGTGCTGATGCGCTCGTTGAACACGGTGTGGTTGTGGGCGAAGTACGCGGTCTTGAAATGTGTCGCGTTGTAGATGACGCCACCACCGGTGAAGTGCGCCTGGAAGTTGGCATGGGTCGACATGATCGCGAAGCATTCACCATGATTCATGGTGAACTTCCTACTGCACAAGCAATGCGTCAAGTAATTGATGCAGTGTTGCCACATCGCACGGAGGGAGCAGATGCACATCCGTTCAATCAATTCGGAGTTGAACGTTTGTCCCGATGGAAAGCCATTAAAGATCCATCATCAATTGGGTTTTCTACTCTTGCACCAGCAGACCCGCCAGTACTACGAACGAACGTGAAGGATTCTGTGCCGTGTGTTGCCATTGGACTCACGGGCGCAAAGCGGTTATCCACTGCCGTGTTTGTACATGGAGTTGATCTTGATTGCGTGAGCTTCGCTGTCGACGCAGCATCTCGCCTTGGCACGCAAGACGTCACTATCGCAGTGCGCCGTCGAGACGTGATCGCATCCATCGAGCGTTTGGCAAACATGGCTTCAATTCAAGTTCGTCTTGCCTATTTGTCCTGAGAAATGCAGTTAGGTAAAAGCATCTCATGAGGAAGTTCATTCGAAAGTCTCATCTCATATCAGTTCTTGTTCTAGTCGTATTGTCTGCTTGCAGTAATTCTTCTGCTTCTCCAAGCCAAGATTCTGATGGTGCAACTGCATCCACAACGACAACGATTCCTATTCCCACCACGGTTCCGTGGAAAGAGGGCGCGCCAGAAGCTGCGTGGGCTGCATGGTTAACAACTTTCGCAGTTATTGATGCTTCAGAAATTTCCGAAAGTGAGTGTGGAGTTTTTGCCATGCTCGTAACAGATGAAAGCCTTACTTTCTATTCATGGGATGGCGTGCAATGGTCAGACAAGTCTGACGTGTTGCTTGGTGGTCGCGGTAAGTATCCACAGAAGGTGTACAGCTCGGATTACACGAATGACGGAGTCATTGATTTCTTCGTTACCTACCGAACACGCAAAAACAGTGGACCAATTTATGGTGGTTTTTTTGCCATTCCCTGGAGTGGGGATTTCCGATGCGTTTGGAACTGGGTTGATATCGACAATGGGCGCGATTCTTCAAAAGTCATTGATAGACCTGAGATTGACCAACGAAAAGGCAGGGTGTACGGGGCTGGCTATGTGAATCGCCGCTATAGCTCCCGTAGACAGTTGAAATATTTGCCGTCAGCGAATTCTTTCGTGTTTGACGATGTGTTCCAGAAATAACACTGCGTCAATCCTCTAGCCTTGTGTTGCATGAACAAGCGTCTTGAATCCATTGAACGGGACTACAACGAGCTTGAAGTAAGTCTTGGTAGTCCCGAGGTTCTCGGTGATCAGAATCGTCTGCGTGAAGCGTCGCGCAAATACAAGCAGCTCACTCCTCTTGTGCAATGTATTCGTGATTTGTGGTCTGCTCGTGGAGATGCAGCTGCAGCAAAAGAATTAATGATTGAAACCACCGGTGATGAGCGTGAGTCCTTTCGGGCAGAAGCGGCAGCTGCAGAAGCACGAGTCGAAGAACTTGAAGCTCAATTGCAGGTGCTGTTGCTGCCACCAGACGAGAATGACGGCAAGCCAGTCATTATGGAAATTCGTGGTGCTGAAGGCGGCGAAGAAGCCAACTTGTTTGCGCGCGACCTGATGGAGATGTACACCGCATACGCATCAAAGCGAGGTTGGTCTGTTGAGACCATGCAGATTGACAATTCTGAAATGGGTGGAATCAATCAAGCGACTCTGATGTTCAAAGGCGACGACGCATGGAGCCATTTGAAGTTCGAGGGCGGGCCGCATCGCGTGCAGCGCGTACCAGCCACAGAAGCTCAGGGTCGTATCCATACATCGTCAGCCACTGTGGCTGTAATGGTGGAAGCTGAAGAACTTGACTTAGAGATCAACGCCAATGATCTCAGTATCGATGTGTACCGTGCATCTGGTGCTGGTGGACAGCACGTCAACACCACGGACTCTGCTGTGCGAATTACTCACAAACCAACCGGGCTAGTGGTGGCAATGCAAGATGAGCGCAGCCAATTGCAGAACAAATTGCGTGCCATGACTGTGCTTCGGTCTCGCTTGTTGAAATTGCGCCAAGAAGAACAAGAAGCCAAAGCTTCAGTGGAACGCAAAGCACAAATTGGTGGTGGAGGTCGTGGCGAAAAGATTCGTACCTACAACTACAAAGAGAACCGCATCACTGATCACCGCATCGGCTTTACGTTGTATCAATTGCAGGCTGCATTAGGCGGAGAACTTGACCCAGTTATCGAAGCGTTGTCGGCAGACCTGCGGGCACGTCAACTAGCCAATAATGACTAATTCAGAGGCTTACATCACCTGGCGTGAAATGGTGAAACGCACCCAAGATGAAGTGGGGGAGCGCAACATTGCACAGTGGCTTTGTGAGCACGCCAGCGGTTGTGATGCAGACGTATTTGGTGACATTCTTGATGAATTAGTGAGTGAGCGATCTGCTCAGCATCTGCACAGCATGCTGGCTAGGTATGCAAAGGGTGAGCCATTGCAATATGTAATGGGGCGATGGGCGTTTCGACGTCTTGACTTGCTCGTTGATTCGCGCGTGCTGATTCCGCGGCCCGAGACGGAACTTCTAGTGGAACACGTGACGCGTTATGCATTGCAAAAGATTCGTGACGTTGGTCGAGGTGTAACAATTGCAGACCTTGGTACTGGGTCTGGCGCAGTTGGGCTTTCCGTGTTGCACGAATTGCCTTTTGAGTCTGCTGAAGTGTGGATGACTGATGTATCTGAAGATGCACTTCATGTCGCTCGTGCAAATGCTGCTGGCATTGGTCGTAACGCAGTGGGTGCTCGATTCAGTCATGGCAGTTGGTACCAGGCGTTGCCTGCAGACCTTCAGGGTTCCCTTGATGCGATCGTTAGCAACCCTCCGTACATCGCAACGGGTGATCCATTGGTGGGTGAGTCAGTTCTGAAATGGGAACCACACAGTGCGTTGTTCGCGGGCAAAGACGGGCTGAACGATCTGCGAGTTGTTGTTTCCGGCGCCACTGATTGGTTGGTGCCTGGTGGCTTGCTTGCAGTTGAGATGGGATTCACGCAAGCAACAGTTGTGTCGCAGTTATTTGAATCAGCGGGCTTCAAGAATGTGTCGGTACACAAGGATCTTGCAGGGCTTGACCGATTCGTTACGGGCATTTCGCCGCGTTAACAAAGATGGCGTTGCAAGAATTCCAATTGATGTAGTAAAAGATTCTCGGCTATCACTTCTTGTGGAGTCATGTGAGTAACGCCAGACAACGGCAACACCTCATGCGGTTTCCCTGCGGCTAGTAACGCAGACGACAATTGCAAAGTGTGTGCTGCAACAACATTGTCGTCGGCTAATCCATGAATCAGCAACAACGGTTGCTGTAGATGTTCGGCATCATTGAACAATGACGTCGCCTCGTATGCGCTGGCATCAATTGCTGGGTTACCCAAGTAACGCTCTGTGTAATGAGTGTCGTATAGGCGCCAATCTGTGACTGGGGCACCAGCTACAGCAGCATGAAACAAATCACTGCGTCGCAGTACGGCGAGAGCTGCGAGATAGCCACCAAAGCTCCATCCGCGAATACCAACCCGTGAAGTATCGGCACGCGGTTCAAGGTCATTGAGGTCTCGCAAGATCTCTACTTGATCATCAAGCACGGGTTCAGCCAGGTCGTTCATTACGCCCCGTTCCCATTCGCTACCTTTGCCTGGTGTTCCGGTGTTATCAACGATGACAACGACAAAACCTTGGTCGGCAAACCATTGAGATGAGTTGTAAGCAGCGCGAGAGGCGACAACGCGTTGTGCGTGCGGGCCGCCATACGGATCAAACAACACAGGCAATTTTGTAGAGAGTCCGTCACGCGGCAGAAGTATTGCGACAGGTATACCACGGGGCCCAACAGACATAATGCGAACATTTGGTTGCACCAGTGATGTTTCAGCTAGTGAGGTGACGTTGTGAGTTGTGGTGGGTGTATGAACTGTGAATTGTGCTCGTTCTGTGTCGAGCGTAGATATTCGCGACACGTAACAACTACGAGATCCACTGACTGAGGCCACGCCATGTGACTGAGTGATCTGTTCTAGCAAACCATTGCGGTATGCCCAAGCGTCTAACTGCCAGGGTGTAGTGATCTCGTTTGCCATAAACACGATGCTGTCGCCGACTGATACGACACTACGAACTTGCATCGTGGTTGGTGTTACCGCCGAACCGTTCACCAGTAGACGTCGTGAACCCTCGCGATCAGCGCATGTAATAAGGGAGCCGTCTTGCTGCAGTGCGGGAACACCAGAGACTAATTCGACCCATGCATCATCGGTGTCAGTGAAAACAATCGTGGCTTTCCCGGTACTGGCATCAATGGAGTGAATATCAATCCGCTTTTGATCACGTGTTTGGGTTTGTGCAATTAGTCCTGCACTATTCCAAGAAACGGTGTTGAGGTATTCCCAATCGCCTGCAAGTTCAACGGGGGTTGCGGTAGCTGTTGCAATAGAAATGATGTGAAGAGACACGGAAGCATTCGGTGTACCTGCAGCCGGGTACCGGTGTTCTGTTGCGGGTAACTCAGGGTGTGCGGGATCTGCAATATGCCAAACGTTGATAGGTGAGACATCAACGCGACATGCGGCAATGGACTGTGAGTCTGGTGACCACCAGTACCCACGGAATCGCCCCATCTCTTCGGCCGCAATGAACTCTGCATTTCCCCACGAAATAGTTTCGTTTGAATCTGACGCAATGACACGTTCGTCACCAGTGAGTGAAGAAACACATAGTGATGTGCCGCGCAGATATGAGATGGTGTTGCCGTCGGGGGAGAGGCGCACATCAAAGACACCAGGCTCGATTGCGGGCATCGTTGCGTCGCCTGTAATGAGGTCAATAATCACAACGCTTCCACCCAGAACTGTGACAGCACGCGTGATATCGCGATTGCATGCATAACTGGTGACACCGCTTGCGCCTTCACGAGCACGTTCGCGTTGCCGCAGTTCTGCGGCGGTCAATTCAGATAAGTCAGTATTTAGTGCGCGCGGATCAAGTAGTTCGCGTTCAATGCCCGTAGCGGTGTCAAGGCTCCACAAAGTGTTCACTGAATCAGACCCAGAGTGTGAACGAATGAAGATGACACGCGAGCCATCAGGAGACAGGGTGAAACTGCGTGGTTCTCCGAGCGAGAGTCGTTGTGTTCGTGCGTATTGGCGGGGGAATGTATCGCTCACGCGAGCAGAGTACCTGACTCATCGGCACGAACTGTGCGGCCGACCCATTCATTGA
>JBIILS010000013.1:0-19819 GCA_044232585.1 Ilumatobacteraceae bacterium
GCTCGTCGAGTTGCTTCGTCAACTGTTGTTGCAGCAAGTGCAAGTTCGCCAATGCGTATGCGTTGTTCATCAGTGGTGGTTCCACCCAATGCCATTTCACCAAAGATGATTGCTAGTGCTTCAAGATCCAGCTGAGGGGAAATCTCATGGTGGCTTTCCGCGGTCTGTAATGCATAGAGGTCTACAAGGTCTGTGCCAGAAAGAATCTGGGCGCCGACAGTGGAGCCAGCGGAGGTGCCCACCACGAGGTCAAGTTGGGAAATGATGTCGTGGCCGGAATCTCGTAATCCCATGAGGACTCCTGTTTCCCACGCAACGCCTGTCACTCCGCCGCCCGCCAATACCAATGCATGTGTCATGCCTTATGTTTAGTCGTTGCCGAGCCAAAGGTAATTGTTGCAACTTTGTTTCGTGTGAGGCGTGGCTTGTTCTGGCTACATACACTCCATAGAGATATGGACAATCAGCCCGACGCAAGCGCACTAGAGCCCTACGCCGATGATTTGTATCAGGCTGTCACGCGCGCAATTCCGGGCTGGATAAGTACTCAAGTTGCAGAAATTGCATCTATGAGTATTGATGAAACGTCGCAAGAGTTTCAATCTGCCTTGGCTGATGTAGCTAAGCAAACGCAACAGGTCGTTACCCAAAACTTGCTGTCGTTACTTGCAACAGATGTTGACGCGCAACAGTCAAACCCACTTCATGTGCTACGTGCATCAACTTCTTTTGCTACTCAAATGTTGCAGGCATTCGGTGTTGAACCTGCACGCCGTGATGAATATGAAGTGCGAGCAATGCCAAATGATGTTTTCTCGATTGGGCCGTTGACATGGAGAGACCTTGGTGAAGAGGTTCATGAAGCGGGCATCTCGTGGGGTGCATGGAAAGCAGCAACAATCCTGACTCGTCGACGCGCAGAGGGGAGTATCCCGTCATGACATCGCGCGCTGAAGTTATTGCAGATCTGTCACTCGGCGGTATCGCTGCGTGTAATGCGTTATCAGATGTTACTGATGCATGGTTAGTGGAAATTTTCAATGCGGCTACTACAGGCGAGAAGAAACGTGACGACATTGTTCTGATTGCTGTTGGCGGCTATGGCAGACGCGAACTTTCACCACATAGCGATCTTGATATCTTGTTGGTGCATAAATCAGTAAAGAACATTGGTGATATCGCATCAAAGATCTGGTACCCAATTTGGGACGCGAGCGTCAAGCTTGGACATGCAGTCCGCACTCCAAAAGAGACCATTCAGTTGTGTTCCACAGATCTTGATACGGCCACAGCTTTAGTGACTGCTCGCGTAATTGCCGGTAACCAGAAACTTGGAAACGAACTGATTCGTGATGCTTCTTCCAGTTGGAAGAAAAACGGTCGTCAATGGTTGGTGCAATTACATCGGCGAATCATTGAGCGTTACGCAAAAGATGGGGAAGTTGCGTTTCTTCTTGAACCAAACCTCAAAGAAGGACTTGGTGGCTTGCGTGACATCCATGCTTTGCAATGGGCAGTTGAAGCAGGGCTAGAACTTTCATCTGATGACCGTAGGCAATTAACTAGGTGCAACGACGTTCTGCTTCGAGTACGTGTTGCACTTCATCGTCATGTTGGTCGAGCAAGTGAAATCTTGCGACTAGAAGACCAAGCACCAGTTGCGCCGATGGCCGGATACGCCACTGATGATCAGTTGATGGCTGCAATTGCTGAAGTCGGTCGTGAAGTGGCGTGGATTGCTGATGAGGCATGGGCGCAACTAGACCCACCTGCAGATCGTTCTCCCATCGCGCAACCGTTGGCGCCTGGAGTGCATCTATTGAACGGTGAAATTCACCTTGATGATGCAGTCAATGTTGCTGATGATCCGACGTTATTGCTGCGGGTTGCAACAGCTGCTGCTCGCCTTGGGGCACGTATTGATCGTGCGTCTCTCAATCGACTTGGTGACTTGTCTCCGCAGTGGCCAGACCCGTGGCCAGCAGGAGCCAGTGATGATCTTGTTGCGTTACTTCTTGAAGGTGAAGCAGCGATACCAGTTCTTGAGTCTCTAGACCAGCGCAACTTGTTAGTTCGCGTGTTGCCTGAATGGGCGTCAGTGCGCAGCAAGCCTCAACGCAATGCATTTCATCGCTATACGGTCGACCGCCATTTGTGGCAAACCGTTGCAAATGCGGCGGAATTAGTACATCGAGTAGTTCGACCTGACTTGTTGGTGCTCGCTGCATTGTTTCATGATCTCGGTAAGGGGTACCCAGGAGACCACACCGAAGTCGGTATTGAGTTGTTCGCTGAAATTGGAACCCGCATGGGAATGTCCGAATCTGATCAGCGCATCATCAGTTTGTTGATTGAGCACCATTTGTTGCTTGCTGACACCGCAACGCGACGTGACTTGTCTGATGACGCAACCATCACCATGGTGGCGGGGCATTTGCAATCAACAGTTGTCTTAGATCTCTTGCATGCGCTGACACAGGCCGACTCATTAGCAACAGGCCCGTCAGCGTGGAGTGATTGGAAAGCTGAACTTGTTGCACTTCTGGTTGAACGTGCCCGACATGTATTGGGCGGTGGCGACATGACAGAAGTGATGTGGCGACTTTTCCCTGATGCATCAGTACTGGAACTGATGGCAAGTGGTGAAATTGCAATACGCACACAACCAGATCGTGTCACTGTTGTCAGCCCTGACAAACCCGGAACTTTTAGTCGTGTTGCTGGTGTTCTGTCTTTGTACAACATGGATGTTTTGGGTGCCGAAGCACATTCAGATGAACAGGGAATGGCTGCCTCAGAATTTCGTGTATCAAGCCAACACGGCGACATTGAATGGGAACCGATTGAGAACAATCTTCGACTTGCATTGTCAGGTCGTCTTGCACTTGATTCGCGACTTGCAGATCGCGCGGCAAGCGCTCGGCCCCGTCGTGCAACTTCTGCGTTAGCGCCCGCTGCACCAACAGTTCGTTTCGATGACTCTGCGTCATCAAACGCGACGTTCCTCGAAGTGCGAGCACCAGACATGGTCGGAGTATTGCACCGCATTACGAAAGCCATCGCTGATTGTGGACTCGACATTCGTCACGCTCGGGTGTTGACCCTTGGAAACGAAGTAGTTGACTCGTTCTATGTGCGTGAACCCAATGGCGGTCGAATAAATGATGAGGCGTATAAGAATGAGATTTCTCGCGCCATTTTGCACTCTCTCGGCGAAAAGTAGTCATCCTCCGCCTACCAAGTAAGGTGAAAACTATGAGCGATGCAGAACCGCAGTACTTCACCAAAGATCTCATTCGATGGAGCGAAACTCTTGCTGCCATTGCACGAACCGGCATGGGCTTCACGCAGAGCTTGTATGAAAAAGAACGCTACGAAGAAGTTCTTAAAGTTGCTGCAGATATAAAAGTTGCTGCAGATGATGCCTTAGAGATACGCCGCGAACAAGATCACTTCGTTCAAGAGTGGATGGAATCAGTCGGTGAAGGTGTTCCGGGTTATGTCACACCAAAAGTTGCAATCGGCGCAATCGTTGGAAATGAAGAAGGAAAGATTCTTCTCGTTCAACGCAAAGACAGCGGAGTGTGGCTGTATCCCACTGGATGGGCAGACGTTGGGTATTCGCCAGCTGAAGTAGCCATGAAAGAAGTAGAAGAAGAAACAGGCATCATTGCTGAACCGTTACAACTTCTTGGTGTTGTTGACGGCATGCGAATGGGTTTTTCACGTTTCGGTATGTACATGTTGTTGTTCCATCTGCGTGCAACTGGCGGGGAACTACAGGGGCATCCGTTAGAGACTGGCGATGTGGGCTGGTTTGGCCCCGATGAACTACCAACCCCAACAGCTGGTGCGCAGTGGTGGGGCGATATGGCCTTTGCTGCAATTGCCGGCGACGTTAACCCGGCAACGTTTGATGCCCCGCGCGAACACATGTGGCGCGGCGATCACACCAATTAGTTAGTTCGTACCCTGATCGCGCAGAAACTGTTCGACTTCGTCAACTAACAAGTGAGCATTGTTTTCTGTATCTTCGCCGTCGTCGCTACCGAATTCAAATTCAAGTTGCGGTGAATCTTCCTGATCAAAAATGTCATCGCCCATGGAGTCAAGACGTTCCACGTATTCACGTAGGTCGTCATCATCTTCGATGAGTTCATTCACTTTGTTGTCATAGGCAACAACGAAGTTGTGCAATGCAGAAAGTGGAGCAGGTGTGCCAATGATTTCACCAGCACGCGCCATGAGAGCACTTGCTGCCTTTGGTGAAGGTATCTGGGATGCATATGCAGGTACGGCAGCCCACAATGAAGCCGATGGAATAGATGCTTGCGAGCATGCATCGTGCAAGACACCAACTATGCCGGTTGGTCCTTCGTAACGCGAACGCTGAAGATCGAATCTGTCAATGGTTGGTTGATCGTTAGCAGTGCCCATTACTCGAACTTCACGAGAGTGGGGAACATCAGCAAGTAATGCTCCAAGTGATAACACCATCGATGCTTCGAAACGAGCAGCGACACTAACGATCTGTTCAGTAAACAAACGCCATTTCAAACTTGGCTCTGGTCCGAGAATCAGGATGACATCTGCACCAGGTGTGCTTGCATGCCAGAGACTTACCTTTGGCCAGACAACGGTGCGAGTCACGCCATCTAGCAAACGAATGGATGGGCGAATTGTTGCGAAGTCTGTGAACTCTTCGGGATCAATTTCAGCAAGTGGTTCAGCATTCCAAGCGTCGATGAGTGTGCGAACTGCGGTACTTGAGGCGTCGGCCGCATCGTTCCAACCACTAAACGCCGCAATTACGGCAGGGCTGCGAAGTGTTGGTTGCGATAACCAGCGGACATGATCTGAGGCCGTCATTCCTTCAAAATCTATCGCCGAAAATAGCCAGAGAATTCACTAATTGGCTGCATCTGCCAGATCATGTGGACCAGCTGCCGGATAGCCCTTTTTCTCGCGAATTGAGGCTCCCCACGGCTTCAAAATGGCGATCAATTCGTCGATATCTGTTCCAAGCGCACGCACAACACATTCCATTTGTTTGTCTGTGTTTTGTTCTACCAACTCACGTTGGGCACGGCCCTCAGCAGTGAGGGTTCCTTCATCTGTAATGAGACGGTCTCGCAACAAGCGTTCAATCGCTTCGTCGTAGTCAGCCTCGTCCCATCCTCGGCTTCGGCTGTAGGTCTTGATGGGCATTCCCCAGAACAGTTCACTGAGAATTCCAATTTCGCATGCAGTGAAACCAGCACTGATCCACGCAGCGGTGTGGCTATCGCCTCGATACTCACGCAACATGTCTCCAAGTCGCCACACATCTCCGACAACTGAACCTGGCATCGCAAGTGAACTCATGCCAGCAAAAAGCGCACGGCCTTCAGGACGCAAAACTTCGTTTGCACGCGCGAGCAATGAACGCGCACGAGAAGCGCCCTCCGGATTCTCACCAATGATGCGATGCAATTGCCCAATCGCGCCATCATCACGTGCAGCACAAATTGTTGCTGCATCTGTAAGGGTCCAACCGTATGCAACGGATGGCAGCACCACCTCTGGCTTGAACACCGCAAATGCTGCAGCAACTACTTGTCCTGGCACCTGCCCCATGACTGAACCGCGACTAGTAAAGTACGCCGGCCCGTCTGGCGCCATCACTCCATTCAGTTCTCGAGGGCTCGCCCCAAAACCCAATTTCTGATAATTGTTGTGGCATTCAGGTGAGAAGTACACCTGGCCCGTAACTGGTTCAAGAACCCCTGCCAATACTCGTGAAATATGCGTGGTAGCCATGTTTGAAGAATAACTACTTCCTGATGTCGCCCGATTACTGGGGCAAATGTGGCAAGGTGGGTATATGTCCGTTGTTGTTGAACAAGCCACCATTGCAAATGCCGAATTGATTGACGCTTTCAACCGTCTCATCCCACAACTGTCAACCTCCAACAAGCCTCCGACCCAAGAGCAATTAGCCGAGATCATTGCGTCACCATCCACGATTCTGTTCATCGCTCGCCACGATGAACACATTGTCGGGTCTCTCACCCTCGCAACGTTTCGCATTCCTACCGGAGTTCGTGCATGGATAGAAGATGTTGTTGTTGATGCAGCTGCTCGCGGTCATGGTGTTGGCGAAGCACTAAATCAAGCAGCGATTCTTGAAGCACGACACCGTGGCGCAATAACAGTTGAGCTCACATCGCGGCCGTCGCGTGAAGCAGCAAATCGCTTGTACCAACGCATTGGTTTCGTAGCCCGCGAAACAAACGTATATCGCCACGAGCTATAAAGGATTCTTGCCTCACGATATGGTGAAGGCATGGAACAACTTGAAGGCACGTACGTACCCAGCACTAGCGAATGGGTACGCAATCAAATCGAAGAATATGAAACCTCTGGCGGCACTGCAGGAAACACGCTCCTCAAGACCGGTATCCCAGTAATCATCGTCACGATGCGTGGAGCGAAGAGCGGAAACGTGCGAAAGATTGCATTGATGCGTGTTGAACATGAAGGCTCATATGCCCTCGTCGCATCCCGTGGCGGAGCCCCAGAGAATCCTGATTGGTACACAAACCTGATCGAGAACCCAACTGAAGTTCTTGTGCAAGATGGTCCAGCCCCATTTCGTGTCACAGTTCGAGAAGTAAAAGGTGATGAATACAACGTGTGGTGGGAACGCTCGGCTGCGGTGTTTCCTCAGTACAACGAATACAAAACCAAAACCTCACGCATCATCCCCATCCTGATCGCAGACCCTCAATAACTCCTAGCCAGAAGAGCGAACGCGAACTGACTCGGGAATTGAAGTGCGTAGTCGTGCAGAGCCAGGTTCACGGACAGTGAGTTCGCGAGTAGTTGCATTGAGTGAAAGTTTCCAACCTCCTTCGTGAGCGCATCGGTGATGTTCAGTACACAACGGAATGAGATTGGCCATGTCAGTAGCTCCACCAAGATTCCAGAATGCAATATGGTGCGGTTGGCATTGCGAGACCGGTATGTGGCAGTGAGGCATTGCGCACGTGGTGTGCATGGATTCGAGTGCTCGCCGCTGATGTCGTGTGGCAAGACGACTTGATCGACCCACATCGAGAACAATCCCGTCATTGCCAAGAACTATGGGAATGATTTTTGCTTCACAGGCAATGCGACGAATGGTTTCGATAGGAACATCTATTTCAGTACCTGTATGGACAAGCGAGTGTTTGTGAATACCTGATTGAAGTGTTTTGAGATCGATAATGACGCTGACGTCGGCTCGACCATATGCAGAAGAAATGGGTGCTGCGGAATCGGTATTGGTATCGATAACGAGGGCACACAAACTAAGGGCTCGCAGTTGATCGGGAGATCGAGGTTCGCCGTTAACGGTTCCTTCACGAAACAGTCGCTCAACTGCATTTTGTAATCGTCCAACAATTTGTAAACCAGATTCCGGATCAAATTCTCCGCGCAGACAGACCATGCCGGAATCACGATCGACCCAGTGGCGCAGGAAAGTACGGCGACGTTGCTGCTCGAGTTGGGTGAGGCCAGCATCTGTGTGAATCTGTTGCACAGCCCGTCGTACTGCGCGGGCAAAATTGTCGGGCGTGGTGTGCGATGCAACCATATTGATCCAGTTGCCTTGTATCGCAACTTGTTGCTTCTCGGGCTCGGACAGGTGTGCCATTGCTTGCGTGACTGCGTCGATATGTGCGATTGACACAGTGCCGGTGGTGAGCGCAGTTTCAAGTTGTGGAACCAAATCCAATGTCGAGACTCGCGCTACACCGCGTTGTGCTTCACTACGTGTGACGCCACATGCTGATGCAATGACCTGCGCCGGAACGACCGATGGTGATGCAGCGGCAAGTTCTTGAAGTCGTCGAGTGAGAAGTAGCTTTTTTGAATCTACCCACGCCGCAATGTGGGCCAGACCTTCGAGCGCTTGACGAACTGATTCGGTCGTGAGCTGGTTTACGGGCAGCGAATCGATCTTTTCCACGATGGGACAAATCGTTCTTGAACGAAGAGTGACTGACATTTAACCTCGTTCCTAAGAACAGTGAGGTGGACAACTGGGCCAGAAAGCCAATATGAATAGGGTTTCCCTATCGACAATCACATCGTAGAGCGTGGGTGTGTCGCAATTACGTGGTTGCTGACTCGGCCTTTTCCATGGCGTCCGACAAACCGGCGCGCAAGCGCAACGGCTGTTCGCGCAGAATCACGGCAAGCAACAATGCGATAACCATAGTGCCCGCGCAGAGCCAATAGATTCGACTGACTCCCATAGCGAGACTGTCGACCACTGCTTGTTTTGAGGCGAGAGGTAATGAAGCAATTTGTTCTGGTGATCGGATGATGGAGGAAGCTTTGTCGGGTTCAATAGGTATTCGCTTTGGTATTTCACTGCGAATCGTTGAGTTCAGTACGGTTCCAAATATTGCCAGTCCGAATGAGCCACCAAGCGATCGGAAGAAGAGCACTGTTGCAGTGGCAACACCAAGATCAGAGAATTCAACAGCATTCTGACTTGCGATTGACGTTGTGGTGAATACAGAAGCTGTACCAAAGCCCAGAAGAATCATTGGGATCACTAGGTACATATAAGGAGTTGTACCGGTTATTTGTGCAATGCCGAGAAGGCCAAAGATGCAGAGAACGCTTCCAATGACTGGAAAAATTTTGTACTTACCTGTCTTGGCAATGATGCGACCAACACCAAACGTGGCCATTGTTACGCCAAGCATCTGTGGCAATGTGCGCAATCCTGATTCTGTAGGCGATACCAACAGTGAGTCTTGGAAGTAGAGCGACAAAAAGCCACCAGCACCGTAGGTAACTGCACCAGCGCACATTCCTAGAAGTGCGCACGTGCGAACGACATCATTTGAAAAAAGTCGAAGTGGAATCATCGGCTCTTCAGCACGTTGTTCTACTTTGACAAATGCGATAAGACCAAGCACTGCAATAACTAGAAGTATGAGGACGTGTTGTTGGGTCCAACCGTGCCTCCCTTCTTCTAGGCCAATCATCAGTGATGCAATAGTGAGAGAAAGCAAGCCAGCACCCAAGAAGTCAAGTTTGGCTGTGCGCCGTTTGAACGGAAGTTTGAGAGCGAAGTGGCAGATGCCAGCAACAATGATGATAAAAGGAATGTTGATGTAGAAGATCCACGGCCAACTGGCGTGGTCAATGATGAGCCCGCCAATGAGAGGCCCGAGAACTGCAGAACCAACGAATGCAAGAGTGAAGTAGCCCATGTACCGACCGCGTTCACGTGGCGGAAGAATGTCACCGAGGATCGCGAAGGCGAGTGCTTGAATTCCGCCGCCGCCCATTCCTTGGAACGCACGCGCTGCAATTAGTTGGCCCATTGATTGCGATGCGCCACACAGAATTGAGCCAACCAAGAAAACTGCCATTGTTGATTGAAAGATAAGTCGACGACCGTACAGGTCAGACAATTTCCCAAGAAGGGGAGTACTGATTGCTGACGTAACGATGTACGCAGTTCCTACCCACGCAAAACTTTCGAAAGCATTGAACTGACCCGTAATGGTGGGAAGCGCAGTGGCGATGATGGAGGTTTCCAGGTTTGCCAGCATGACGGCAAGTGCCAGAGCGCCAAGAACAATCCACAATCTCTTATTGGTGAATCCGGGAACCAGTGTCTCTGTAGCCATGATTTCACCGTACCCCTCGGGTGGTGTCTGGGGTCACACGGAGCGCAAAGCAAGTGGGGTAACGAGTTGTGACTATTGGTGATACCCTAGGGGGTATGTGTAGACAAGTGAAATGCAGGAAGTGCAATAGGCCCAGTTGGGCAGGATGCGGAGCGCATGTTGAACAAGTGCTCGGGCACGTAGCCAAGGCAGACCGTTGTTCATGTGGGTCGAGCAAAGCGCCGGCTTCGTCAACTAAGCCAGGGTTCTTTTCCCGATTCTCGAAAAGTAAATTGACGCATACGCTTTAGGTGTGACGACTGAATGGCTTCGACCTACTGAAAATGGCGCCGAACGCTGTTGGTGGCCTGGCGATGATCAGCAATACATCGACTATCACGACACCGAGTGGGGCCGCCCCGTTACTGACGACACCCGACTTTTCGAAAAACTATGCCTTGAAGGATTTCAAGCCGGATTGTCTTGGCTCACAATCTTGCGTAAGCGCGAGAATTTTCGTTCGGCATTTCACGCATTCGATATGGATGAGGTTGCTCGTTTCTCTGAACGTGACATCAATCGTCTCTTGGAAGATGCAGGAATTGTTCGGCACCGAGGAAAAATCGAAGCAACCATAAACAATGCAGGTCGCGCTTTGGATCTCATCGATGAAACTGGTTCGTTGTCTGACTTCATCTGGGGGTATGCACCAGACGTTCCATTTGGTCGTGATGGTGAATCGTCGCATGCATCTGGTGTCGCTTCTATTTCGCCGTCCGCAACAGCATTGTCGAAGGATTTGAAAAAGCGCGGTTGGAAATTTGTCGGACCGACCACTGTGTATTCATTTATGCAGTCAATGGGTTTAGTAAATGATCATGTTGACGGATGTCTTGCACGCACTGATTGCGAAGCCGCGCGAAAATCTACAGTCGCCGCGCGAAAGTAATTAGCTACGAGGGTTCAGAAGATCTTCGGCATTTTGACGTACTTGCCAGTCTTTATCTTCCAGTGCGCGTTGTAATGCTGCGTCAACTTCGTCGCCTTCAAATGGTGCAAGTGCCAAGATGGCGCGCCGACGCACTGCAGGTTTGTCTGAACATGCAGCAAGAATTGCAGATAGGCCGCGTTCATCACCGAGTGAACCAAGCGCGGCTGCACAAGCTTCGCGAACCACGGCTTCACTATGTGATGTGGTGCGATCAATGAGAGTTTCAATTTCAATGTCACTTGCTGGTGAGCGTTCACCCACGCACCATGCAGCCATTTCTGCAACAAAAACATCCGAGTCATCAATGCATTGATGCACGGCTACCGAAGGAAATGGAACTGCTAATTCAACGGCAGTTCGTCTGGTCTCAATATGAGAATCCTGAATAAATGGCGTAAGAATTTCAGCGGTCAAAGTGCCGATGCGAGCAAGGGCTCGTAATGCACTGGCGCGAACAGTGCCATCTTCGTGATGCAGCGCCTCAAGCGCAACTGAGGAATCGCCAGAGAACCCGGCTGCGATGACATCAAATCGAAAACTATCTGTCATAGCGGACTAGGCCCGAAGGAGCCCACCCACAAATTCGAAGGCAATGGTGAATAAGAAACCAAGGATGCAAGCAAGAAGGGCACCGAAAAAGATTGCGCCTCCGGACAAGTTGGCAAGGGCCCTCCACTTTTGATCGCGTTCGGGCTCTGCGTACAAAGGTGTGGGTTTATTGTCTACCCGCACTACCGCTCTACGTCTCGGCGTGGCAGGCTTCATACGATCGATAAACGCAAGAGCAATCAGGGCTAGGGCCACCACCCACATAGCTCGCACGCCAGCACCAGTAGCGGTGATTGCAAACATAGATGATGAAAGGATTGATGTACTCATGGACAACTCAATTGTACCGCCAGTCCCACCACGCCGTCCCGCACCAATGCGCGGACTGGGATTCGCCCTGCCACTCATCACTTTGTCGTGGCTGGTGTTATTCGGAGCAATTGCAATGGCTGCAGTTCGAATTCAACGATTTGAACTCGCGCCTGGTGAAGCGATGGCCGTGGCACCACGAATTGAGTTTGCGAAATCATCTACAGGGACAGAAGTTCCCGAACGATTCCGTGCAACAAATGGAATCAAATTTGTTACTGCATTTGGTGGTCAGTTATCTATTCTCGACAGCATCCTTGGCTGGATTGACCCGTATGTGCAAGTAGACACATACGAAGAACATTTCGGAACAATCACCCCGACTAACTCTCGGCGACTCGGCTTTCAAGCGATGATCGGAGCAAAACAAATTGCTGAGTATGTCGCAATGAAGAAACTTGGGCTTGATGTAGATCTTGTGATGGGTCGAGTAGTTATTGAAGAACTTGTGTGTGATGGTGCGCCAAAGAAAAATGCTGCATGCACAAATCTTGAAGTAGGGGAAACCATCACTCACTTCAATGGAGTTGCGACACCGACATTGACTGACCTTGCGACACAGATGAAAGGCCGCGCTGTCGGCGACACCGTGGAACTAACGGTGATTCCCTATGACTCCAAGGCAGTAACACCCGACGTAAAAAAGGCTGAGAAGCGCTCGGTGCAGTTAATGGCAAATGCCGATAATCCCACTCGCCCGATCATTGGCTTTGTTCCGGCAGATACTCGTACTGTGACGCTGCCATTTGAGGTTCAGATTTCAACAACAGATATCGGTGGTCCATCAGCTGGTCTTGCGTTCACATTGGCATTACTCGACGAACTCACAAGCGGAAATCTGATGGGTCCTTCACGGGTAGTCGCGACCGGAACGATAAGCAATAACGGCTCAGTTGGGGCGATCGGCGCTCTTGAACAAAAGGCTGTGGCAGTGAAGGCATCGGGCGCTGACCTTTTCCTCGTTCCCGCTGGTCAATCAGCCGACGAGATGAAGCGGGCTCGTCGTGCCGCCGGTTCACAAGTCGAAATTGTGCAAGTTGCAACTCTTGACGAAGCCTTGTCGGTGCTGCGGACTCGTGGTGGTGATGCTTTGATAGCAACCACCGCCTAGGTGGCCTGTGGATAATGCCACCATTTGGCACCCTAGGAGTCGTACTGTAGATGCGTAATGGCTATCTCTTTCTCCCGACCCGACCCATCATCGCCTGCAGCGGTGGGCTCGGCTGCATTTCCCACTAGTCGCCGTGGGTTTGACCAGGCTGAAGTACGTGATTTTCTCAAAATGGTGGCTGCCGAGATGGCGCGCCTTCAAGAGCGTGAGCGCTTCCTTGAAAGTGAGATGCGGGCCATGCAAACTCGGGGACTTTCTGCTCCCGGACGGCTCGATGAAGAGACTGTCACCACGTTGCTCGGCGAAGAGGCAGCGCGCGTGCTTACTGCCGCTCGTGATGCAAGTACCCAAATTCGTGACCGAGCTGAAGAATCCGCAACTCGTCTTGTAAAAGATGCTGCAGAAGATGCGGTTCGTATTCGTGAGTCTGCTGTTTTGGAGGCTGCACGTATTCGTGATGACTCTGGCGCAGATGCTGAAGCTGAGATTGAAATGGCGAAGCAACAAGGCCGCGACATGGTCAATGAGGCGCGCGAGTACCGCGAAAAAGTCTTGTCAGAATTATCACGTCGTCGTGATGCTGCTCGTTCACAAATTGAACAACTTCTCCATGGCCGTGATCGCCTGATGAATGCATTTGAGCGCGCGCGTATTGCTAGTGAAGATGTCATTGGCGGACTCACTGATGCTCATGATGAGCCTGAATTCATTGTTGATTTGTCTCCCACAACTGGCCCGGTGCCCATCATTAACTCTGAGCATCCGTCAGTAAAAGTGTTTGACCGTGAAGAAGTAGTTGCTGAAGAAGAACCAACAGAAACCGTTTCAAATGTTGTGATCTTCGATCATGAATCTGAAGCAGAAGTTGAAGTAGCTGTAGTAGAAATCAGTGCCGAAGAAGTCAGCGTTGAAGTAATTCATGAAACTCAGATTGTTGATGTTCTTCACCCAGTTCACACGTCAATAGACGTTGAGCCTTCAGTTGAAGATCTTGGCGTTGCAGAGCCAATGGAAGAACCTCAGACCAATGTTGTGTCACTGTTCGGACGCGGACGTCGCTCTGTCGATATGCCAGAAATTGCAATAGAAGAAGCAGAAGCAGAAGTTGAACAGCCAACCAAAGAAGCAGTCGTACTTCCGACAGTGAAGAAAGACATTGTTGCGGTCGACGATATTTTTGCGAAGTTGCGCGCGAGTAGCACCGCTGATGTCGCTGCAAAGGCAACCACTTCATCAGTCATCGTGAAGGATGAAAAGCCTGCTGCGAAGGCTTCAGTGCCAAAGACAGAGAAAAAGGCGAAAGTGAAGCCCGCAGCGCCTGTTGTCGACCTTGCTCGATTTGAAGAGCGCAATGAAGAGCTGTCACCTGTGGTTGTGGCTATGGCTCGAAAGTTGAAGCGAGTCCTTGCAGACGAGCAAAACACCGTGCTTGGTCATGTTCGCGCCAAGCGTTCTTCTCTAGATATCGATGCAGTACTCGGAACTGAAGCAGAACACAGCGCTCGATACGCATCTGCTGTGGCAGAGGACTCCATGGCGGCTGCAAGTGCTGGTGCAAAGTCTGTGAAGTCAGCTGGTGGTTCAAGTCGTCGTGTGACGCAAAAGGCCATTACCGCTCATGCTGTTACTGCCATTACCGCGGGCTTAGTTGCAGGGTTCCGCGAGGACGCCCGCATTGCAATTGGCGAAGCTGAAGGCGATCGTGATGTCTTGCTCGGCCTCATTCGTGACGTGTACCGCTTGTGGAAGACGGAAAGAATCGATTCTCATGTTGACGACATTGCTTGTTCGTCATACAGCCACGGCGCCTACCTAGCCCTCGAGCCAGGTAGCAAGATCACGTGGATGGCCGAGCCAGATACCAATTGCTGCAGCGAATGTGAAGACAATTCGCTCGGCGGCTCAGTTGTTCGTGGGGATGATTTCCCCACCGGCCACAGTTATCCCCCTGCTCATGCGGGCTGCCGATGCCTTGTTGCCCCCGTTCAGGACTAGCGTCCTGATGCGTGCGTAACTCATCAGACCTTCCTGGCGGCCCTAATGGCCCTGTATTTCGACTTCCTAACCTCGGCAAGCCATCTCGTGGCCGAATTGTGGTCTCCGTTGTAGTCGGACTCGTCTTGCTGCTGCTGTTCAGCGCACGGGCAATGTCATCGTTCTACGTGAACGTCTTGTGGTTCAACAGCGTTGGTCGCAGTGATGTGTATTGGGCAGTTCTGCTCAGCAAAGCTCAACTTGTTGGCGTGTTTACAGTTGGCTGTTTTCTATTTCTTTGGGTCAACCTTCTTATTGCAGATCGTCTTGCACCGCTGACTCTGCCGAATACGCCAGAAGACCAAACCGTTATTCGTATTCGTGAACTAACTGCAAAGAGCCGTGGCAAATTGCGAATCGCATTAGCCGTACTTATCGCATTCATGCTCGGGTTGCCTGCCTCGAGCCAATGGCAAGAGTGGACAATGTTTCGCAATCGACAAGCCTTTTCAGTCGGTGATCCGCTGTTTAAAGCCAATGTCGGCTTCTATGTTTTTCGTTTGCCGTTCGCACAGTTCGTTGTGGCGTGGTCCTTTGGTGCTCTAGTTCTTGTCACAATTATCACTACTGCATTCCATTTCATCAATGGAAGCATTCGTCCTCAAGACCGTGTTCAACGAGTGACGTCACAAGCCAAAGTTCATTTGTCGGTACTTCTTGCTATCGGCACACTTCTGCGTGCAGCTGATTACTGGTTGTCGAAGTATCAACTAACTTCATCAACTCGCGGTGTAGTTCGTGGTGCTTTGTACACCGACGTGAATGCGCAATTGCCGGCATTGAATCTGATGGTGTTGGTATCACTTGCCGTTACTGCATTGTTGTTGTGGAATATTCGACAAAAGGGCTGGCGGTTACCAGTTCTTGCAATCGGACTATGGATCGTTGTTGCACTGGCAGTCGGCACGGTGTACCCGGCAATTATTCAGCGATTCGTTGTTCAACCAAACGTCAGTACTCGAGAGTTGCCATTCATTCAACGCAATATCGTCGCCACTAAGGCCGCGATGGGAATCGAAGACATCACCCGTAAAGAAACAACATTTAGTTCGATTAGTACTGCTGATATCCAAAAGAATGACGCAGCTCTTCGCGATGTGCGCCAGCTTGATCCGGCGCAGATGCTTAATCGTTTTGCGCTTGACCAAGGTTTGACATCGTTCTACACCGTTAATGATCTTGACGTTGATAGGTATTCGATTGATGGGCGCGTTCAGCAGGTATTGGTAGCCGCACGCGAACTGAACCCTGCTGGTATCCCGAACCGCACTTGGGTGTCGCGACATCTCATTTACACCCATGGTTGCGGGCTGATTGCGGCTCCTGCAAGCTTGGCTACGGAGGACGGACGTCCTTCCTATATCGATCTCAAAGTTACGAAGCCTCAGATTTATTTCGGCGACCGTTTAGGTGAATATGCCGTCGTAAAGAGTTCGCAAAAAGAGCAAGCATGTCCTGGTGGAAATCAAACATCGTTTGTTGGCGATGGGGGAATCAAAGTCAACAGCTTTATTCGACGTGTCGCTCTTGCAGTGAACTTTGGTGAGTTCAACCTTTTCGGTTCAAATCTGATTACACAAGATTCTCAAATCTTGTTGCAACGCGATGTGCGTTCGCGCGTCGCAAAGATTGCCCCGTTCCTCCACCTTGATGCTGACCCATATCCCGTTGTCGTTAATGGTGAAGTGAAATGGGTAATTGATGCATTCACTACAACAAATCGTTATCCCTATGCCGAGTCCGCGAATGTTTCACAACTCACAGCCGGCAGTGGTCTGAATCATTCCTTTAACTATGTTCGCAATAGCGTCAAAGCAGTAGTCGATGCGTATACAGGCAAGGTGACTTTGTACCTGATGGATACAAAGGATCCGATTGCACTCATGTGGAATGCTGCATTCCCAGACTTGTTTGCAAAGAAGTCGACTGTTCCTGCTGAGTTGTCAGCACACTTCAGGTATCCGGAAGATTTGTTCCGTGTGCAGACAAACATGTTTGGTCGTTACCAATTCGATGACGCAACGTTGTTTTTCAACCGCGATGCTGCGTGGAGCGTTTCTCAGGCTCCGGCAAACGCTCCTGAAACATCTTCGGGAACAACGTCGCTTGGCACTGCAACCACCGGTATTGCGCCCGTTGACTCCATAAATGCCACAGACTCATCAGTTGCGCGTTTCAATCCGTATTTCTCAATTTTCCATGAACCAAATGCAAAGACCGATATTGGTCAATTTTCAATGGTTCGTCCGTTTGTTCCGTTCTCAGCTGATGACGGCCGAAAAGAATTACGTTCGATGATGGTGGTTTCTAGCGAGCCAAAGACGTATGGAAAAATCACGGTGTATGACATTCAGACACCACTGCCAGCTGGGCCCGCAACTGTGGCAGCACAGTTTGAAAGTGAACCTGCCATTTCACAGACAATCACTCCGCTTGACCAACGTGGTTCACGCGTTACATACGGAGACATGCAACTGGTACCAGTAGGTAAGGGAATTGTTTACATACGGCCGATGTTCGTTCAGCCTGACGGAAACGACAAACAGATCTTTGTTCGAAAGATTCTTGCTGGATACGGCGACAGGTCAGTTATTGGCGACAGTCTGACAAGTGTAATTTCACAGTTGTTCCCCGGATTCAATGGGAATCTTGGCGATCGCGTTGGTGGTTCATCAAGTACACCGACCACCACCATTGCAGGAAGCCCTGTCACGGTTGCACCAACTGCTGGCACAACGCCAGCGGAGTTGTTGCGGCAAGCAGAAGCGTTGTTTGCACAAGCTGATGCAGCGTTGGCGAAAACACCACCAGATTTTGCTACATACCAATCCAAGTTGTCACAAGCACGTGGACTTGTTCAGCAGGCTTTAGCCACAGTCAAGGGTTAGTTCAGGCGCGTTGGCGTTGCAGCAATTTGTTCGCAAGTGCTGCAAGGTCTTGTCGGAACGTAATTTCATACCGAGCTTGCTCGTTTGCAAGTCGCACTTGAGTTGTCTTCAACGCATCCATCATCTCGGCAACACCAGAGTCTTCAGCACGCTTTGAGAGCTCTTCAATCTCGGTACCTAGTTCGTGTAATTGACGAGAGAGTTCAGAGCCCATGCCTGATACTCGCGCTTCAATGCCAGCAAGTCGATCGACTGTAGAACGTGCAACTTCCCGTTCAGCCACCAATGCGGCCATCTGCTCGCTCATTTCAGCCCGCAACGAAGCAATTTCTGCTTGCAACGCCTCTACGGCCAGCTGGGTTTTTTTGTTTCGGGCAAGCATGGTGATTGCACTAATCCTAAGCATTTCGGGTGAAGTTGTGAGTGAGGCACTCGCCTTGTACCGTAATGCTTCAACTACATCGCGGGGTGGAGCAGCCCGGTAGCTCGTTGGGCTCATAACCCAAAGGTCGCAAGTTCAAATCTTGCCCCCGCCACTAATAAAAAAAGTCTGAAATCCCAGCCTCTCCACAGAGGTTGGGATTTTGGTTTTCTGGGGGTCTGTGACATGTGGCAGCTCGTCCGCTTCGGTGACACATTCGCACGCCTGTTCTAATGGAATCTCCATGGCGAACACAGTGCAGAGCAGAAAACGATGAGTATTCGAGGAGCGGCATACGTTGCCGGTATTTACGAACATCCCCGTCGCGATATTCCTGACCGAACATTGTTTGAGATCCACACAGAAGTCGCCCTCGGCGCATTGGCTGATGCTGGCTTGACGATGAGCGATGTAGATGCGGTGTTCTGTGATGGCACGGCAGGTTTCGGACCAATGTCGTTGGTGGAACATTTTGGGTTAAGCCCGAGCTACTTCGACAGCACTGAAACGGGAGGCTCTTCGTATCTGGCTCATGTTGGTCATGCTGCTGTAGCCATTGCTGCCGGCAAGTGTTCAGTTGCGCTGATCACGTTGGCGGGTAAACCTCGTACAGGTCGGTCAGTCGTGGCCTATGCACAAAGCCCTGAAGCCGGATTCGAATCAGGATGGGGTGTATCTGGTGCCCCACACACGTACGCACTTGCTGCACAGCGCCATATGTATGAGTTCGGCACAACATCTGCGCAGTTAGCCGAAATCAAAGTCGCTGCGAGTATTCATGCCCAATACAACCCAAATGCGTTTCTGCCGTATGCAGTCACAGTTGAAGACGTATTGAATTCGCCGTTAGTGGCTGATCCGTTACATCGTCTTGATTGCTGTGTTGTTACCGATGGCGGCGGCGCCTTGGTTGTGGTGTCTCCTGAAGTAGCGCGTTCGCTCAATCGCACATCAGCAAAAATTCTTGGCCACGGCGAAGCAATTAAGCACACCAGCAACGGCGGCATTGACCTTACGTATACCGGTGCAGTGTGGTCTGGGCCACGCGCATTTGCTGAAGCTGGGGTCAGTGTTGCAGACATTAAGTACGCATCGATCTATGACAGTTTCACAATCACTGTTCTGCAAACAATCGAAGATCTTGGTTTTTGCGAAAAAGGCCAAGGCGGAAAGTTTGTGATGGATGGTGGCCTTGTCGCACCATTCGGAAAGCTGCCTTTTAATACTGATGGTGGGGGATTGTGCAATAACCACCCGTCAAACCGTGGCGGAATTACGAAAGTAATTGAAGCGGTGCGTCAGATGCGTGGTGAAGCCCACCCTTCGGTACAAGTACCGAACTGCCAAATATCACTTGCGCACGGAACAGGCGGAAGTCTTGGCTCAAAGCATGGTTCCGTCACACTCATTCTTGGACAAGAGGACGCATGACCATGTTGCCAGCACCCGCACCCGTTATTAACTCAACGACAGCTGCATTTTGGAAAGCCACCACGGAGGGTCGATTCCTCTTGCAGCGTTGCAATGCGTGCAACATTGTTCTGTGGTTCCCACGGCGCAATTGCCCAAAGTGCTGGGCAGAAGATGTGTCCACATTCGATGCACAGCAGACGGGCACTATTTATAGTTTCACTGTTGTGCGCAAGGGCAAGGGCGCCTTTCAGGACGCAGGTCCATTCGTTATTGCCTATGTAGAGCTTGCTGATGGTCCACGCATTATGACCAATATTGTCGATTGCGACATTGATTCATTACACATAGGAATGCCCGTAGAGATGGTGTTTCACGACACTGGTGAAG
>JBIILS010000014.1:0-19631 GCA_044232585.1 Ilumatobacteraceae bacterium
CCATTCGTTATTGCCTATGTAGAGCTTGCTGATGGTCCACGCATTATGACCAATATTGTCGATTGCGACATTGATTCATTACACATAGGAATGCCCGTAGAGATGGTGTTTCACGACACTGGTGAAGGAAGCGCTTTGTATCGCTTCCGCCCGGCATCGCGCTAGCGGCTTGCCTCTAGCTCATACATCGGGGTCCCATTGAGTGGCACCCATAGTCCGGCACCGACCTGGCGAAAATGCAGTGAGAGTTGTTTGCGGTACCACTGTGCTGAACGGTGATGAACCTGCAAATCAGTCCCAGATTCATCGATGATGTTCTCATAGTCCCATTTAGTCGGAAGTTCGAGATACATGACGTGTCGTGTTGCGGCCGCAAGATTATTGAAAGCTTGAATAACTGACTGGTTATCAAGATATTGCAAAACGCTATGACACACGACGAGGTCAGATTTTCCGCGAGGGCGCCACGTGGCTATGTCACGTTTTTCATGATTCCATGTCTTGCATGCATGTTCACTGACATCAATTGAACGCACTGTTACTTCAGGAAATGACATGTGGTACCAGTCGCGCCACATTCCCATTCCGGCACCTACATCAAGAACTGAAGTGATATTGATCCCCCACCAAGCGGCAAGATGGTGAACTGCTGTTGCAAGGTGAGCGATTTTCTTGGCATCGTGTGCTCCGTTGTCGCCGTAAAACCGTTTGTAATAGGCAGTATCAAATTTCAACATGTAATCACGCTAGAGCGAAGTACCTGACGAGACCCAAACATCGACACTGACGTGTGTCGTAGGTGAAGCGTCTGCAGCAGTTTGCCAAACCAGCGGGGTCATTGAGAACAAATCATTCGCAGCGCTAGGTGAAAGGTCAAGTTCGAATTGAAGCCGTTCTGCATGTTGTGCTTGCGCTGGTGGTTCACTGCGACGTTCTTCACGTTCGTCAATAGATTGGTCACGTTTTGGCCGCATTTGATGCAGATGATGCGGCCCCGGGGTGACCGTGACCCATGTGCCGCCTGGTTGTAAGACTCGGGCGTATTCTTCAAACGAATGTGGCGCGAATACAGAGAACACGGCCGCACAAGAATGATCAACGATGGGAAGGCGAAACGCTGATGCAACCGCAAAGTGGGCATCTGGCAGCAGCTTGCTCGCCATCTGCACAGCTTTCTTTGAAATATCGATGCCGTATTTTTCAGATGCATCGATGTGAGTGAAGTAGTAGCCCTCTCCACATCCAACATCAAGAATTGGACCAGTTATTTCGGCCAGCGCTGCGGCGAGTGCTGATGCAATTGGTGCATATGACCCCGTGGCGAAGAAGTCTCGACGGGAGCGAAGTGATTCTGCGGTGTCGCCCGACGTTGTGGTTGCAGCAAGTCGTCCGCCGACAACGAGATTGATGTACCCATCCCGCGAACGATCGAAGAGGTGATTGTTTTCGCATCGTGCCTCATGCTGGTTGAGGTGTAGTGGCATTGTGCAATGTGGGCAGGCAAAGACTGTAATAACGCCGATCTCTGTGCTCATTTAGGAAGTCTGGCACCGGTTTTTGCATAAATGGGCAATAATTCACTGATTACGTGTCCCCGTGGTCTAGAAATGCGGTGCTCTCACTAGCCTGTATCACGGACTCAACCCGAAAGATCGTCTCAATGGCCGGTAACTCAGTATTTCGACACCAGCATGCCGGCGTGTTGAGTGTTGCCTCGGTTGAAGCGCCCAATGTCATTACGTCTGCATGGATAGATGAGCAATTGGCAGAGGTGTACAAACGCAATGGCCTCAGGTCCGGTTTGCTTGCTGGGCTTGCAGGTATCGAAGAGCGTCGCTGGTGGGATGAAGACGTGTCGTTCTCTGATGCAGCAGCAATGGCCGGGAAGCTCGCAATTGAAAAAGCGGGAATTGATCCCTCACAAATTGGGGCATTGATTTCTACATCAGTCTGCAAAGAGCATCTTGAGCCGTCTGTGGCATGCCTGGTCCACGATCACTTGAAATTGTCTTCGTCTTGCCTGAATTTTGATATCGGAAATGCGTGCCTTGGCTTTGTCAATGCAATGCATCTTGCAGCCACCATGATTGATTCTGGCTCGGTTGAATATGTGCTCATTGTGGACGGAGAAGGCAGTCGCCAACCACAAGAGGCGACCATTGCACGCCTTCGTCAGCCCGAGTCAACAGCTTTAGATGTGTTTTCTGAGTTTGCTTCGCTCACCCTTGGCTCTGGAGCAGCAGCAATGGTGATGGCAAGTTCAAAACGCCATCCAGAAACGCATCGTTTAATTGGTGGCATGGCACGAGCAGCAACCGAACACAATGCATTGTGTGTGGGTGACCTTGATCGCATGACTACAGATACCCATGGACTGTTAGTTGCAGGTCTTGACTTGGCAGACGAAGCATGGACTGAAGCACTTGTCGAATTCAATTGGGCACCCGCAGATGTTGACTGGTACATCTTGCATCAGGTCAGCAAAGTGCACACCACGATGTTGTGTGATCGCCTCGGAATCGACCCTGCGAAAGCTCCAATTACGTTTCCCCATTTTGGCAACATCGGCCCTGCGGCTATTCCCATTACGTTGGCAAGTGTGCAAGAAAAGATTCAATTGGGTCAACGCGTGATGTGTCTTGGAATTGGGTCTGGTCTCAATACAAGTGCCCTTGAGATTCTTTGGTAGGCATCCAGCGCCCGCCCGTTGCTGATTTTGCGACGTTCGGAATTGACCCCTCATGGTCGCGCACTGTCAATGTGCCGAGTCATGACGGCGCAACGCATCAGTGGCATCTTCTTGATCGTCCAGGAATCAATCAAGACGCACCTGTCGTGCTGTGTCTCCATGGAAACCCAACATGGTCATTTTTGTGGTCACGTTTATTGAATGAATTGAATTCAGATTTCCGGGTTATTGCCCCTGATCATTTGTCGATGGGCTTTTCAGAACAAGTATCAACACGCACATACCGTGATCGTGTTTCGGACATCAACGACCTGGTCAATGCTCTTAACATCACCGCACCAATTTGGATAGTTGCTCAAGACTGGGGCGGAGCAATTGGAATGGGTTACGCAGTTGCGCACCCTGAACGTGTTGCTGGTTTGGTTCTTTCGAATACTGGGATTGCGGTTCCACACAATCGTCGTGCGCCGTTACTTATTCGACTTGCTGCTGCCACCGGTGTTCACCGACTTGTCACGAAGGACTCTTCATTTTTCGTGCGTGGAACGCCATTTCTTCCAGGTCGCGGTATTTCTCAATTGCAAAGAACAGCTTTGGCATTTCCATATCGACATCGTGACCGTCGTAATGGTGTTGCAGATTTTGTAGCTGATGCACCACTCACTTCACGACACTCTTCAGCACGTGACATTGCTGACGTTGCTGAAAAGCTATCGGCATTAGCGGTTCCTGTTCGTTTGGTGTGGGGCAGTCGCGATCCTGTGTTCAATGATGATTTTGCGCATGACCTTATGAAGAAGTTCCAAAACATCGCATTGCATCGAATTGCAGATTCAGGGCATTTAACAGTGCTTGAAGTTTCAATTGCGCCATATGTCGAAGCGGCAATAGAAGAAGCAGGAAAGGGTAAGCCGCATGAGCAGTTTCTGCCTCGCACAAGTGATGATTCAACTCTGTGGTCTCAAATTGATCAGTGGGTCAACACTGACGACATTGCAATTACTGACGCAGCAGCAAATGTTTCCATAACGCGACCAGACTTTGCGGCACGTGTTGCCACGTATGCAGAAGCGTTGCATCATCGAGGCGTGCAACGCGGCGAACGAATCGCAGTGCTGGTCCCACCAAGCGTTGACCTGATTGCCGTGGTGTATGCATGTTGGCGTATTGGTGCAATTGCAGTGATTGCAGATAGAGGTCTTGGTCTACAAGGTCTTAAGTCAGCAATTCGTGCGTCGAGGGTTAGTCACGTCATTGGGCCAGTGAAAGCTGTTGCTGCCGCGCGCTTATTGCGGTGGGCACCTCGTGCTTCAATGATTCGCCTCTCCGCACTTGCAGGTTCACCTGCCGTCTCGAAACTTGAGTTCGTGAGTGCCCCTGAACCCAACGCTGATGATCTTGCAGCAGTGTTATTTACATCTGGGGCCACAGGCCCGGCAAAGGGTGTGCGGTACACGCATCGTCAGTTGTATGCACAACGTGATGCCCTGCAAAAGACATACAACATCACGTCAACCGACACATTTGTTGCTGCTTTCGCTCCGTTTGCGTTGTATGGCCCTGCACTTGGTATTGCAACCGGATTAGCCGATATGGATGTGACTTCACCCGGAACATTGACCGCAGCAGCGCTTGATGATGCGTGTCGACGTGTTGGCGCAACAATGGTGTTTGCATCACCTGCAGCTTTGGCGAACGTTGTAAAGACTGCTACAAAAGACATGGCGCACCTTCGCACTGTGCGCCTCGTAATGTCTGCCGGAGCACCGGTGCCAATAAAGACGTTGCAGGAAGTCTCACGTTTGTGCCCTAATGCTGAGCTGCACACGCCCTATGGGATGACAGAGGCGTTGCCTGTCGCCGATGTGTCATTGAGTGACCTGATACGTATCGGAACCGGGCAAGGTGTTTGTGTTGGTAAGCCAGTTGTTGGCTGCGATGTTCGCATTGACAACCACACATCAGAACTTTTGGTATCTGCACCGTGGATGTCGGCCGGGTATGACTCGTTATGGCTTACGCAACATAATGCACGTCCTGTAGTGAACACAGATGGTCACACAGTCACGTGGCACCGAACAGGAGACGTAGGCCATATTGACAGCGAAGGCAACGTATGGATTGAGGGACGTTTGGTGCATGTGATTCACACGTCTCGCGGCCCTGTTGCGCCTGTTCCCTTGGAAATAGCAATAGAGGCATTACCGAATGTTGTCCGTGCCGCAGCAGTGGGGGTGGGGCCTGTCGACGTGGAACAAATTGTGATTGTCATCGAGACCATTGACAGCAGTGACGGCCCAGCTAATGCTGAACTATCTCATGCCGTGCGTGCTGCACTTGCCCCGTTAACAATTTCCTCTGTGTGGACAACCAAGAAACTTCCGGTCGATATTCGTCATAACTCAAAGATCGACCGCACTGCAGTTTCGAAACAGATGTCACAAATTCTGGCTGGTGCCAAAAAGTGAAAGTATTAGTTACTGGTACTGGCAGTTTGCTTCTCGGTGGTATCGCTAGTGAACTATTGCGTCGCGGTGACGAAGTGGTGTGTTTGCAACGTCGACCTACTGCGTTTGAAGGGCACCAGAATGCGCATGAGGTGTTGGCTGATGTTTGTGATGCAGATGCAGTTGCTTTGGCGGCCAAAGGGTGTGATGCAATTATCCACGGTGCAGCGCGAGTGGGGGTTGTTGGTTCACAGAAGGAGTTTTATGACACCAATGTGCGTGGAACTGAAAACATTCTTCTTGCTGCTCAACAGCACAACATTTCTCGATTGGTTTTTGTCTCCACCCCCTCAGTTGCCCACACTGGCCATTCACTAGTCGGTGCACCAGCTGGTGAGGCTGAACTTGGGCGTTCACGTTCGTATTACGCAGAGTCGAAAGCCATTGCTGAACGAACAGTTCTTAATGCTCGAAATAGCCAGTTAGCAGTTGTCGCAATTCGCCCACATTTGGTGTGGGGGCCCGGAGACACACAGTTAGTTGGGCGAATAGTTGAACGGGCGGCCAGTGGGCGGCTTGCAGTTGTTGGTACAGGCAATGCATTAGTGGATTCCACGTACATAGATAATGCAATTAGTGCCCACATCGCTGCGCTTGATGCCCTACATATTGGTTCAGCGTGCGATGGTAAGGCGTATGTCATCTCAAATGGGGAACCACGCACCGTTAACGAACTGATGCGTTCAATGTGTGAATCAGCGGGAATTCCATTTGAACCGCGACATGTTTCATTGGCGCTCGGAATTCGACTCGGTTCTGTAGTTGAGCGCCTGTGGCCGCTAGTGCGATCATCTGAACCACCAATCACTCGCTTTATTGCAGAGCAATTAGGGACTGCACATTGGTTTGATCAGCGTTCAGTGCAACAGGAGTTGCAGTGGGCACCAAGTGTGACTCTCGATGAAGGTTTCAAACGGCTCACGCAGTGGTTTGCGTCGCACTAACGCTTTTATATCTTGTACACCAACGATGCCGTTGCACATAGTTTCCCAGACGTTGCCCCACGCACTTCGGCTCGACAAAATGCAATGGATCGACCACGTTTAGTTATCCAACCTTCACAGACTGCGTCTTCTCCGGCCACTGCTGAAAGGTATTCCACATTCATACTGATGGTGACGAACGAACCATTCTCGTATGGGCCACCAACAGCCGGGACAACAGTTGTGTCAATAAGGCTGGCAATTGCTCCGCCATGCATGATTCCGGCTGGTTGGTTCATTTCCCACCGCGCTGGTAATCGCATACGCGCATAGTCACGTTTCACTTCTTCAACAATGAATCCGAGATAGAGGGCATAGTTCATGTCTTGATCCCACTTGGGAAATCGTGCCCAGAATTCTGCTTGTTCGTTAGTCAGTGGTTCGAATTGGTCGGCGATCATGGTTACAAACCGTATACACGAGTTGCAGTGCCGCGAAACATCGCGTCTTTTTCTGCTTCAGAAAATGAGGCGGTCATCTTTTTGAAGGCGTTCCATACAACTGTGTATGACAAGGAGAAACGATCAATAGGGAAGTTCGATTCAAACATGCACCGATCTGGACCAAAACATTCAATGGTGTGATCAAAGTATTTTTGTTGCGCCGCAATGAACTCATCAGAGTTAGGCGGTCTCTCTGCTGTATGCCAACCGAAACCGTTGTCGGGCATTGCGAGCCCGCCCAATTTTGCGACAACATTGGAGCACTGTGCGATGTCTGCGATGTCTTTCTTCCATTGAGTGAAGATGTCGTCTCGTTGTGATGCATATGGGCCAACACCGAGTGGCGTTCCGAAATGATCAAGCACCATTGTTGTCGTAGGTACGGCACGAGCTAGTTCTAGGAATTCTGTGTTCTGGTAGTGGTAATGCCACGAGTCATAGGTCAGACCACGTGTTCCGAGAGTCGCAACACCGCGCCGAAAGTTTGGGTTCTTGTAGAGGTCTCTCGTTGCACCGCCAGGAATCGCCAAAACTTCTGGGTGGTCAGCGCGAGAAAGCGCGTCACGAATTCCGCGTAGAAGGCCGTGACTTACTTCTGTGTGTGCATCAAGAATGTCGTTGAGGTCATCACGACTGAGGTCGGCATGGGCAACAATGCCCGAGATGAGATGCGCAGGGTCTCGTAGTGACTCTCCAGCAACAAACTCTGTTTCGCCAACTGGAGCAAGATGTGCTGGTCCATCTTTGCGATAACTTGCGCCGCATTCAATGAAGACGGTTTTCTCAATGAGGTGACCTGCTGAGGCATCGTCATGTAATTGGTCGAGTCCGTAGGGCAATGAGCCGCCGACTGGCCATAAATGATGGTGAGGGTCAACAATGCGTCGAGCGGGGTCGACCACCTCTTCATGGACTTGGCTAAACCATTCGGGGGTACCAGGCGCGTAACTATTCATCAGCAAGTTCTAGTACCTGGTCCGCTCTTGTGCCGTACTGGCGTGATATTCAGCGGAGTGACGCGAATTACTGGAAGAAACAGGGCAAAATAGGCGTTGATGTTGACCGCTCACCGCCTCTCTAAATACACGACAGTTGCATGTCTTGTTCTGGCAGTTTTGATCCAGCAAGTGGTGTCTCGTGGTCTGTTGTCAGACTTTGATAAAACTGCGCGAGACGTAGCACGGAACCTTGATGCCCCGCATGATTTCTTCTCAGTCACTGTGATGTTTGGCTTACGAGGAATCATTCTCACAGTTTGCTTACCGATTCTTGGGTGGCTGTCTTGGAAGAGACGTTCCTGGGTGCCAATTGCTGGCTTTTTAATAGTTCTTCTCTTTGAAACAGGAATTGCTGGGGCGTTGAAAATTTCAGTTGGACGGATTTTTCCGTATCAATATGAGAATTTCTGGAATCGAATGATGATTGGACAAGACGAAATGGCGTTCCCATCTGGACACGCCGCAAACTGTGTTGCTCTGTGGGGATATGTTGCGTGGTATTTCACCAAGGCCGGAACGCGCGCTCGACAAATTGCGATTCGACTTGTTGTCGTTGCCGGTCTCATTGTTGGCGTGTCTTCCTGGCTCATCAGGACTCATTGGCCAACTGATCTTTTGGCAGGTTATGCAGTCGGTACGATTTCGTTGCTGGCAGTGATTGGGTTGTACACCGCGCTTGGGCTTAATCCCGAGGCCACGATTCAGCACTCTCAAGAAGCTGGTCGCGAAACTGCGGATGCGCAATAGCTGCTAGTGCTTGTGCACGTTCACGAATTGTGCGGCCTTCCAATTCAGCAACACCGAACTCAGTGATAATCGTGTCAACTTGATGGCGCGGAGTACTGACAACACTTCCCGCAGGAAGAATGCCCATGATGCGGCTCGTTAAGACCCCATCAATCATTGTGGTGGAGGGCAAACAGATAAGGCTTCTGTCAGTGGCATCAAGCCCTGGCCCGGATACAAAATCTTCATGACCACCAACGCCGCTGAATTGTGTGCCGCCGATGGTGTCTGCAACAACTTGACCAGCAAGGTCAACAGCTAGTGCACCGTTGATAGTGACCATATTGCGGTTGCTCGCAATTAGTTCAGGTGAGTTCACAATCTTCACTGGCAAAAAACGAACCGCATCGTTGTTGTGAAGCCAGGTGTATAGCTCTGGAATTCCAGCCGCAAACGTTGTGGGTGAAAACCCATCGAACTTGCTGCCTTTGTTGTTTGTAACTTTTCCTGCCTGATGTAAACGCATAAGTCCGGTGGTGAACATCTCTGAATGCACACCAAAATTTCCTAAGTCACTTGCAGCAAGCGAGAGTGCAATCTGATTTGGAATGCCGCCGATTCCGGTTTGTAATGTGCTGCCCGAATGAATGAACGTCAAGGCGATATCTGCAATTGTTCGTTCTGCATCGCTCGGGACTGTGTCTGCCAAGTTCAATGGAGTCCGATCCGTCTCGATGAGGCAATCAATAGCGTCAACATGAACACGATGTTCATGAGATGCAACTCCAAAAGTGCGTGGAAAGTGCTCACTAACTTCCACAAGAAGAATTCGTTCCGGATCCGTACTTGCTCGATGTATTTCATCAACTGTGGCGCCGGCATGGACGGACAAACTGACCCAACCGTCTACGGGAAGAGAGCCAGCTGTTGCCATGATCCGTGGTCGCATGTTCTGAAGGATGGGTTCGAACCGACGAAAGTCTGCTGGCACGAAATCAATAGAGGCGCCAGAGTCGCGCAAAAAGCGTTCGGCGGGTCCGAAGAATCCGCTGCGGTAGTGCACGCCTTTTTTGGCGAGAACGGCATACAGGTCCGGCATCAGAGCGCCAGAAATCTGCAGGTCCACATAGTCGTCTCGGTCGCCAAGTGCATGCATGAATCCACCAGGTACGCCTGGCCCGAGGGGGACTGCGAGGGTGTCCGTAGAGCGCACTAGGGCGACGGCTTCAGGGAGTGTCATGTGAGCCATATGTCCCATAGTACGCAAGTAGCAGATTGGATGTGCATCTGGCAGGCTCGTAGTTATGCAACGCCACGACGTTCTGATTATTGGCGGAGGGCCTGCTGGTTCTGCTGCAGCTATTACTGCTGCACGAGCCGGTCTCAACGTGGTGCTCTTTGAAAAGGGTCCATATGGACGAGACAAAGTGTGTGGTGATGGCCTTACTCCTCGTGCCATTGCAGCACTGAATGATCTAGGTATTGACCACTCTGTTGCACACCGAATTGATGGCCTGCGAATGATTGCAGGCAAGAAGCAACGTGAACTTGCATGGCCTACCACTTCACGGTTTCCAAATCATGGAGCAGTGTGGCCACGTCAACGATTCGATAATCATCTTCTCGATATTGCGATTGCTAGCGGTGCAGATGTTCGTTTTGAATCTGAGGCTCTTCCTGTGCTTGAAGAGGGCCGCGTTGTCGGTGTCACAGTAGGAACCGAAACGTTTCGTGCGCCGTTCACCATTTTGGCTGCTGGGGCACAAGGAATGGCCGCAAAGATGCTGGGTGCAGAACGTGACCCGAATGAACCATTTGGTCTTGCAATTCGCGCGTATGCGCCGACACCACGTCATGCAGAGCGTCATCTTGAAGCATGTCTCAGCCTTAGTGACGAACATGGAGTGGCAGTTCCTGGGTACGGCTGGATGTTTCCTGCGGGTGATGGCACCGTCAACATTGGTGTAGGCGCACTGAGCACTATGAAAGGGTTCAAGAAATTGAATCTCAACACATTGCTTGATCAGTACGCAACTTTGGTTCGTGAATCATGGTCTCTTGGTGACTACATCGAAAAGCCTCGTGCGTGGCGACTGCCGATGAGTTGTACGAAACGCCATGGTCCAGGGTGGGTCGCAATCGGAGATGCAGCCGGATTTGTAAACCCAATGAATGGCGAAGGAATTGATTACGGACTTGAATCCGGAATGTTGGCTGTTGAGCGATTCATTGCAGATCCGAATACAGCATCTGAGTCGTACAACGAATTAGTGGGAGAACGGTTCGATGCGTTCTTGCGCACCGGGCGTCGATTCAGCTTCATCATTGGTCACCCGTGGTTGTTGAAGCCAGGTTTACGACTTGCAGTTGGTACTCAAGTGGCAGCTGACATCACATTGGCTGTCATGGGCAATCTCATAGATTCGAAAACACCGGGAGCTGCTGGTCGCGTAATGAAAATTGCCGATGGTGCATTACGTATTGCAGACCCTGTGTTGAGACGCACACGCGCCAAGGCGTAAACCTGTTCGTTCAACCCGTGTAAGCCCTATGTGGCACAGATAGGTTGGGGGATATGAGCGCAATGAAACCAGATCTTTCCATTCCCGCAGGGGACGCACCTTCCGAACTTGTTCTTGAAGACATCACTGTCGGTGATGGCAAAGAAGCAGTGGCCGGCACAAATGTTGAAGTGCATTACGTCGGTGTTGCATGGAGCACACAGCGCCAATTCGACGCTTCATGGGATCGCAACGAAACTTTTGAATTTCGACTGGGTGCAGGTCAAGTGATTTCTGGTTGGGATCAAGGAGTTGCTGGCATGAAAGTCGGTGGACGTCGCCGTATCACTATCCCGGCTCATCTCGGGTACGGATCACAAGGTGCAGGCGGAGTCATCAAGGGTGGCGAAACTCTTGTCTTTGTTGTTGATTTGTTGAATGTGAACTAGAGATGACTGAACTCAATTTCTTTACTGCAAATGCAGGCCTTGCTGACGTTGCAAAACTTGAAGTGCCTGAACTCAAGCTGATGTATCGCATTGAGATGGCAGGCGAGTTGTTCTACAACATCTTGGCTGACCGTGTTGGTAATGAAACAGCAGCAGATCTTCTTCGTAAGAATGCAGTAGAGGAACGCGGGCATGCTCGTCGTCTCGCTCGCATGATCAGCATCAAACTTGGTCACGAGTGGGAGCCCACTGCAGAAGAAGCCGAGTTACTTGCGGTTCCACTTCCCGACACAATCGATTCACGAATGTTTGCAGCAGTTGTACAGGGTGAATTAAATGGTGATGTCGGCTATCAACGATGGGCCGAAGTAGAAACCGATGAAGAAGTAGTTCGTTTACTTCGTCTCAACGGCCGCGAAGAAACTATTCATGCTGGTCGTGCACAACAGGTTTTCGACCTGCTGAATGCGTAACTGAGATGCAACCGGTAGTCGTCTACGACGGCGATTGTGGAATCTGTGAAGCATCCGCTCGATGGATAATTGCTCGCGTTCCATCTGTCGACGTTGTGTCGCACCATCAATACGGTCTCACCCATCTTGGTTCTGTTTGGTTTGTCACTGACAACGGTCGCTTAGAAGGTGCGGCAGCTGTTTCGGCAATCTTGAAATCTGCCAGCTCCAGTGCGTATCGCGCTATAGGTGTTGTAATCGGCTTACCAGGAGTGCTCTTTATTGCCGGGCTTGTGTATTCGTTAATTGCTCGTAACCGCCGGCACATTTCGCGACTCTTGGGCATGAACGCCTGCGGACTTCCACCGCGATAATTCCTTATCTGACTGAAGAATCTTGAGGCAGCATCTTGCGCCGTCGCCACCAAGTGCGCAATGGGCCAGTTGCGTATTTACTTGTTGCTGCAATTAGTGCAGTAGAGATCAGCACTCGAGGCAGAACATCAATTCGTGCAAAGTACGGAGCAAGTACGAGAGTAAAAAACAATGCGATGGGGTAGACCCACGCAACGTCCGACAGGAACTTGCCTGTGCGAGTCTTGTGCCGTTCAACTTCACCAAGTGCATTAAAGAACTCTTCTGTTCCGGCAGTGACAGTTACCTTTTCTGATAAAACCAAGCGGTCAGCGCGTTCACGCAGTTCTTGACGGTTGTCAGATCGTTCCCACTCGCGTAAATGCAAGACATCAAGAAAGCGAAAAACCATGTGATATGGGTCTGACGGTTTTGCAGGCCACAGGACCGTTGCCCCAAGACACCCTGGGGCTGCTTGCACTGCTTCCGTCATATCGTGACACCAGGTTTCAAATTCGGTCTTATGGCGGGGCTCGACAGTACGAGCAATAGTGACAGTCACCGTGCCCGGTGCAATTTTTGGCAATTGTCCTGTATTGAAATCTCCGGTGAGGTCTGGCATACACGGTACGGTAGTTCCCAATTGCTTCTGCGATAGACCACCCTATGAATGCCCTTGTTGTGTACTGCCATCCCGTTGAGGGAAGTTTCTGTTCTGCAATGCGCGATGCTGCCGTTTCAGGGTTACGTGCCGCAGGACACACAGTGGATGTCATTGATCTTGCTGCTGAACAATTCAATCCTGTGATGTCAGCTTCAGAGTGGAATACATATCAACAGGGAAATGGAGAAATACCTGTTGGACTTGAGCGAGATGTAGCCCTTGTGAAGTCTGCAGAGATCATCGTGTTCGTCTACCCAACATGGTGGGGCGGATTGCCCGCACAACTAAAGGGTTGGTTAGAGCGTGTGATGTTGCCCGGAACAGCGTTTGTGTTTAACGAGAACAACAAAGTACGACCAGGTCTGAGAAATATCCGGCGCATACACATCGCTTCTACATTTGGCTCACCATGGTTATATGTGCGTTTTGTGAACGATAATGGTCGACGCATATTGGCGCGTGCATTTCGAATGAACACTTCATTGCGAACAAAAGTGTCTGCGTCGAGTCTGTATGCAATGGACACAGCCACCGATGCGAGCAGGAAGAGTTTCCTTCTTTCTCTAGAGAAGAAAATGGGAACACTGTGAAAGTTCTTGTAGTTCTTGCTCATCCGTCACAAGAGTCTTTTGTCTCATTTCTCTCTTCCGAAGTTCTTGTCGAATTAAAAGATGGTGGCCATGAAATTCGCCATCATGATCTGTGGGCTGAGAATTTCAGTCCGGTGTTTACGCCATATGAGCGGTTGAACCATGTGGGTGATGTGACAGAAAAACTGAAGGCACTTCCCGAACTACGCCAACAGATTGAAGACTTGCAGTGGTGTGAGGCATTAGTTCTTGTGTACCCCACGTGGTGGTCTGGCCAACCAGCAATGTTGAAGGGCTGGTTTGACAGAGTGTTGATGAACGGAGTCGCGTGGGTTCTTCCTGAAGGGGCGAATCGAATCCAGCCACTTCTTACAAACGTGCGACATTTGATCGTGGTAACGACACACGGTTCCGGGAAATTCATAAATGCACTCGAAGGGGAGTCTGGGAAACGAACGGTGTTTCGCTCTGTGCGCCTGATGCTTCACCGCCGAGTTCGTTGTGAGTGGTTGGCGATGTATGGCGTAGACAACGCAACGCTGCACCAACGCCAGAAATTCTCTGGTCGTGTCCGACGGCGAATTAATCGCGTCCTGAAGTAGCACGGTTCATTGCATCCTTGGTCTGTCTAGTACCGTCGAAAGCATGAAAGTCCTGCAAATACAGCAACTTGGTTCACTCGACGACATTGAGATTGTGGTGATTGACTCACCCGAATTAGCGCCCGGACAAATACGCGTGGCTGTCTTGGCCAGCGGATTGAATTACGTGGACTCACTTATGATTGAGGGTAAATACCAAATCAAGCCACCAGTCCCATACCGGCCAGGTTCCGAAATTGTGGGTCGAGTAATTGAAGTTGCGTCTGATATTACGAATCTGAAAATCGGTGATCGAGTTTTTTCACCAAGTGGTGGCTTTGCAGATGAGGCAGTTCTTTCTGCAAGTCGTGTAATTCCAATTCCAGAACAGTTGAGCGATGGGCAAGGTGCAACGTTTATGCAGAGTTACCTCACCGCATGGTTTGCATTTCATAAGCGGGCACAAGTACGCGAGGGTGCAACCATGTTGGTGCTCGGCGCAGGTGGCGGCGTCGGTTTGGCTGCAGTTGATCTTGGTGTTGCAATGGGCATGCGAGTTATTGCTGCTGCGTCAAGCGCTGAAAAGCGCCAGTTGGCTTTAGATCGTGGAGCGTTTGCTGCAATTGATGTTCTGAATGAGGACGTGAAGTTACGTACTCGCGAATTGTGCGGTGGTGGAGTTGACATGGTGTACGACCCAGTTGGCGGTGAACTTGCTGAACCGTGTTTACGTGCACTAGCCCCATTCGGACAGTACCTAGTCGTTGGTTTTGTTGGTGGAATTCCGCGTCTTCCTGCGAATCATGTGTTGCTCACTAACCGCACAGTGGTTGGCGTTGACTGGGGCGCATGGGTTGGGCGCAATGTCGTTGAAAACCAAGGCATGTTGGTTGAAGTGCTGGCAGAGATCGCAGCAGGAAAACTTCACCCCGTAGAACCAGTGATGTACCCAATGAGCAAAGCTGTTCAAGCGATGCGCGATTTACAAGATCGCAAAATCGCAGGCAAAGTCGCTCTGGTTCCCGTATTTGACTAGAGGTTCCCTAGGGGGCACATGATGCTGTGCCGGAATCAAGTGTCGAACCGTCAAGCGCACTGATGAATCCCCAAGAGAACGCCCGTGGTGTCAGAGTTAACGACAAGACACCATGATTTGCGTTGTATCGAAATGCACTTCCCGGAACTGCATCTTCGATTGGAGTAGCCGGTGCACCACCAAGTCCACTGATGAAGAGGGGCATTCCACCAACTGCGGGAGCACCTGATGCGTTAAGAGGCAGAAAACGTTCGTAAATATGGTCATGAGCTGTGACCATGAGATCTGCGCCACCGGTAACTGCGGCTTCCCACAGATTCTTCACACTTGAAGTTGCAAGTGAACCGCTCGACACGAATGGATGGTGCATCATTACGGCTGCACATTTACTTTCGTCACGAGCTCGTTGCAATTCATTTTTCAACCATTGAGTTTGTGCCGATGTAGCCGAACAACCAGCATAAATCTGCCCTTGACACCACGAGTCAACAGCGATGACGCGCCAACCGCCTGCATCTACTGTCCAGTACGAGGGAGACATTTCGCTGAAGTAATCGACGTACCCCGCAGCACCGGCCGTGAGATATTCATGATTGCCGCGAATCGGGTAAGTGATTGTGCGAAGTGGACCCCAGGATAAATCAAAGTTGGTCATCAACTCCTGTGAACTTGCGCTTTCGTACTGCAGGTCACCAAGAGCAATCACGCCGTCTGGTTTCAATGACGAGATCAGTGAACCTGTTGCAAAGTCACCACATTGCGCGCCGCTTGGCCCTGTGGTTTTGACTGCCCGCCTGTCGTCATCACAAGCGATATCTCCGGTAGCAATGATTCGTGCGGATTGGTCGGTGCCAATCGACTTCATACGCACTCCGTTTGGCCAAATTTCAATTCCTGTTGAACGTATTCCGCTTGGACCGCTTCCGCCATCACCTAGTTGACCTTGTAAACCGAGGCCCCAACACCACATGGCTCCAGATGTATTGGCAATAGTGCAGGCATGAGATTCTCCGGCTGCAATAGCCGTCATTGAACCAATATTGGTGCTAGTGAGAACTTTCTGGGGAATGGATGAAGCAAGGGATGATCCATTTGATAGTTGACCGAATCTGTTTCGACCCCAACACCACGTGGTGATAGCAGCTGTAATTGCACACGCGAATTCGCCACCGGCAGTTAAGGCAACAGGCTTCTTAATCGATGTTGTATGCGGAGCAATGCGCGATGAACCAGCTGTGCGGGCTAACTGACCGAATTGGTTTCGTCCCCAACATTGCACACGAGCACTCAATGAAATGATGCAAGTGAATGCGTCCCCGGTAGCAACATTTGTTGCGCGAACCTTGGGCACATAGGTGGGACGCAGGAATGGTCCCTTAGCGCGCAAACCAAGACGGTGGTATCCATTCGAACCCCAGCACCACACAGAAGATGTTCGTCGAACGACACACGTATGGTCGGTGCCAACGTCAAGTGACTGCACTTTGTCAATGCCTGCTTGCACGGGAATTGCGGAATCTATGTTTGTATTGTTCCCCAGTTGGCCCCACGTATTCGTCCCCCAGCACCAGGCAGTGTCGTCATGCTTGGTTGCACATGAATGGGTCCTGCCTACTGACACCGTTCGAACATTTGTCAATGGAACTTGAAGTGGAATTGCTGAATCAGTCGTCACAATTCTGGACGTCACAACATCAATCGAAGTGGGGATGGTTCCCCAGCACCATGCGGTGGCGTCAGTGCGAACGGCACATGATGTATTACCAGCGACATCGACCATTATCACGTCAGTCATGATGGAAGGACTAAAGGCAATCGTCCTGGTTAATGAACCTGTTCCCAGTTGTCCTCGTGAGTTAGAACCTGTGCACCACACTGTGGCATCACGCACTACGCACGTGTGTTCCGCGCCAGCACTAACAGATGAAATGACTGGGATCGATGCCATTCCAGGAGTAGTTGCGGTTTCTGTCGCACCATTCACCACAGATTGTGGAAGAAGTATTCCTGATCCGAAGAACAAGGTGAGTGCGATAAGAATTTTCATAGAAGATACCGAAGAGGTGTCTCCACGCTAATGAGAATTAGATGACGAGATGCATCGCCAAACGTCTAGAGACCAAACGGTGTATAGCCGGGTGCTGTCAGTGGCCACGGCTTAACGCGCTCAATATGGGCAGCAAGACCAAGTGTGAGATTGTCCTGAAATCTTGGTCCCGTGATGTGAATGCCACATGGGACTCCATTGTCGTCAAGACCCATCGGCACACTTGTGGCCGGGTGTCCTGTGAAGTTTGCGTCAGGCGTGTTCAGCGTGACCATTGGGTCGTCGGTATTGCCGGCACGCGAAGGTAATGGACCTTCAGCTGGCCACGAACGAGCATTCGACGTTGGGGTGAGAAGAACTGCGTCGTTACCTAACAATTCATCAAATCGAATACTGACTTCATGACGTTTTCTTTGCGCAGCGATGTACTGGTCAATAGTTACTGAGGCACCAAACTTCAATTGAGATTGCACATAGTCAGACAATTCAGACCAACGGTGCTCTTCATGGCGCAAACTCTGAGTGAGTTGTGCCGTTGACATGATGAACCAGTTCCAAATTGTGTCGTTGTCTGATGGTGAAGCAACGCGTTCCACTGAGACACCACTTGCAACCAACGCATCGATCATTGATTCATAGTTGGCTTCAATGTCTGGGTCGACATCTGTGCGAAATGTTCGACACGCAAGAACACGTCGAGGCATTACAGGGTTCAAGGCGATGCTTTTTGCAGGGAGACCTAAAAAATCTCCATTGGCTGGCCCATGGGTAATTGCAGCCTCGTAGACAACATCAGCAACGCTGTGGCCGCTTGTTCCTTGAGTGGAAAAATCGATCCATCGAGGCAAAACGTTTCTGCCGATTGCACCCATTGAAGGTTTGTAACCGATAAGCCCTGATGAAGATGCGGGCCCACGCACGCTGCCGCCACCATCAGAGGTTGTTGCGATGGGTGTCAACGCTGCAGCAAGAGCGGCTGCGGATCCACCACTTGAACCACCGGGTGATTTCTCTGCATTCCACGGGTTACGCGTGGCGCCGTACACCTTGTTGAATGTGAAGGCTGTTGCACCAAACTCTGGGCTGTTTGTTCTACCGATGATGATTGCGCCAGCTTCGCGAAGTCGCGATACAACAGAATCATCAACTTCATCTGAAGTGCCGTTGGCATATAACGCGGATCCTGACGTTGTGACGTGGCCCTGTACTCGCGCCATGTCTTTCACTAAGAATGGCAATCCGGCAAGAGCTCCTGTGCGCGGATGTGATGATGCCAGTGCACGTGCCTCGTCAGCGAATGTTGCAACGACGGCATTCAATGACGAAGCTGCTTCGATACGGCGGAGACTCTCATTTACGAGATCAACTGGGCTGATCTCTCCGGATCGGACTTTGGCTGACAGTTCTTCAAGCATCAGCGAAGACTAGTGATTATCTGCCGATAGGAATCCATCGCCAGTCGAGCTGACAGATTGTGGGGTCAACGATCTCAAGAATAGAGAGCCCCAGAACGCTTGCGCGAGCAGATAAACCTGTATCGGGGCTAATGGTGGCACCAGGAGGAGCCTTGACCGCAGCGGCCATAAGCGCTCGTCTGGCTGCAAAAGTGTAGGCAGCTAGTTGAGCCGCAATGTCGGGGGAGTGTCGCGCAGCAACAATGCTCTCTAGGCGAAATGTACGCCATTGTGCAAACGAGGGCGACATGTAGTTCGCCAAAATATCGGTGACAACTGCTCGTTGATCCGTTGCGGTGAAAACACGTGACCATTCCTCTACATCGCGGCGACTTTGCGGAGGGAAGAGAACTTCTAGACAATCTGCAACGAGGGCATCTTTGTTTTCGTACAAGCCGTAGATCGCGCCAACACTCACGCCTGCTCGACGTGCAATGCGCGAAACTGTGGCTTTGTGAACACCCGTGCGCGCAATGACGTATTCACTTGCCGCGATGAGTGCATCGCGAACATCATCGTAGGTTGTGGGGAATTGATACGGGGCGGTGTGGCGTAGAGCTCCGGCTGATTTCGCTGGTTTTACTGGCGACTGCGCTGAGTGAGTAAACACTTCGATTAGTGCTGTCGGGTCAATCATGTTGTGCTTGTTGTCAACATACGCAGAGTTCAATAACGATGCTCCGAACAATGTACTGATTGCAGACACCACAGACTGGCGTAGCGCTCCGTCTGTTGAAGGACCAACACCACGGTCATCCAGAAGACCGTTGATGTCTCTTTGCACAACTTCACCAATTGTTTCGTCGCGTCGTGAAGCGATGATGACTTCCATAGCGCTTCCAAGGTCGGGGACAATGCCAGGGTCAGTAGAGCGAATGAACAATTCAGCAATTTTGCCCATGCTGCTGTTATCTTTAGAGATCACCGCATCAGCGAGCAAGGTAATGATCTCTGACAACATCGGCCAGAAGCTTTTCTCCCAGGCCAAGACCACGAGTTCGGATCTGTCATCACATCGGGCATAGATGGCACCACTTGAAAAACCAGCGTCGGCAGCAACTCGGGTTAATGCCATCTGGTCGACACCAACCGTACGCACAGCACTGGCTGCGCTGTAGGCGACCTTGAGGTCAGTCTGACGCGATTTTTCCGACTGCT
>JBIILS010000015.1:0-19576 GCA_044232585.1 Ilumatobacteraceae bacterium
CTCGTCAATCGTTGGAAGAGCCACACCCCAGGTGAAGGGTATGAGTCGAAGATTGATGCAATCACGAATACACCACCAGTGCTCAATGCCTTCACAAATTCGCTCACCAATCATCAAACCACTGGCTCCACCATCATCGTCAGCCCATCACTGGCAGAACTGCATCGAGGTTCTCAATTGATGCGCGAAGGCAAAACGATGCCGCGAATGGCGCTTCTTGCTAACACTCCTTCCAACATCGACGACACCATCGTTACGCCAGGAAAAAGTGTGTTCAGTCTTGAGGCGTTGTACACGCCGTACTCATTTACCGATGGGTGGGAATCTATTGATGAACCGGAGAGATGGTTACGCCAATTCGGTTCGTTAGTTCAGCCTGGGTTTATGGATTCAATTGAGCAATGGCGAGTTCTTACTCCGTCGCATTATGAATCACAGTTCCATCTTCCGAAGGGTCATGCAACCAGTTTTGGTGGCGGACCGCTCGCAGCCTTTATGGGTTCGACGCCAGAACTCACGAGATACCACACACCCATCAAGGGCCTCTACCTCACGGGTGCAGCCACCTTCCCCGGAGCCGGAGTATGGGGGTCAAGCGGTCGCAATGCTGCTTTGACGATCATTAAAGAAATGGGCTGACGCTCAGGCGTCTTTCACGATTCCGGAACGCTTGACAACCGGGTCCTTGTCGCTCCATGGGAAGTTGATCCACAAGTCGGTGTGCTTCCACACATATTCACATTGAACAACTGAGTGCGACTTCTCGTACAACACTGCTGAACGAACTTCTTTCACACGACCCTTGAAAAAGTCTTGAACGATCTTAAGAGTGTGACCAGTATCTGCGACATCGTCGACAATAAGCACACGAGCAAAACGCAACTCAACAAGGTCTGGCACAGGAGGCAAAATCATCGGAACCGGCAAACGCTCGTCTACACCCGTATAGAACTCAACATTCATTGTGTACAGATTCTTTACAGCCAACGCGTACCCGAGTGCACCAGCAGCAAGCAATCCACCTCGTGCAATAGCCAAAATGATGTCGGGCTCGTATCCCCCTTCAGCGACACTGGTAGCTAGCTCTCGGCTCGCTTCCCCAAATATTTCCCAGGACATGATTTCACGTTCGCTCACGACACAAAACTAGTCGCAACAGCTCGTCTCCACCGATTCCGCATCACTTCCGAACAAAAAGTTAAGAACGATCACGAGCGATATTGAGGAGCTCTCCCCTCACGCTTGGCCCGTTGAGTCTCGCGCGCGTCATCAGAAAAACTAGCCATTATCTGTTGGCGGTTCTCCATGTCAATTGCCGCTTGTAGTCCAGGAATCTCCAAGGATGCCCACATCCCCTCTTTCGTAAGAGCAACACCTATTGGACTATTCAGCATGATTTCTTGCGCCTTCACATACGCGGCGTCGAGTAGAACCTCTGAAGGCAGGACTTCAGTCACAAGCCCTATTCGAAGAGCCTCCTCTGCATCAAACAGTCGACCCGTCAACATAATCTCGTGGGCTCGGGCTGCACCTATCAGCCGAGGAAGTAACCAGCTAGTTCCGATATCGCACGCCGACAGACCAATTCTGATGAATGCTGCGTTGAATCGAGCAGTATCGGAACATATGCGTAGGTCAGAACCGAGAACTAGAGCAAAGCCACCACCAGCAGCGGGCCCGTTCACCGCCGCAATAATCGGTTGCGGAATCGACCTCATCTTTGGGATAAGTGACGCAATATGTTTCTGCACAGCGAAACCTTTTTCGACACTTCCGTTCCACTCGAAACCTGGAGCGTCTCCATAGCCTCCAAGGTCAAGTCCGGCACAGAAGCCTCGACCGCTTCCAGTAAGCACCACCACGCGCACATCACGAGACTTACCAATGTCAGTAAAGGTCTGGTGCAACGATTCCACCATCGTAGAAGTCATTGCATTTAGCTTGTCCGGCCTATTCATTGTGACCAATGCAATGCCATCGCGTGGGTATGTCAGTTCAATTTCAGCCATGCCCAATCGTGTCACTTTTTGGGACCCAATACCCACACGGGCTCTTCCCTAAAGCCCACTTACCCCGATCTCCATAGGCAATAATTGATTCATTCGTTTTAGGAACATATGACAACCATTTCACTCGCCCGCCGACTCCACATTCCACCCGCCTCCGATCCGTGGGGTCGAACTCTTCGCAGGGCAGGAATCGTTTATTTGCTGTCACGCTTGTTTGTAATCATGGGGGCCGCAATTGCCGTCGCTGCACAAGCAGTTACCGATCGTTCAAATGATGTTGAACCAGCCAACGGCCTCAGCGGACTTGCCGACATTCTGGCGAGTTGGGATGGTCACTGGTACCTCGATGTCGTACGTGAGGGTTACCCGCATCACATCATGCCCAATGTGACCTACTTTGTCTCTGATGCACGAGCAGCGTTCTTTCCTCTCTACCCACGATTTGTTCACTACATCGATGTTGTAATTCCTGGTGGGCCTGTCAGTGTGGCCCTGGCAATCAACATTCTCCTCGGAGCAATGTTCGTATTCCTTGCTGGCTATTTGTGTCGTGGACTTTTCGACATCAAGACTGCCGAGAAAGCGATGATTCTTATTGCTCTGTTTCCTGGCAGTTTCGTGCTGAGCATGGCCTACTCCGAAGCACTAATGCTCACAATTGTTGCGCTGTGTTTCATTGCCCTGCGTGATAAGCACTGGCTATGGGCAGGAGTTCTTGCCGCCATGGCCACCGCGACACGTCCAAACGGCGTTGCACTCATTGCAGCATGTGCAGTGGCATCTTTACTTGCCATTCGTAACGATAGAGATTGGCGATCCCTTATTGCCCCCGCTCTATCGCCCCTCGGATTTATCGGATTTATGTGGTTCCTTCGCATGCACACCGGAGAAGACGCCGCATGGTTTCGCGTTCAAAGAGAAGCATGGGAGGAAGGCACCAGTTTTGGTGCAACTGCCGTGCAAAGAACTATCGACTTCTTCATACATCCTGTGAGTTCACCAACGTCCGTGCTCACTGCAGCAAGCGTTGGTGCCATGTTGATTGCCCTGTACATGGCTCGCAAATACAAGATGAATCTCATCTACTGGTCGTATACAGCAGTCATCCTCGGACTCATGTTGATTCCGGCGACTGTTACTGCGAGGCCCAGGTTTCTGTTCACAGCCTTCCCACTCTTTTTCCCCGTAGCGAGGGCATTACGCGACGATGAAGACAAATGGTGGCCATTGGTAGTAGTCGTGATGATCGGTGGATTAGTAACAGTTATGGGTATCTACGGGGTACGAGGCGCGATCCCCTAAACGGTTACAGCGGAAGTCGGCGCCACACGGCAGTAGGCAGATTCTTCAGTATCAAAAACATATATTGCAGTAATCCGGGAACCCAGATGACCGTCTTCGAAGTTGAGATTGCTTTGTCAACAGCTCTTGCTACCGAATCTGCATCCGTAGAAAACGGAGCTTTGTCCATGCCTTTTGTCATCTTCGTAGTGACAAATCCAGGCCGCACGACTAACACTGAAACACCAGATCCGACCAATTCATGATCAAGTGCCAGAGCGAAACCATCGATACCGGCTTTGGTGGCGCCGTACGCAGGGTTGCCTTTACGAACACGTTCGCCTGCCACTGACGACAGCAAAACCATCTTGCCGTATCCCTGCGAACGCATCTGCGCTGCAAGTGCATACATCAACACCATGGTGCCGGTGAAGTTAACGTCCGCAACCGGCAACAGCGCAGTTGGGTTTGCGTAATAATCAACGCCTTCTTGCAGTACGCCCTGGGCAATAACGGCAACATCAATGTCTCCTACTTGTTGTGCAACTTCTGCTACGACATGCACCATTGATGCAGAGTCATCTGCATTGAACCGCACATGGTGGATTTCAAGGTCTGGGTACCGTTCTGCAATGTCGGCAATCTGAACTTCAGCAGCATCGATATCACGACTGACAAGAACCACATGAGACACACCCGGTTTCACCAGTTTGCCCAGAATTGCAAGTCCTATCTCGCTAGTACCGCCGAACAACACAATATTTTGGGCAACGCCTACACCATTTTTCATAACGATCTCCTGTGATCAACTAAACCCAAACGGCGAGACAAATCGCTACGCCATAACCCAATGGGATCCATTTCTTCTTGAGTACTCATCCACTCGTCGATGCGCGGGTATCCACGACGAACGGCAGATGCAGAAACGTGAGAATCTTTTGCCAGATAGTGGCGACCTCCAGCATCCAAAACAAGTGAGTCCACGTCAGACAAAAGTTCAGCCAAACCAGAGATACCTGCGGCCATATCAAGCGTCAATGTCCAGCCTTCTGTGGGAAATGACATTGGTGCATTGTTCTGAGGACCCATCCTCTTTAAGACCGCAAGAAACGATGCAACGCCTGCACCTGAGAACTTCTCAATCACTTTGCGTAACACATCAGTGCGGTCAAGCGGAACAATGAACTGATACTGAATGAAACCCTGTTTCCCGTAGAGGCGGTTCCAACGGTTAACCCCATCGAGTGGATGAAAGAAAGCCGGTATAGATTCCAGACCGATATGACTCTTAGCTGGCGCCTTGCGGTACCACGCTTCATTAAATGCCTTAATCGACCACTTGTTCAATAACCCATTTGGAACCCAACCTGGTGCGGACACTGTTAAACGAGGGTCATACGCCAGAGGGTCGTTGTTGTCTACCTTGCTCGCAGCAGCATGATCACCACGTGTCAATACTCCGCGACCCATTGAGGCCCCGGTAGCAAGTAGGTCTACCCACGCCACGGAATATCGATAGTCGTCATCAACGCCGTCAGCGCTCATGGCTGCGCATACGGCATCGAAATTCTCCAACCGAACGGTTTCGACTTCAACACGTGAAGACTCAATCTTCAGCATTGCAACAGTTGCCCGAAGAACTACTCCGGTAAGACCCATTCCGCCAACAGTCGCCCAAAACCACGCCGGATTCTGTTCGGGTGAAAGTTCAAAAACTTCACCACTCGACAACATCAGCGTCAAAGAGCGAACATGCTGTCCGAAGCTTCCGTCAATGTGATGATTCTTGCCATGGATATCAGACGCGATAGCCCCGCCCACAGTGACAAACCTGGTGCCAGGAGTAACGGGAATAAACCAGCCTTGTGGAACACACATCCGCAATATCGCATCAATACTGACGCTTGCCGCAACGGTGAGAAGTCCAGTCAGAGGATCAAAATCTGCGTCAATGCCCATCGGGTCATTTTCGGCAGTCATCTCGAGAACTATTCCACCTGCATTTTGAGCTGCAGCACCATATGACCTACCAAGCCCACGTGAAATAACGCCTCGCTCGCCTGCGGTGCCGATTGTCGAGCGAACGACATCAACATCAGTGGTGTGCACGAGATCTGCAACGGTCCAGGCAGTGCGACCCCATCCTGAGAGACGCTGCATAACCATGCATCAAATTCTAGACCGTGACCTCATTAAACATAGGTCAATAGGCATTTCCTTATGAGGCGTACACCGCAAGCCCGTATACGACAACCCACACCGCGCCGTACGCCTGAATCCAACGATCTTTAAAGAAGACCTCTTCAGGTGCGCCACCGCCGCCGTTTTCTAACACCAGTAAATAGCGCAGAAGTGCGAGCACCATTGGCACTATGGACAAACCGTGGAACGGAATAGTTTCATTGGCAATTGCTGCATTCTCAAACGCCCACATGCAATATGTCACAACAGTTGCGGTGCATGACACAACCAGTAGTTGCCGTAGATACACGAGAGAATAGGACTTCAGTGAGGTACGTGTCACGACCGCCTGATCGCCCATTTCTAGTAACTCCGCAAACCGTTTTCCTGTCACAATGAAAAAAGAGCCAAAGGTGATGCATAGCACGAACCACATAGACATCGGAGTTTGAGTCGCAGCTGCACCAACCATGGCGCGCAGAACAAAACCACTAGATACCAGAGACAAATCAAGCAACGGTATGTGCTTCCACCAGGTGCTGTATCCAATAGTCAGGCCTGCATACAGCGCAATGATGCCTCCGGCAGCTGGGCGCACAACATAACCGAGAGCTGGACCACTTATCAGCAGAACGGAGCCAACAACCCGAGCAACAGAAAGAGGAACAGCGCCACTTGCAATGGGTCTATTTCGCTTCTTCGGGTGCTGACGATCTTGCTCAACATCCATGATGTCGTTCCAGTAGTACGTCCCGCTTGCAACCATACAGAAAGCGGCAAAAACAACAAGCGTCTTACCTAGTGACGACCATTCGTTGAGAACCCCAAGTGCAGCAGGCGCAGCAAAGACCAAAACGTTCTTAGTCCATTGAGACGGACGAGCTTCTTTGATGCACGCCAGGATCATGCGGACAACACCACTAAATCAATATCATTCACCCACGTAGGTTCTGAAAAAAGCTCTAACAATTCCGTGTCTCCTGACGAATCTCCATATGCATACACAAGGTCCTCAGCCGCTATTCCGGAATCTTGGCACCACTTCTGTACTCGGGAAGCCTTCTCTTTTCCGCGACAATTCTGGCCGGCCAATTTGCCTGTCAGAAGGCCATCCTTTTCTTCCAGTTCAGTACACAAAACAGCATCAACTTCCAGAAGATCACCTAACGGGTGAAGATAAACACCCAATGATGCCGACACAAGAATCACAACATGACCCTGTTCCTGGTGCCAACGCATACGTGTCGCAACATCGCTACGTAGCCATCCATCCGCAACCTTTGAAGCAAAATCTATTCCGAGAGCCTCGATTTCTCGAGCGTCCCTTCCTGAGAATACGCCTGCAACAAATTTCGCCTTCAGAAAGTCGCGATCACGACGCCTCACACTGTGAATAGTTGTTCCTACATCAGAGAACGTCACCTTGATTAGTCGCCCGACACCCGCAACCGACCTCATGAAAGGCACAACACAATCGCGTACCGTGAGGGTTTCGTCCACATCAAAAGCAGCGACCGTTATGTTCATTGCCACAGGTTAGTTGCCTATCTCATTAGCACCGAGGATTGGCGTCATGTCCGCAAAGAAGGTTGGCCAACTCTTTGTTACGACTTCGGGATCTGCAACTTCCATTCCCGTTGAACACAAAGACAGTAGCGACAAAGCCATTGCCATTCGATGATCATGGTGAGTATCAAAGACAACAGATGTCCACGTACACGGACCAACAATTCGAAGCCCATCGTCCTCAACAGTCACGTTTGCTCCAGCGCGATTTAACTCTTTGGCAAGGTCGCCAAGTCGATCACTTTCCTTGTTGCGGATAAATCCAATTCCCGACAAGACACTTTCGCCTGACGCCATGCAACATGCCACCGCTACAGCAGGAACTAGGTCCGAGCAGTTCGACATATCCATCGTTATGGGCAACAATTGTTGATCCGAATGTCGAGTGACAGACACGTCTGCACCGCTTACCTCGCACGTCATACCCATCATTCGCAGAATGGGAACGATCTCGGAATCTCCCTGCAGCGAAGCTGTCGCTAAACCAGGAATCACAACGCGACCTTCGCGAAGGGCAATAGCAACAAGCGGAAAAGCGGCCGATGAATAATCCGGCTCAATCATGTATTCACGACCTTTGTACGAGCCACTAGAAACTGAGATTGTAGATTCATCGATATCCACCGATACACCAAATGATCTCATCACGTCAGCGGTCATTTCTACATATGATCGAGAAATGAGCGGACCCGTAACGTGCACAGTAAGCCCTTCGTCCAACATCGGGCCAATCAACATCAGAGCCGAAATGAATTGGCTCGAGACGTTTCCCGCAATGTGAATATCGCCGCCTACCAACGAACCCCGTGATATCGAGACCGGCAAGTGACCTTCTTCACCAAGGTGTAACACTTCCGCACCTAACGCTTCCAAAGCATCATGCAAATCCGACATCGGACGTGTGCGCAACGCCGCTTCACCATCGATAATCGTGGTCGAATCAAACAAGGCAGCAACGGCGGTTAGGAACCGCGATGATGTGCCTGCAAGTACCGCATCCACAATTCCTGGAAACCTAAGCTTCGATGTTTCAGCGATGAGAATGCCATTTTCAACAACGCTGACAGAGCGTCCAGACTCACGTATCACGTTCAGTACAACACGAGCATCATCACCCGCTGGAATGCCCGATATACAAGAGGCCTCTTTCGACAACATTGCGCACACTAAGGCACGATTAGCAACGCTCTTCGAGCCTGGCACCGAAATAGCTGCATCGAGTGCGCCGGCAGGTGGGCGAAGAACGATTGTTGTCACGACAACGGCTGTACAGCGGGACGGAATCCGCGGGCCAGCAACCCGCCACGAAATACTTCTGCATGTTCGGCACGAACAACCGTGACCATGATGCCGCGATCACCTTCAGCTGAATGAACGACTTCAAAGTCATAGATATTCACACCAAGTTCGCCAGACAACGTAAACACATCAGCTGCAGCTCCCGGACGATCAGGAATCGGTATACGTACCTCTGCCAAATCCTCTACCGCGCCAGCGCCAGTGGGCAAATTCATGCGGGCTCGTCGTGCTTGTTCAAGTCGAGACAACAGTCCATCGCGATCGGAGCCAGCGACTACGTCACGCATGTCAGTCAGGCCAAGAATGAGGGCATCAAGCCCGCGCACGATAGATGCCTTGTTTTGTTCGCATATATCCAGCCAGATGCCAGGACGGCCAGAGGCAATACGCGTCATGTCACGAAAACCTCCTGCCGCAAGTCGTAGCAACGCCATGTGTTCTTCAGAACGATCATCCGCAATACGCATCAACGTTGCAGCTGTGAGATGTGGAACATGACTAACAACTGCGACCAGATCATCGTGCTGTTCAGCATCCATAGCCACAATCTCTGCTCCAAACTTCGCCACTAAGCCAGCAACAACGGCGAAAGCAGCGTCTGAGGAATTCGTTGTTGGAGTCAGAACCCATACAGCTCCGGCGAACATTGAAGCGTCTGCGCCATCTAGGCCATCCAGTTCAGATCCAGCCATGGGATGACCTGGTACAAAACGTGGATCAGAGATTTGAAGCGAGATAGATGTCTTCACTGATCCGACATCAGTAACAACTCCAGTTGTCAGATCTAAAGATTCAGTCACTGCTTGCGCAACGGTACCGACAGGGGTTGCAACAAAAGTAACTTCGGCATCTGAATACAAGCCCGGAAAAGCGATGATTCCGCGTTCAAGCGCGACATCAATCTTTGATTTATCCGAATCGTGTCCACCGACGTCATAACCGGCGTCCGCTAAAGCAAGCGCGAGTGAACCACCAATTAGCCCAAGGCCGAATACGTTCGCTTTCTTCTTCGTCATCGCGTCTGCGCTCATTCCCACACCGTATCCGTACCGTCTAACTCAACTGCGCTAGATAATTGACGAACCTCTTCAATGGTCAGTTCGCGCCACTGCCCTGGCGCCAATTTTGTATCTCTCAGAGGACCGATTCGAGTACGCACAAGTCGAATAACTGGGTGCCCAACTTCTTCGCACATTCGACGTACTTGCCTGTTGCGGCCCTCATGAATCACTATTCGCAATACGCCCGGCTCAGGCTGCCCCACCTCTGCAGGCGCGGTCATGCCGTCTTCTAATTCGACGCCGTCACGCAAATGCCGCAGAGCACCGTTTGGAACACCATTGGTTCCACACTCAACTTCAGCAATGTATTCCTTCTCAACTCCGTGGCTGGGGTGCGTTAAAAACTGAGTCAATTGACCATCATTCGTGAGAATCAATAACCCCGTAGTGTCGATGTCCAAACGTCCAACTGAAAACACGCGCGGTTCAGATGGCACATAGTCAAGAACGGTCTCTCGACCATGCGTGTCAACCATCGTTGTTACTACCCCTTCAGGCTTGTTCAACAAGTAATACACAAGGCCAGGAAGTACACCTACTGGAGCACCATCCACCTCGATGATGTCCGTGTCAACATTTACTCGGCGCCCGAGTACTGCTATTTCACCATTGACATCAACGCGACCATCTTCAATCAAATTCTCACAGACTCGACGTGAACCAAATCCAGCTCGTGCAAGAACTTTTTGTAGTCGCTCACCATCGGCAAGGCGCGCATCATTAGCAATCTGTTCCCATAACGGTGGTTCGGGGACCGCGCCTCCCGGCGGGGTGAACGACGACATTACGCGCCTTCGCTCGGCTCAGAAATGGAGTCAGCCTCGATCAAAAGTGTTTTCTCTAACGCCTCTACAAGAGATGCATCGGGAACAAAAGAAGCAATAGCTGGAAGATCTTTCAGAGATGCAATTCCCAACTTCTCGAGAAACAATTGAGTCGTACCCCACAGCACAGCTTGACCAGGACCGTTATCTCGCGAGACAGGCGCTACATATGCGCGACCATGCAATGTTCGCAACACAGAATCCGGATCAACTCCGCGGATTGAGGCAATCTGTAAACGTGAGATTGGTTGCTTATACGCAATGATTGCAAGAGTCTCAAGTGCTGCACCAGACAAACGCGCACGTTGGCCATCGAGAATGAAGCGTTCAACATACGGCGCAAGGTCAGGATGAGTTTGAAAGCGCCACCCTCCGGCAACTTTTGCCAATTGGAATCCATGACCTGCTTCTTCATATGTTTCGGCAAGACGGGCACACACTTCATCAACAGTTGTGGCGGGAATTTCAAGCAACTGCGCGATGAGGTCTGTCGGTACGGGTTCGTGAGCTACAAGCACTATTGCTTCAATAGCCCTCACCGTTTCTGTTGTCACATCATCCTTCATAAGAATCGATCTCCGCCATACTTTCGTTTCCAGTACCGATACCAGTCCATTGAACCGTTATGTCACCAAAACGATCAACTTGATCTAGCTCAATAAAACCTTGTTTATACATTTCAAGAATCGCCAGAAAGCGCACCACGATCTCAAGACGCTCGACAAGCCCCGTGGTCAACGCGCGAAATGAAGTATTCCCAACACGAGCTATGTCTTCCATTAATTCTTCAACTGCTTCAGCAACCGTAAAGCGAATTGGCGATATGTGATACAGACTCAACTCATCACGCTTACGCGGCGTAATTGCATTGATGAATCCCCGCTCAAGCTTTTCAATAGTCAAACCCTCAAGAAGGTCAGGTGCTACTTCTGAGAACCGTTCGTCCGGACCAACCGCACGTCCGTATACACGGTCTGCATCGTCTACAAATGTTGCGAGAATCTTTGCGACGTCTTTAAACGTCTTGCACTCAAGCAGTCGAGCAAGCAGCAAATCACGCTCTTCCCACAATGCCAATTCATCGTCCAAGTCCACGGCCTCGCGCCCTGGGAGCAATCGGCGAGTCTTCAACTCGATAAGAGTTGCTGCAATGAGCAAAAACTCAGTTGCGACTTCCAGATCAAGCTCTTGCATCTTCAACAGCTCAGCCAAATAAGCGTCAACAATGGTGGAAAGGCTGATCTCGTGAATATCCACCTCTTCACGCAAAATGAGGTGGAGCAAAAGGTCGAAAGGTCCCTCGTACACGGGGGTTGCTACGTCAATTGCCACCATCCCATCGTACTTGCCTGAACCACCAGGGTCGGCAATTGACCGCGTGTATTCATTGCCAAGCAACTAGATTTTGAGCGTGCCACGCGTTCTGTCTTGTATCCAGCCCACCGGACCAGTGCATCTCGGCAACTATCTCGGAGCCCTCTCTAACTGGGTCTCTGGCCAGCATGACGGTGACGTTTTCCACGGCATCGTCGACCTTCACGCCCTGACGGCCATAGACACCCCTGGACTCATCGGTAAACAGACAATCGAACTAGCAGCAATGCTTTTTGCATGCGGCCTCGACCCAGATATTGCCACTGTCTTTGTGCAAAGCCACATTCATGAACACACTGAACTGGCATGGATCATGGAGTGCACTGTCTCGTATGGAGAACTCAGTCGCATGACTCAGTTCAAAGATAAATCTGCACGACGTGAGGCTGAATTCATCTCAGCAGGACTTTTCACATATCCGGCGCTACAGGCAGCCGATATTTTGTTGTACGACGCAGACGAGGTGCCAGTGGGCGATGACCAACGCCAACACATCGAGATCACCCGCGATATCGCAGTGAGGTTCAACCACCGATTTGGTGACACATTTGTTCTGCCAAAAGCTGTTCACCCGAAAGCTGGTGCACGCGTGATGGACTTGCAAGACCCGACCTCAAAGATGTCGAAGTCAGCCACGAGCGACAGCGGACTTGTATACCTGCTGGATGACAATGCTGCTATCTCAAAGAAGTTCAAACGCGCAGTCACTGATTCAGATGGAGAAGTGAAGTACGACATTGCCACCAAACCAGGGGTCTCCAATCTTCTAGATATTCTGTCGGCATCTACTGGCAAGCACGTAGATGAACTGGTCAGTCAGTACTCACAGTACGGCGCTCTGAAATCAGACACCGGAGATGCCGTGATTGCTGTTGTAGAACCAATTCGCACAAAGTTCCAAGAACTCATGCAAGACAAAGGCGAACTCGCACGGCTTCTATCTATTGGCAACGAACGTGCACGCAATGTTGCCGCGGTGACATTACAAAGAGCCCACTCTGCAATAGGGCTGCTGCCACGTATCTAAATGTCGTCAGCTGCTCGCAGGAGCAGTGAAACATCATCAACTGCTGCTCCCCTGACCAACTCAACAGTTCGAGGATCGCTGCTAACGGACAACAAGTCGGCCCCCAGAGCCTCATGATTGTGATACTCCGCGAACCTGCGATTACGAGGTCCGACCACAGTGGCGACAACACGCGACAAGAATCCGAGACCAGAAATGTTCTTGCCCACATCATGCAACAGCGCAGCGGCTCTTTCAGATTGACGAGCAGTTGGTGCCAAATTATCGAATCGACCTAGCACCGCAATACTGTGACGCTGATCTCGATATTGCATTTCAGACCACAGTCTGAACTCCGCTTCATTCAATACATCCTGAACCTTTGTAACTTCAACCGCACTCGGTGGTGCTTGCGAAAGCGAACCAATTGCCCTCTTGATTAAGTGAACTGATTTCATCCTGTCGCCCTCGGGTGGGCATCGCGATACACGGCCCACAATCTGTCATTCGAAACCTTCGTGTAAATCTGTGTGGTCGAAATAGTCGCATGTCCCAACATCTCCTGCACGATTCGCAAATCTGCGCCGTGCTCCAGCATGTGAGTTGCACACGAGTGGCGAAGAACGTGTGGCGACAGATCTCGAGTGATTCCGGCGCGCACTCCGGCGTCTCTAACAACGTGCCACGCCTTTTGCCTATTCAAGCGTTTGCCGCGATCTGTTAAGAACACCGCTTCCCTGTCAGTGCCTCGTGACCACACGTCAGGGACTAACTGGGCGCGACCGGCATTACTGATGTATTCACGGAGCCTCTCTTCGGCGGTTCGACCGAAGGGAACGACTCGTTCCTTCGAACCCTTTCCAAACAAACGAACAACACGCGAAGACAAATCCAGATCATCAAGATTCAAATCACACGCCTCAGAAATTCGGGCCCCGGTCGCATACAGGAACTCCATTAACGCGCGGTCACGCATTTGGGTCGCCGAATCACCAACCATTGCTTCGAGTAGCGCGGAAACCTCATCTTGACTCAAGGGCTTTGGAACACCACCAGGCACTTTCACGCCTTCAATACGAGATGTCGGATTATCTCTTCTTCGTTCTTCAGTCAACAAGAAACCGTGCATCATCCGAATAGCAGCCAATCTGCGTGCCGTACTTGCATTTGCATCGCCAGAAGCTTGCAGGACACGAACATAGTCTTCCACCTCTGTTTCACGCGCAGTTAAGAGACTCTTGGAAGCAGTGCCTAGAAACTCCACATATCTCGTCAGATCACGCCGATAGTTGGAAATTGTGTTTACGGCACGCCCTTTTTCAACTGCCATCCAACGAAGAAACTCTTCTACGAGTTCTGCATCTCGTTCGGTTGTGGGGGTCTTTGCCATAACTCACACGCCAAGATCATCGAAACGCCGCGCAGCTAGAAGAATTCCCACAGAGCTTTTCGCATCCGTAATTTCGCCTTCATCCACCATTGTTAGAGCCTCAGAAAATGGAATTATCAAAACCTTCATCTCCAATTCCTCTGGCCCCTCTGGCGCGGAACCACCGGCGACAACATCGCGAGCAATGAACAGCTCCAAAACAGAATCAGTCACGCCAGGAGAAGACAAACATGAACCCAAGTACTCGACAGTTCTCGGCACATATCCAGTCTCTTCTGCAAGTTCTCTCCACGCGGTTCGGGAGGGGTCTTCGCCGACAACGTCACGCATCCCCGCAGGAATCTCTAGAACATAATCATCGAAAGACGACCGATATTGCGATACAAGAATGATGTGGTTCTCCGGAGTTATTGCAACGACCCCTACAGCGCCGGGCGTACTGACATATGTTCTGTCAAAGACGTCTCCACGTGGACCACGAATAGTGCGGCGGAGCAGGCGAAACATTGCCCACGAATGCACCACATCCAGTGCGGTAGTTACAAAACCTTTATGGTCGCTCTGATTCACGTTCTCATTCAGGCCGATTGTGCAACAGAGGCACTAGCACCACGAGCCAGGCGCTTCTCACGATTCACCAATGAGGCCGCAATGAGTTCCCTGAACAACGGGTGAGGGCGGTCAGGCCTGCTCTTGAATTCCGGATGTGCTTGAGTACCAACCCAGTACGGATGGTTTTCCATCTCAATGAATTCAACAAGACGCTTGTCTGGCGAAGTACCACTGCACAAGAATCCACTTTCCTCGAAACGAGAATGGAAGTTGTAGTTGAATTCGTAACGATGGCGATGACGCTCACTCACCACGGTCTCACCATACGCTTCTGCGACTTTCGTCCCTGGTTGAAGCACCGCGTAATACGCACCAAGACGCATCGTGCCGCCCTTCATGGTGATATCACGCTGATCGACCATTAAATCAATAACCGGGTGCGTGGTTGAAGGATCGAATTCTGTGCTGTTCGCATCAGTCATACCAAGTACATGCCGTGCGTATTCAATTGTCATCACCTGCATACCGAGACATAAACCCAAGCAAGGAACCAGATTCTCACGCGAATAAGCCGCAGCAGCAATCTTTCCTTCGATACCGCGAGAGCCGAAACCACCAGGAATCACCATTCCATCAAGCGCGTCAAGACGACCTGATGCAAGCAGTCCTTCAACGTCTTCAGCTTGAATCCAATCGATCTCAACTTTGGCGCCGTGATGGAAACCAGCGTGTTTCAAACTTTCAACAACTGACAGATAGGCATCTTGTAATTCAACATACTTTCCAATGAGACCAATCTTTACTGGCTTCACTGAAGCTTCAACTTGCGCAACAAGCTTTTCCCATGAGGACAAGTCAACAGCACTATCAAGTCGCAAGATGTCGCACACAACAGTGTCAAGACCTTCGTCGTGAAGCACGAGCGGAAGTTCATAGATGTTGCCAACGTCTGCTGCGTTGATGACAGCATTCGTATCAACGTCACACATGTGTGAGATTTTTCGCTTCAAGCCACTGCTAAGAGGTTCTTCGCTTCGGCACACGATGACGTCAGGCTGAATACCGCGCGAGCGAAGTTCTGTAACGCTGTGCTGGGTTGGCTTTGTCTTTTGCTCACCGCTCGGCCCAATAAAAGGCACAAGCGTGACGTGTAGGTAGCAAACATTGTCTCGACCCGCCTCGTTACGGAACTGACGAATTGCCTCTAGGAACGGGAGAATTTCAATGTCTCCGACGGTTCCGCCAACTTCGGTAATGACTACATCAGTGTCATCCGTGGCGATTCGACGGATTCGGCGCTTGATTTCGTCTGTGATGTGGGGAATTACTTGAACAGTCTTTCCCAAGTAATCCCCGCGACGCTCAGCGGCCAAGACAGCCTGATAGATAGACCCTGTCGTTGCATTCGAGCTACGTGTCAGATTTTCATCAATGAAGCGTTCGTAGTGACCAAGGTCAAGGTCTGTTTCGCCGCCATCGTCTGTCACAAATACTTCACCGTGTTCAAACGGATTCATCGTGCCGGGATCAACGTTGATATACGGATCCAATTTTTGCATTGTGACACGCAAGCCGCGCATCTTCAGCAAACGACCAAGGGAAGATGCAGTGAGACCCTTACCGAGGGAACTTGCAACGCCACCTGTCACGAATATGTGCTTTGGCATTGAGACTCCCGCCGACGTAATTGCTAACGGAAGAACAGCCTAATAGGTCAGAGCCCCCCAGAGTGAAACCACTAGGACGAGCGCTGAGAACGCTTCTTTTGTCCACCAAGCTTCTCTAAGAGGTCACGAGCATGGGCATTGGCTGAATCATCGGCAACTCCACCTGACAACATGCGAGCAATTTCAGAAGCTCGCTCATTTTCGGCCACTCGCGTTGCGGCACCAAAAGTCTTGCCACCTTTGACGGACTTCGAGACAGCCACCTGCCCATGAGCAGATGCCGCTACTTGAGCCAAGTGGGTTACAGCAATGACTTGATGATCGTTCCCCAGTTCGCGCAGCGCTGTAGCAACCGCCACTGCTGCCTCTCCACCTATTCCTGCGTCAACTTCGTCGAAAACCATTGTCGCAGGATCGCCCGTAAGTACAAGACGAAGGGCAAGCATGACTCTGGCTAACTCTCCACCACTAGCAACTTTCGCGATTGGCGCAGGAGCGCTACCCGGGTTGGCAGCAAGCATGAACACCACTGACTCTCCCGCCGGATCTGTTTCGATGTCACCGACAGCCACTTGGACTGTTGCATTCGGCAGCGCCAACTGCCGCAATCGTTTCTGCACTGCAGCTGCAAGTTTCGGAGCGACGGCTCGACGGGCATTGCCCACTTCTTTTTGACAGGAAACCAAATGCCGCAACGCCGTTGTCTTGGCTTTCTCCAACTCCTTGACGCGCTCGGCATATCCAGTCAATTCGTCGAGCCGTTCACGAGCCTCAGAGCCAAAAGCCATCACATCAATCAACGAATCACCGTATTTCCGCATGAGATCACGAAGAGCCTGTCGGCGCAACCGAATCTCTTCTAGGCGGGCGGGATCATGTTCTGATCCTTCGGCAGCGTCGCGCACCGTGTCAGACACATCCTTTGCTTCAGCAGCTAGCGACCGAAGCCGTTCAGACAATGCAGGTAGTGAAGTCACCGGCGCAATTGCCGACACCGCCTCACCGAGAAGATCAACCACTGCCCCATCATCTGATAGCAGCGACACAATCCTTTGCAAAGACTCTTGATGGCGAACAACATCCGTCAGCATGTCTTCTTCTTGAGACAGCGCAAGATCTTCATCTGGATTCGTAATCCGACTCGACTCAATCTCGTCACACTGGAACTGCAACAAATCGATCTCACGGACTCGAGATTTCTCATCCCCACCCAGAGCGGCAAGATTTGCATCGATGTGGGTTACAGCTTCACGAGCCGCACGAAGTTCAGAAGTATTCACTTTTCCGAACTGGTCCAACGAGTTTCGTTGGGTCGTAAGAGAAAGAAGACGCTGATGTGCGTGCTGTCCGTGAATATCCACTAATTCATCACCAATTTCAGCCAGTGAAGCAACCGTTGCCATTCGGTCATTGATGTAGGCACGACTACGCCCTTCACGATGCAGCACCCGACACAAAATTGTCTCCACTTCGCCTGCATCGGTGTTAGTAACAAACCGTGCCTCTACGCGAGCCTCTTCAGCCCCATCGCGAATAACGGATACATCAGCACGCCTACCCACAACCAAGTTGATCGCCTCAACCAACATGGTCTTACCAGCACCTGTTTCACCCGTGAACGCCGTAAACCCCTTATCGAAAGAGACTCGAACATTCTCGATGATTCCGAGGTTCTCTATTGAAAGTTCAACAAGCATTATCGATCTGACAACCCAAATTTAGATTTCAAAGTCTGATGAAATCGTTGTTCCTTAAATCTCACGAATCGGGCAACTTCCTGTGCGGCACGTACTTCAACAACGTCTCCTGGTCGAAGTGTGTGCACCAACTCACCGTCGGTGGCAACATTTACTGATCTGTGACCAAGAATTTCGATGCGCACCAATTCTTGAGGGTCGAGAACCATCGACCGATCAAACAACATGTGTGGAGAAACAGGCGTCATGAGGATCGCGCGAAGTCTTGGCGACAAGATGGGTCCGCGCGCTGACATTGAATACGCAGTCGAGCCCGTTGGAGTGGCAAGAATCAGACCGTCTGCTGCATACGTAGTGAAGGATGCCTTATCAATATCAACGCCGAGACGCACAGTGTGCCCCGCTTCAGACTTTTCAATAACAACTTCGTTCATTGCCAAATGATTTGTAAGCCTGGCCCCTTTTGCCCACATAGACACCTCTAACAACATGCGGTCGTCATAGTGGTAATCAGATCCCTCTTTACCGTTATGCCAAATATCGAGCGCCTCAATAATTTCGTCAACTTCTACAACAGCCAGGTATCCCAATTGGCCAAGATTGACTCCGATTAAAGGAACTACTCGACCATTCAATACATGAACAGACCGAAGCATGGTGCCATCGCCGCCGATAGACACCAACACATCGACATCACCAACGTCACCACTAGTGACAGAGGTTGAGCGCAGAGACGCTAGGTCTGACTCATCAGCAACTACCTCATACCCGTTGGCACTGGCCCAGCCAATAACCCGGCCAGCCACTTCCAGTGCGTCGGGACGGAAACGATGTACGGCTAATCCGAGGCGACTCATGACTCACAACTTACGGAACGGGTGGGGCATTCCACGTACATTAAGAATTCCGTGTTGCCTTCAGCGCCTTTAATGGGCGACTCAATGACCCCTACAACGCTTCCACCCAACTGAAGAACAGCATCACGAACCGTGTCACAGGCTTCTTTATGGATACTGGGGTCTGTGATGACACCTTTACCCCGAGACACCTCTACACGACCCGCCTCAAACTGTGGCTTTACCAGCAACACCATTCCTGGGGTCTCGAACCCCGGTTCAGGGCGCACGGATGCGAAGAAAGCTTCCAGAACCTTGGTGAGAGAAATGAACGACAAATCTGCAACTACTAATGAACATGGATACGGACAATCGTCTGCTACTAAATCTCTGACATTCACACCGTCACGCCAATCAACTCGTGTATCAGACTTCATATGTTCGTGCAGTTGATTACGTCCCACATCAACTGCGAATACACGACGAGCTCCGCGTTGAAGAACACAATCGGTAAAACCACCAGTTGAAACTCCGGCATCAAGCACAGACCTGTTTTCAACTGAGATACCAAAACCATCGAGAGCGTGTTCAAGTTTCTCGCCACCACGACTGACGAAACGGCGCTTCACAAGCACTTCAATCGGTTCCTCGGGGGCAACCATTCGAGAAGTTTTCTCGGCAATCACACCACCTACCGTGATGTTGCGTTCATCAATCATGCGAGCAGCGTGGGAACGGCTCTCTGCTAATCCCCTTTTAACAAGGGCGGCATCAAGTCGCATACGCACCCTTTGAGCGTACTGCTCACCCGTTCACTCCCTAAGCAAGATTTC
>JBIILS010000002.1:0-61448 GCA_044232585.1 Ilumatobacteraceae bacterium
ATTCATTGAGTACTTGGCTGGCTCAAAAGTGTCATCAGTGTCGGCGCTGGCAGACCCACGCGCATGGGCATTGGAGATTCTTGGTTTTCCTGGCGGCACTGTGAAGCCCGGAAAACGAGACATCATGGCTCATTATCGCGACAGTGTGCGGCGTGCTCATCCTGATCATGGGGGCAATGAAACCGACGCAAGCAAATTGATTATTGACATCACTGAGGCTCGTCGCGTGTTGCTTGAGGCGTTGTGACGGCAGTTGCTGGAATCGTTTTGTTTCCTGGTGCCGGCTCATCGTCAACACACTCATCTTTGTTGGCAATGCAGGACGCACTGGCACCCTTGCCGGTAGCCAGGCATGACTTTCCTTATCGCATCGCTGGGAAACCGTTTCCAGATAAAGCGCCAGTTCTCATTGCAAGTGTTAAGGAACATGTACGTGAATTCGCAGAGTCACTAGGTGTCTCGACTTCGAAGATTGTTATTGGTGGGCGGTCGATGGGCGGCCGGATGTGCTCTATGGCGGTTGCAGATGAAGTAGACCCATTAGAAGTTGCAGGGCTGGTACTGGTGTCGTACCCGTTGCATCCGCCAAAGAAGCCAAGTGCTTTACGCATTGAACATTTGTCGCGCATCACTGTTCCAACGTTGTGCGTAAGTGGGACAAAAGACAACTTTGGAACACCAGACGAACTTTGCGATGCGTTCGCTGTTGTTCCTGGTGATGTCACGTGGAGTTTCATTGACAATGGTCGACATGAACTAGCAAAAGCTGACGCCGATGTTGCTCAACGAATTGCGGCGTGGGTGACGAAACTCTAAAGATTTTGAGAAATCTCATCAAGATCACGGTGTGCAGTTTCTGGGTAGCGAAACCACACGATGAGCGATGCAATGACAGGGCCGGTAACGAGGCACAGCATCACTGTCCCATACGACAATCCTGAATCCAAGACAAGCCCGGCTCCGACTAAGCCAACAATTCCACCAAAGAGCGCAGAGGTCATGATGATTCCACCAGCCGTGCCCCGTGAACCTGTGGGAAACAGTTCGCCGCGATAAACGGCAAGAGCTGGGTATGAAATTCCAAACGCAAGGCCGCCGGCAATTGCAAATATCCACATGATTGCGCCGGATGTAGAGAACGAGAGCGCCAAGAGAAATGCCCCAATGGGAACCAATGTGGCCCCGATGATGCGCCGGCCTTTTTCATCTGCGAAGTGGCCACCAATGATGAGACCTAATGATGCAGGAGATGACGTTGTAATGGTGAAGAGGGCAACAAGTGCAGCAGAGTACCCACGGTCATCTTTCAGGTACCTGTTTTGAAAGATCGACACGGTGGCAATGTACATATTCGTAAGGAACACAACTGAACAGATTCGGCCTAGCTGTCCGCGAAATGCCGACGACAGTTTCATGCGTATCGCCACGGCCTGTTTTTGATGTTTGGTGAATCGTTCTGATTCCGGTAACCACTTGGTTAGCGCAATGGCAACAAATATCCACACCAGAGCGACGAGGTAAATAAGCCTCCATGATGTGGGGCCGCGGTCCGCTAACGGCAGGGAACCAACAGCAATGCCTCCACCTATTCCACTGATGACTGCGAGAAGTCCGGTTGCGTATGCCCGTGTATTGCGAGGCATTTCTTCTAATGCGACAACTGCAATCAAAATGTCAAGCGTGAGGCCAAGCGGGCGACCAATTGCTTGTGTGCCGACAAGAAAAACATATGAGGGTGCAATTGCACCGAGCGATGACACGATGGGTGCGGCCCACGCCATTGCGATCATGACGGGGCGTCGCCCGTACTTGTCTGCCAATGCAACGAGTGGCAAACAGATGATGATGCCGAATCTCACAACAGATGCACCAATTCCCTGACCAGATTGGGAAACATTAAATTCGTCGGCTGCGAATGCAACCGTTTGAGTGAAGAGAGTGTTGATAAATGCGGCTGACATTGATGCCAGACCCACCAAAATCAGAATTTGCCGTTGGCGTGGGGTCAAATCTTCGGTTGGCTTTGCCCATCGGGGTAGGCGTCTCAGCAGAAGTTTTCCATTCAAGGCCACCGCGGGAGCATACTGATAGTCATGTCCATTGGTTCGAATCAGCGCGAGGGTGATGTCATCGTTGTTGCTCAGAGTGGGCCATTAGCCGGCGAGGTAGTTGTACCAGGCGCTAAAAACTCGGTCCTGAAGCTGATGGCGGCTGCACTGCTTGCAGATGGCAGGTACACGCTGACAAATGTTCCGGTCATTGAAGACGTGGTGATCATGGCTGACTTGCTGCGTGCCGTTGGGCTCGAGATCTCCTTTTCGCAAGCTCCCGCAGGCGAGACTGGCCAGCACCTGTCTATTTATAACTCTGGCGCCATTACACCTGTTGCACCATTTGAACTAGCTGACCGCATTCGTTCCTCAGTGAATCTTGTCGGCCCACTGCTCGGACGTTTTGGACAAGTTGATATTGCACTTCCCGGTGGCGATGACTTTGGTGGTCGGCCTATTGACATGCACTTACGTGGACTCGAAGCAATGGGTGCAGAATTTGAAACATCTTCCGAGGGAATTGTGGGGCGTTGTGCTCACCTTGTTGGTGCCGAAGTCGTGTTTGATTTTCCGAGTGTGGGTGCAACAGAAAACGTGTTGATGGCTGCAGTTGTTGCAGATGGTGTCACAACTATTCGTAATGCGGCGCGGGAACCAGAAATTGCAGACTTGTGCAACATGTTGCGCAAAATGGGATGCCGGATTGACGGAATTGGCACAGCAACATTGACCATTACTGGTGTTGTGCCATCTTCACTGCAGGCAGTTACTCATGAAGTAGTTACCGATCGTGTGCAATCGGCCACGTATATTGCTGCTGTTGGCATGTGTGGTGGCACCATCCGCGTGGCCCGGGCAAATGCTCAACACATGGGCATGATGCTGACTCGCTTCACTGACATGGGCATGATCTTTGACATTGACGACGAGGGGATTACTGCAACAGCACCCGACAGATTGACATCGGTAGATGTCTCCACCTTGCCGTATCCGGGTGTTGCTACTGACTACAAACCTCTGGTGGTGGCGATGTTGTCAATGGCAAATGGTGTCGGAATAGTTACTGAGAATTTGTACCCAGGCCGATTCCGTTATGTCGACGAGTTACGTGCGCTTGGAGCCAATATCGAAATCGACGGTCACCATGCTGTTGTTCGAGGAGTTGAACATCTCACTGGCGCCACCGTGGTCGCGCCTGATATTCGCGCCGGAGCAGCCCTTGTTGTCGCAGGTCTCGCAGCGTCTGGAATCACCGAAATTGGCGATGTGTTCCACATTGATCGTGGGTATGACGACATTGTGGGTCGCCTCAGCGCTTTAGGCGCCTCAATTAGTCGAGTTCGGCCTGAGTCGTAGCCTCAGGCCGGGTCAATTTCTTGGCACGCGAATTTGCGAGCCGTAAAAGACCAAAAATGAGGACAATGGGCACGAGGGCATACAGCATCTCGTCCCACCCACCTTGATGAGCGAACATGATGTCAGCGTAGGCTGTATCCATGTCAATGCGCCAACAGGTAGAAGAAACCATCGTGGTCATACGACCAGCTCTTCAGGCCGACGGCGGAGACATTGTCTTGCATGATGTCAACGAAGAGACCGGTGTCATCTCGGTCGAACTGGTCGGAGCCTGCACTACGTGCCCTGCTTCTGACCAAACTCTGAAGGCCGGCATCGAACGCATTATGAAAGACCGCATCGACGGAGTCACTGAGGTCGTGCAGGTCATCTAAGTGAGCCGTCGCACTCTTAGCCCCGAACAGCTTTTTACCGCCGCATGTGATGGCGACAGAGCTGCACTTGCTCGCGTCCTGTCGCTACTTGAACGTGGTGATGCAGTCGCCCGAGAAGTTGGAAGGCTTGCCTACAAGCGCAGCGGTACTGGATACACAGTGGGTATCACCGGAGCTCCTGGCGCCGGAAAGAGCACGCTGACCAGTTCGCTCATCACACACTTGCGCAAACAAGACCTTGAAATCGCGGTTCTCGCAATTGACCCGTCTTCGCCGTTTACTGGTGGCGCAATTTTGGGCGACCGTGTGCGTATGCAAGACCACGCAACAGACCCTGGCGTTTTCATTCGTTCTATGGCAACGCGCGGACACCTTGGTGGTTTGTCGCTGTCTACTCCTGAAGCAATTCGCATGCTTGATGCTGTTGGCCGCCAATGGATTTTGGTAGAGACCGTTGGCGTTGGCCAAGTAGAAGTTGAAATTGCTGGCAAGGCAGACACCACTGTTGTTGTGTTGAACCCAGGCTGGGGCGATTCGGTGCAAGCAAACAAAGCAGGCCTCATGGAAATTGCTGACGTGTTTGTCATTAACAAGGCAGACCGAAAGGGCGTTGAAGAGACTCGTCGTGACATTGAACAAATGTTGGAACTGTCAGATATTGCTCACGAAGCATGGCACCCACCAATCATCGCCACCATCGGCAACACGGGAGAGGGTGTTACGGAAATGTGGGATGCGGTGTTAGAGCATCGCGCTTCAATTGAATCGTCTGGCGTATTGAAGTCGCGCCGTGAATTCCGTTTGCGCGCCGAACTGCGTGAAATTGTTGCGCGTCGACTCGAGTTGAAAGCTCGTGAGATTCTTAGTGGTGATCAATGGGATGGGTTGCAATCACAAGTGCTGAACCACGAACTTGATCCGTGGTCAGCAGCTGATGAAATGCTGCGCGGAGTAGGAGCCTGAAATGTCCAATGAATCATTAGTACTTGTTGATCGTCGTAGTGACGGGGTTGCTGTCGTTACGTTGAACTCACCCAAGGTGAATGCCTTGTCTACTGCGCTTCTTGCGCGTCTTCATGATGTGACCCGAGACCTCACCAGTAACCCTGCAGGAGCAGTAGTCATTACCGGTGGCGACCGCTTGTTCGCAGCTGGTGCTGATATTTCAGAGTTTGGTGGCCCTTCTGAAGCAAAAACAATCGGCGCTGCGTTCCATGCCGCATTGAATGCCGTTGCAGCTATTCCTTCGTTCACCATTGCTGCCGTTAGTGGTTATGCCCTTGGTGGCGGTTGCGAATTGTCAATGGCGTGCGACTATCGCATTGCATCAACAAAGGCAGTGTTTGGACAACCCGAAATTCTCCTCGGCATTATTCCTGGCGGTGGCGGAACGCAACGTCTTCCACGAATAGTCGGCGCAAGCAGGGCCAAAGAAATCATGGCGACTGGTCGTCAGGTGAAAGCAGAAGAAGCACTTGCTATTGGTCTTGCTAATGAAGTTGTTGAACCAGATGCATTGATGACACGTGCATTGGAACTAGCAACAACTATTGCGTCTGGTGCAACAGTGGCAACGCGTCTAATCAAACAAGCAGTAGATCAAGGTATGGAAACTGATCTGGCATCGGGTCTTGCCCTAGAACTTCAGTTGTTTGAAGAAGTCTTTCATTCAGCTGATAGCCAAATTGGTGTAGCTAGTTTCCTTGAACACGGACCAGGTAAAGCCTCTTTCACTGGCAAATAACTCATGCATCATTTTCGCGCACCTGATGCACGCCGCTTCATTTCTGCCTCACTAATGATTGGCATCGCGTTCGTTATCTTCGGCGCATCATTCGGAGTTCTGTCCGTTTCTGCTGGCGCATCCGTTGCGCAATCATGCGCCATGTCATTGCTTGTTTTCACTGGCGCATCACAAATGTCTGCGGTCAGTGTTATCGCTTCTGGCGGAACAGTTGCAAGCGCATTCGGTGGGGCAGTGTTGTTATCAGGCCGTAATGCGGTCTACGGATTAGCAATGTCCCCGGTGTTGAAGCAGGGAAGTCTCGCTTCACGTTTACTTGGTGCGCAGTGGGTAATTGATGAAACAACAGCGATTGTCTCAGCCGAAACAGATCCGACTACTCGCAGAACTGCATTCTGGATTTCTGGCGCGATTCTGTACGCCAGTTGGAATATCGGAACATTGCTTGGTGCGTTAGTGGGTTCCAGCATTAACCCCAGTGATTTCGGGCTTGACGCTGCATTTCCTGTGATGTTCACTGCAATGATTGCGCCACACCTGCGCACATCAACTGGTCGCAAAGCCGCATTGTTTGGTGCAGTTGCTGCAGTGGCACTTGCACCGTTCATGCCGATTGGTTTGCCGATACTTGTGTCAGCACTTGGCATGTTGTTCGGCTTGTCACCGACCTCAGATGAATCAACTGCGAAGACTGACGGCGCACCATGAGTTGGACGTTTGTATTGGCGCTTGCGGCATGTGCCTACGGCCTGAAACTGCTTGGTGCTGTCATTATTGGTCAGCGTGAGATGCCGCTGGTGGTGCAGCGGTGTTTGTTGCTGATTCCAGCGGCATTACTTGCGGGGCTGATTGCGAAAGACACGTTTACAACTGGTCAGAGTTATGCCATTGATGCGAGAGCGGCCGGATTAGCTGTTGCGGTGCTTGCTACGTGGCGCAAGTTGCCTTTTGTTGTGGTGATCGTTGCAGGGGTCGGAACGACTGCTCTGATACGTGTATTCATCTAGCGCGATCAGTAATTCTGCGAGACTGACAATATGAGTACTACCACCTTGCTGCTTGTCTTAGACCTTGTGGGTATTGCCGTGTTTGCATTATCAGGCGGCTTGGTTGGTGTGGAGAAGAAATTGGATATTTTCGGTGTGCTCGCATTGGCAGCTACGTCTGCTTTGGGCGGCGGAATCATTCGTGATCTATTGCTAGGAATAGCGCCGCCTGCCACATTTACTGATGCTCGATATTTAGTGGTGCCAGTCGTGTGTGGTGTTTTTGTCTTCTATGTTCACCCTGCTATTTCTCGGTTGCAAAAACCACTGCTAGTTCTTGATGCTGCAGGACTGGGCTTATTTGCTGTTGCAGGTACGCAGAAGGCCTTAAACGCCGGCCTCAATGCTTCTGCCTCTGTTGGTATCGGAATGCTTACTGCAATTGGGGGAGGAGTAGCACGCGATGTCTTGGTGCGCGAGATTCCCGTGGTGCTTCACCGAGAGATTTATGCAACGGCAGCGATAGCGGCAGCAGTAGTAGTTGTAGTCGGCGATGAGTTTGAACTCAACCAATCAGCGGTGGCTGTTGTGGGAATCGTGCTTGCGTTTTCAATCCGCGTGATTTCAAAGTGGCGTGGCTGGTCTGCGCCACGTCCTGCGTAGTTATTGCTCAGCGAGTTTCTTGAGAATGCGTAAGTTCTTACGCCAAATTGCTTTCATCACAATTTGACCGCCAACAAGAGAGCCAAGTTTTCCGCCGAGCCACCATGGGAACACCAAGACTTCAGTCCACACGAAACGAGTGGTGGTCGGTGACAATGCTTCAAGTGTGAATTCACCAGTTCCGGTAACAACGCCGGTGTGCGTGACCCCCATGGCTTTTTCTGGAACCCATGAAGTGATTTTCATCTCGTCGACAAGCTTGATGGGGCCAACTTTGGTGTCGCAGTAAAATTCGGTGCCTGTACCACGCGTCTGATCAGTCTTGAAACGGATTGCGACGGCATCTGCCATCCAGTCAATGTGACGTTCGATTGGTTCAACGACTTCCCACACACGTTGGGTGCTTGCGTTGATATCAATTGCTACGCGAATGCTTCCCATGGTTTAGGCGTTCACTGCGGCGCTGCGAAGTGCATCTGCTGCAAATTCAGGCGCGATGATATTGATCATGACGCCTGTGCCGCGTTCGAAACCGGCAGTTGTGGTGAGCTTTGGAAACAAGTGTGCGTGCCAGTGGTACGTGCCTTCGTGGTGTGACGGGGCTGTGTGGAACACGAGGTTGAAAGCAATGTCACCAAGTGTGGCAACAAGATGCTTCAGGGCATCACGAACAGCGAGACCGACGCCAGCGAGTGCAGCATCAGACGAATCCGTGAGATGTTGCTGGTGGTCCTTTGGCATGATGAGCAATTCATATGGGCTAGAAGACCAGAACGGGCAGATCACCATTGCGTGATCATTTTCAAGAACAAAACGCTCGTTGTGTGATTCAGCTTCTGTAGTGGTGCACACAATGCATCCACCTTTGAAACGTTCGAAAGCACGTTCTTCTTCAAGAATTTCGCCAGGTACGAAAGGAAGACCAAGCAACTGTCCGTGTGGGTGAGCAAGTGATGCACCAGCTTCACGACCATGATTCACAATTGCTTGCGTGTAGCGAATGTTTGGCGTGTTGGCATGTGCAATGAAGCGAGCTTTGAGAGCAGCCATCAGTTGCACAATCTGATCATCAGAAAGTTGATCAAGTCGCACTTCATGCTCTGGCGAGTACACGAACACTTCGTGAGTGCCGCTGGCTTCAGCCATTACGTGCACAGGGCCAAGGTTGCGTACCGCAAGTGACTCGTCGCCTTCGAATGCGGGGTAGCGGTTAGCGATAACGCGCAATTGCCAGTTGCCTGCTGCGTCAGTGTTTTCCAAAAGCGGAACATCGTCGTTCGCAAGAGTGCTGTCTGGACAGAAGGGGCATTCACGATCGGGATCGTTTTCAACTTTTTGTGCACGTGGAGCAAAGTCGCTCGTGCGTTTAGCTCGAGATGGCACCACTGTGACCCAACGGCCGGTGAGAAGATTGAGACGAAGTTGGCTCATTACCTATTCAGGATAGGCCGAAAAGCCCTGATTTCGGTGGATTATCGGCCCACGAAAGTCACACGGTAGGAGAATACCGACTGACGTGACGATATGAATCAGAAGTAAACGGAGCCTGACGCCCGTCGGCATAACGAGAGAACAAAGTCAATCCCGATTGCTCGGCAATTGCATCAAGTTGGGGTGGAGTGAAGTAACGAACAGCGAAAGATCGAACCTGTGAGGCGTGCTCAGGGCCAAGGTGCGTGAAAGTGCCTGTAATGCGCTGAGACAGTGGGTCGTGGTGGCTGGTTGCGAGCACTTCTTCGCCCGTGGCCATGGTCTGGATGGATTCAAGTGTGGACGCTTCTGTTGAATTCGGAATAACTGCGTCGATATAGAGGAATCCACTTGGGGCTAGGACGCGAGCGACGTGCCTGATGCAAGCCTCAAGGGCTGATTCGTCTGGCACGTTGAAGAGCGTGTTGTATCCGATGAAGACAACATCAAACGGGCCGTCTGGTAATTGTTCTGAAAAGTCACCGCAGATGAACGAGACGGAAGCAGGGAAGTTCTTTTCTTGCGCTATCTGCAACATGGCTGTCGATGAATCAATACCAACAATGGTGTCGCCAGATGTCGGACGCAACGATAGCCATTGGGTCACTAGTCGACCCGTGCCGACACCAAGTTCGAGAACTCGGACTGGCTCATCGGAGAGGGAGCTGACGATGGATTCAAGAAAGTCGGCATCGTCGAGACCTGCGTACCACTGGTCGTACACCTCGGCAAAGGAATCGCCATACGTGGTCGCGTCGTATCCGTCAACGCCATAGGGGTTCTCGTGGTCGTTGCTCATCAGGTACTAGTCCACCACGACCATGTGCGAGGGGACGCATCGGTAGCCTGAAGACATGACCGAGATCACCGATTCACCACGTTCGTACGTGTATCTCGATCACGCTGCAACGTCTCCGTTGCGCCCAGAGGCCCGCGATGCCATGAGTAAGTACGGCGACGTGATGTACGCAAACCCATCGGGCTCGCACCGATTTGCGCGTGAAGCTCGCCAAGTCATTGATGAAGCACGAGATGCGGTGGCTGAAGTTATCGGATGTCGTCCCGGTGAAGTGATTTTCACAAGTGGCGGTACAGAGGGTGCCAACGCTGCAGTTCTCGGCGCTACTCGTCGAACAGGTGGAACCGCAGTATGTGGAGCAACCGAACATCATGCTGTGTTGCATTGCGTCGAACATATTGATGGCACCGTGGTGCCCGTGACGCCTGCAGGATCAGTTGACCCTGATGTCATGCGCGCAGTGTTGACAGACCTAGACAATGTTGCTGTGGTGTCCGTCATGACAGTGAATAACGAGACCGGCGCAATTTCAGATTTAGAACACATCTCGCACGCAGTTCGACGCCAGGCACCAGACGCACTGTTTCATACAGATGCTGTGCAAGCTGCATGCTGGATTGACTTGCGAACAGTGTGGTCGCACGTTGACTGCCTCACACTGTCAGCACACAAATTTGGTGGACCTAAAGGAATGGGAATCATGGTGCTGCGTGAAGGCGCAACATTGGAACCACTTATTCTCGGTGGCGGACAAGAACGTGATCGTCGCAGTGGAACACACAACGTTGCTGGCATTGTGGGTACTTCCATTGCACTTTCGTTGACAGATAAGAATCGTAAATCTGAAGTGGCCAGGCTTGGCAAATTACGTGATCAGTTGATTAGTGGAATCACCTCACGCATTGAATGCGCTACGGCCACGCTTGCGCCAGGAACTGGTACCGCTGGCACTGCACATGTATGCCTAGAGAATCTTGAGAGCGAATCGTTGCTGTACCTGCTGGACGAAGCAAGTGTGTGCGTCTCGGCTGCATCGGCGTGTGCAAGTGGCGCAATGGAGCCATCACATGTACTTGCGGCCATGGGTGTTTCACGCGGACGTATTAAAGGATCACTGCGTTTCAGCCTTGGGCACACCACCACTGAAAGCGATGTTTCTGCTGCAATCGATGCGACAATTGCAGCTGCAGCACGACTGGGGGCGGTGACATCATGAAAGTTCTTTTAGCTATGTCTGGCGGCGTTGACTCATCGGCTGCGGCGCTGGTGCTTCGTGATCAGGGTCATGATGTTGTCGGAGTCACCATGCGTTTATGGGGTGGCGAAAGCGACACGGGTTGTTGTTCCGTATCTGATGTTGATGATGCTCGCAGAGTTGCACAACAAGTGGGCATTGATCACTTGGTGTTTAACTTTTCCGAAGAATTCAACGAGCACGTAGTTGAACCCTACGTGGCATCTCACGTACAGGGCACCACGCCGAACCCTTGCATTGAATGCAATCGTCATTTGAAGTTCGACAAACTGATTGAACGTGGTCGTGCGTTGGGGTTTGATGCAGTTGCTACTGGTCACCACGCACGCGTGATTAATGTTGACGGAACCTTGCGGTTGGCTCGTGGTGCAGATGCTGCGAAAGATCAGAGTTATGTGGTGCACATGTTGTCAGCTGAAGATCTTGCGTATGTGATGTTTCCGGTTGGTCATATGCAGAAATCAGATGTACGTGAATTGGCTACTAGTGGCGGTTTACGCACTGCGGCTAAGCCCGATAGTCAAGATGTGTGCTTTATCGGTTCAACCATTGGCCGCGCAGGCTTCCTAGAACCACGACTCACATTCAACTCGGCAACGGTTGTTGACGGAACTGGCACGCAAGTAGGCGAAGTACCAGCAGTTGAGTTAGTAACACTTGGACAGAGACGCGGCCTTGGCCTTGGTGGTGGCGACAAGCGATATGTGGTTGCAGTCGATGTGCCGTTGCGACGCGTAGTTGTTGGCGACGAAGCCGAGTTGTTTATCTCTCATACGTCTATCGGCACCTTGTCGTGGCCGTATTCAACTGATGTATCAACTATTTCCTCTCGAGAAATTCTTGTGCAGGGAAGCGCTCACGGCGAGCGGTCTGCAGGCACCATTACTGTCACTGGCGACACGGCTGTTATTGCTTGGTCGAGACCAACCCGCCGTATCTCGCCAGGACAAACAGTGGTCTTCTACGACTCTGCTGACATGGTTGTGCTTGGCGGCGGAATAGTTACTGAGTAATTGCCGAAAGCGCAGCAGTTAATCTGCGCGGAGCAATACAGAACATTTTCACATGGAGTGCTTCTGTTGTTCCTAAAGTTTTTGCGGTGATTGCTGACATCACTACTTTGTCAGCCTCAGTCAATGTGATGGTGAGGCGATCACCGAATGTTCCACCCGTTAGGTCTGCTGATTCACCAACATCGGGCGCGCGAACAACCGACATGATTTTTGCTGAGGGCGCCATGATGGTTTCGTGTAACACCAAATGATCATGAACCACGACACCGACTGGAACTAGTACCAACCAGCGCCGTGCGAGACGGTGAAGGCGTTTCGGAATAGTCCGAGAGAGAAGAATTCCAAGAGCTAGGAGTAGGGCGCCAAAAACGTACTGCTGTGCAGCAAGAAGCAGGCTTCCCCCAACTAGTGACGCGGTGTAAATCGCCCATGCGAGAACTGCTGGCACAACGTACGGAAGTGGCGTACGTAGTGCGAAACGTTTTTCGTCTCCGTATGCGCCGCCTTGCACCATGGCGTCAACGAATACCGGTGACGCACACACAATGAGTGCAACAACAGAACAGAAAACTGCAATCGGTTGGCCTGCAACAACGGACACGACAACAGATAACGGAATCACGATGCGAACGATTGTGAGAGCCATAGGCGAAGGAACGAGTAACGAGACGCCAACACTTGTCCACAACAACCAGCCCCACGTTAGGAGTACCCAACTAACTGAACGAGATGCATCGTCAGCAATGATCTGCCATGGTGATGACAATGCAAGGACGACCCATGCAATAAGAACTACAGACACGACAATGCGTTCGGGGCGAAGTAGCGGGTGTTTGGACATCTCTCTAGCCTTACCTCCCGGCGTGTCTGACACAGAATTTTCCAATTCGTTCCCCGGTCGGCATGACTGATACCAATAGATAGAAGCTTTTTTGCTCGTACGCCACAGGAGGACAGGTGAATTCAGACAACGGCCGTTCGCCACGTCCTGGCGCCACCTTCGGCGTCGGCAGTTTGCCGCACCGCAGCGTCTCTGCTGCGCTTGATTTTGTGTGGCGCTCAACTGATGTTGTGACCATCCCATCTCTTCCTCGACGGTCTCCGGCAGAAGGAATGATTGCTCAAGCGCTTGTCGGAATTGAAGGTGTGTCTGTTGGTCAATACGGCGGCATCAGTGTTGACGTGTCGTCGCTTGATATTGATCAATTCATCACAACTGATTTGAATTCTGATGCGTACGGATCATTCCTTGCGTTTCTTGAAAGTTTCCCTGTTCGCAATTCCGGCATCCACACCGTGAAGTGGCAATTTGTCGGACCAGTGACCTTAGGTATTGCTTTGGTTCGCATTGGTTTAGATCCTCGTATTGCTTTTCCACTTGCATTACAAGCAGTGCGTGCACACGTCAGTGCTTTGCAAGATGAAGTTTCTCGTGTGTGCGAGGGCGTCACTCAGGTCGTCATGCTTGATGAGCCATCTATGCCAGATGCGCTTGAACCTGGTTTCTCCATTTCGACAGAAGAAGTCATCGACCTCATTTCTGGTGCATTGGCAGCAGTAACAAGCGACAACATCAGTGGTTTGCATTGTTGCGGCAGAACTGACTGGGGCGCAATGCTTGCGACCGGTGCAAATGTCCTGTCTGTCCCTGTGCCGTCTCCTTCAAGTGACGAAGACATGGGGGAGATGTTGGTTGCGGCAAGTCGTATCTCTGATCATCTTGAACATGGTGGCCGCATTGCATGGGGCGCCGTACGAACAGATGGGCCTATTGCAATTAGCGCTGAGCGTCCGTGGAAAACCCTCATGGAAGTTATGTGTGCACTAGTCAAAGCGGGCGTTGATCCGCTCCTTGTTCGCCGAATGAGTTACATCACGCCTGCGTGTGGGCTTGGCTCGCATTCTGATGGCGTGGCAGAGCGAGTGTTTTCGCATGTTCGCAATGTCTCTATGAAGGTTGGCCAGCAAGCCACGGCTTCGCGCTTGACACTTGGCTCATAGGGCCACGCATTGCCGTACCCCTTTAGTAGTTTGTAGGTGATGTCGCGCACGCCTTCTGCTCAGAAACGTATGGAAGAACTGCGCGAGCAGGTGCAGTATCACAATGCCCGGTATCACGGTCACGACGACCCTGAAATCAGTGATGCTGAATTCGATGAACTAGCGCGTGAACTGCGCCAACTGGAAATTGAACATCCCGAACTAGTCGATGATTCATCACCAACGCTTTCGGTGGGTTCTGCCGCCATCACCACATTCGACCCTGTTGTCCATCGTGTTCCTATGACCAGTCTTGATAATGCAATGGATGAATCTGAATTGCGCGCATGGGGGGATCGGGTAGCGAAGGGGCTGGGCGATCAGACCGTTCGGTATGTGTGTGAGCTGAAGATTGATGGTCTTGCAATCAGTATTCGTTATGAGAACGGCGTACTTGTGCAAGCTGCCACCCGTGGTGACGGCAAAGTGGGTGAGGATGTCACAGCAAACGTGGCGACTATCTCGTCTTTGCCAAAGAAAATTACATCTGCGCCTGAAGTCGTTGAAGTGCGTGGCGAAATTTTTATGTCAATTGCCGCGTTTGAAAAACTGAAGGCAGAACGCGAGGCAGAAAACCTTGAACGAGTTAGTAATGGTCGCTCGCCACTGCCTGTTCCTGTAAATCCGCGAAATGCAGGTGCCGGAAGTTTGCGACAAAAAGATCCAACAATTACGGCAAAGCGTGAGATGTCGTTATGGTCGTACCAGTTGGGCGAAGTTGTTGGCGGTCCTGAATTCACTAGTCACCACGACACTCTTGAGTTTTTGCGTGCACTTGGTTTTCCTGTCAACCCAGCAATAACCATTGTTGATTCCATTGAAGCGGTCACGCAGTTTTGTAATGAGTGGAAAGAACGTCGGCATGAATTGCCATATGAAATAGACGGTGTCGTTATCAAAGTTGATGACCTCAGTCAGCGTGAACAATTAGGTTTCACATCGCGCGCCCCTCGATGGGCAATCGCTTTTAAGTTTCCGCCAGAAGAAAAACACACTCTTTTGCTTGATATTCAGGTTTCGGTGGGCCGTACTGGCCGCACCACGCCGTTTGCAGTGCTAGAGCCAGTGTTCGTTGGCGGGTCCACAGTGGGTATGGCCACATTGCATAACCGTGATCAAGTGTCGGCCAAAGATGTTCGGCCTGGCGACACAGTTGTTGTGCGAAAAGCGGGAGACGTGATTCCCGAAGTAGTGGGGCCAGTGCTGTCTAAGCGTCCAAAAAATTCAAAACCATGGGTATTTCCGACCCAGTGCCCGTGCCCAGTGAAATCAACTCTGGTGAAGCTTGATGATGTTGCCGATACGCGATGTGTTGAGCCAAGTTGTCCGTTCCAACGAGACCAACGCATTATGTATTTCGCATCGCGCGGAGCAATGGATATTGAAGGCCTCGGAGATCGAACAGTATTCGCATTATCTGAGGCTGGACTTGTTGCTGATGTTGGTGACTTGTATTCAGTCACAGTGGAACAGTTGTTAACGCTTGAAGGTTTTGCAGAACTCAGCGCACAAAATCTTGTTGCATCAATTCAGGCGTCTCGTTCACGACCATTGCCCAAATTGCTCACGGCACTAGGCATAAAGAATCTTGGTCCAGCTGCTGCAGAATCGCTTGCTTCAGAATTTGGTTCGCTTGAAGCTATAGCTGTTGCAACAGCAGACGAGTTATCAGCTGTTGATGGAGTTGGTGGTGTAATTGCAGCGTCTATTACGTCATGGTTTGCAATTGCTGAGAATGCAGCAATTATCAAAAAATTGCGAGATGCAGGTGTTGAGTTTGGTCGTGTTGAAATCAGCACGCTTCCTCAAACGCTCATCGGTAAAGCTGTAGTTGTCACTGGCTCACTTGTGAGTTACTCACGTGATGGGGCAGAGGAAGCAATCAAGAGTCGTGGTGGAAAGAGCCCCGGAAGCGTGAGCGCCAAGACATTTGCGGTGGTGCTTGGTGAATCACCAGGGGCAAGCAAAGTTACAAAGGCAGAGCAATTGGGTATTCCGGTACTTGACGAAACCGGATTTGAAATCTTGCTCGCGACGGGTGAGTTGCCTGCCTAGTTGGCTTCGAACTCCCACGTAAACGAACGAGCTTTTTGGGGTCCTTCAGTTATCTTCCAATAGAGCACCGTTGCAGTATGCGTGCCTTGCGTCAACGTGGGGATTGGGGCGCCTTCTTGAGGCAAGAAACTGATGGTGTAGTTGCCGGGGTCGTAGATAGCTGTCGGCGGAATTTCTACTTGTGCGCCAGGTCGTGGTGTAGCGCCATTGTCGGATAACTCATCGAGCCGCGTTGTCTCAAGAGCAATGCCATCGATTGTGAGTGATGCGTTGTACCCGTCGATGAAGTCAACAAAAATCTGACTCTGCTGAAGTACCTGATCACCAGGTCCAGGGGTCATGCGTTCAATCACCTCAGGAAGTCGCTGGGCATCGCGACCGGTCGCACCGGAGTTGAAGCCCGCGATAATGGCAAAGAGGCCAATTGCGACTCCGGCGCTCACTATGAGGGTTTCCTTGTTAATTGGGCGTTTCATGGCTCCATTCTCCCTGAAAAAGGCTCCGAATCCCCTCTCTGTGGCACACACGGTAGGTTTTATGGGTCATGAGCGAGCCACAGAACATGCCCGGCACAGTGCTGTCGGGGAGATACCAACTCGATCAACGTCGGGTGGAGTCTGCCGGTTCGTCCTCTGGAGTGATGCAGTACGACGCAACGGACCTCTCATCGCTTGAAGCAATCTCAGTGCGCATCGTGGCGCTTAACCAATTGATTGACACTGCACTCGGCTCCACCACCCCTGACGACGCTCTTGCGGCCTTTGAGCAGCAGTGCGATATCGCTTCCAGTCTTCGCCACCCGTGCATTGAGTCTGTGCTTGACCACGGCGAAGTAACCCTCGACGGCGAGAGGTATGTCTTTGTGGTCGGCGAGCGCCTTGCCGGAGGTTCACTTCGTGAGTTCCTCGACCGCGGCCGACGCCTCACCCCCTCCCAGGCCCTCATCGTCGGAATCGATATTTGCCGCGCCCTCGATGCGGCTGCAAAGCAGGGCATCAGCCACAGCGACTTGCGCCCATCTCGATTGGTCTTTGGCCTTGACCGCCGGGTGCGCCTTGTCGGTTTCGGAGCCCCTCTTCGCCCGCTTGATGCGCTCGGTCTCGAACAGGCCACCTACAGCGCTCCTGAATTGGCAGAGGGCGGAGCACGCAGTGCGTCGTCTGATGTGTATTCGCTTGCACTCATTCTCGTCGAGTCGATGACCGGTGAAGTTCCGTTCGCCGGAGAAACAGTCGCTGCAGCATTCGCAAATCGTTCTGGCAAGTTGTTGCCAGTGAATGCAGATTTTGGTGCGTTGGCACAAGTGCTTGAACACGCTGGTCGACCAACTGCATCAGAGAGATTTTCTCCGCGTGAGTTTGGACAAGCACTTGTTCAGTCTGCTGAAAATTTGCCACGCCCAACTCCAATTGATGTTGTCGGTACCGGATTGTTTGACACTGAAGTTGCAGTAACAGATCCATCACAACCAGTTGTGCGCCCTGACATTTCAAAAATGCCGCCTATAGAAAATGTTGCACCAAACGAACCGATTCTTATTCGCACAACACCGAAGTTTGGTGGAAGCGAAGTAATTGATCCACCAACTGCGTTGATCGTCACTGACGGTTCTGTTGAAACTCCACTCACTATTGGTGGCGATGACACCGGTCCAATCGCAATGGATGCAGACTCGTTGCGAGTTCTTGCAACCGAAGATCCAACATCTCAAGTGGTGCGTCCGAAGAAGCGTTGGGGCCGCCGCATTGCAATTGGCGTTGTAGTTATTGCCCTTATTGCTGGTTCAGGCGTTGGCGCATATTTCACTGTTCTTAACCCTAAGAACCCAGTTCCGGCGCTTGTGGGCCTAACAGAAGCTGAAGCCCGCAATCAGGTGTCTCCATTCGGGTGGGGAATCACTGTTGTGAAAGAGCGCAGTGACAGCGTGCAGGCCGGACAGATAATTCGTACAGATCCCGTGCTTGGCGCAAATCTTGCAAAGCGTGATGCAATCACCATGGTTGTTTCTGAAGGGCCAACACTTTCTGTTCTCATTGAACTCGCAGGGCTCACTGCTGACGATGCAAAAGCAAAATTGGCCGAGTTGGGTCTTGAAGCTGCGCCAATCGACACGGCCGATGAAGCTGTTGCAATCGGCACTGTTGTGTCGTGGTCAGTACCAGATCAGCCAACATTGAAGGTTGGTGATTCAGTTGTGAAGGGGACCACGGTTGCAATCAATGTTTCTACAGGTCCAGCTTTGCGTGATGTTCCGAATGTTGTCGGAATGACGCTTGAAGTAGCAACCGCTAAACTCACCGAGCTTGGTCTTGTTGTCGTCGAAGCCCCATCTATGGGCAGCCCTGATGTTCCTGCTGGCCAAATCTCGGTACAGGTACCTGTCGCTGAAGAGAAGTTGGCCAAGGGTGGCACTGTCACAATCACGGTATCTAAGGGTCAAACCACCACTTTGATTCCTTCGATTTACGGCAAAGACCTTGCCACCGTGAAAGAACGCCTGTTGAAGTACGGAATGGTGATCGGCAAAGTCACCGGAAACACAAAGCGGGGGCTGAAGAGCGCTCTCATTGACGGCAAAGTCGTCAGGAACTATGCGCGCGTGATCGTCGGTAAGACCGTCGACCTCGTCTTCCCCTAATCTCGGTTCTGTCGGCACTGTGCCGATTCTCAACGAGGGGGTTTCCATGGGAGCACTAGACGGACGCGTAGCGATAATTACCGGAGCAGGACGCGGCATTGGCCGTGAACACGCACTTCTTTTTGCTGCCGAAGGCGCGAAAGTTGTTGTGAATGACTTGGGTGGTGCAAACGATGGCTCGGGTGAAGATGCAGCACCTGCACAACAAGTCGTCAACGAGATCAAAGCTATGGGTGGCGAGGCTGTTGCAAACTTCGACAACGTTGCAGATTGGGAAGGCGCACAGCGCATGATCAATGCTGCTGTTGAAACATTCGGAGACCTTGACATTTTGGTAAACAACGCGGGCATCTTGCGCGACCGCGTTTTGGTCAATATGACAGAGAGCGAGTGGGATGCAGTGATTACCGTTCATCTCAAGGGACACTTTGCACCGTCACGGTGGGCAGCTGCGTATTGGCGTGAGCAATTCAAAGCTGGTGTTACAAAGCAGCGCCACATTGTTCATACTTCTTCAACTTCTGGATTGTTTTCTAATCCAGGACAGTCGAACTACGGTGCAGCAAAAACTGGAATCGCAACGTTCTCACAAATTCTTGCAAAGGAACTCAGTCGTTACAACGTAAAGAGCAACTCCATTGCTCCAGGTGCTCGTACCCGTTTGACTCTTGCAACACCAGGTCTTGGTGATCGAATTGGTGCGCCAACCGATGCAGCAAAGTTCGACGAATGGGATCCTGCAAACATTTCACCATTGGTGTGCTACCTGTCGTCTGAAGCTTGTGAATTCACAGGTGAAACGTTTTATGTCGCCGCCGGTGAAGTCACTCGTATCAAATCATGGGAACGAGCAGAGACCGTAAATCAGAATGATCGTTGGGAAGTGTCCAAACTCACAGAAGCGCTCAACGCAATGGCCGCTGAGGTGAAGAAGTAAACAACTAAACTGGAATTCCTCCCATGAATTCCCGCGACGACAAGAACGAAGAGCTAGCCCCACACGGGAAAGCGACAATCACCTTTGAACAAGGTGGGGTCGACGAAGTATCTGTTGTTCCGTGGACTCAAATGATTCCACGGCGGCTCGCCAGAAAAGTTGGGCTAACAAAAAAATGGGCAACGCTTTTTGTCGTACTTGCTGGTCTGTTTACAACTAGTGCCACCATCACAATCTTGGTGGTGTCTCTAGAGACCATTGCAACTGACTTGAACTCGTCTGTCAGCGTCTTGAACTGGTCAATTACGGGGCCGATGTTGGCGTTTGGTGTTGTCGGTCCTGCGTACGGGAAAATCGGTGATCTGTACGGCCACAAAAAGGTTTATGTGTATGGCTTGTTATTCGCAGGAATCTTTGCTGGCTTAACCGCCTTTGCATGGGATGCCACGTCAATGGTGGTGTTTCGACTGTTGTCTGCGACTGCTGGTTCTGCAACTGGTCCAGCTGCAATGGCCTATGTAAACAGATTGTTTGAGCCAAATGAACGGGTTCGCCCACTGGGGCTGTGGAGTTTTGTTACTGCAGGCGCACCGGTTTTGGGTGTTGTCATTGGCGGCCCCGTTATTTCTGCCATTGGCTGGCGCATGATCTTCGTAGTGCAGGCTCCGTTGTTGCTTGGTGCTGCATTGCTTGCCTGGTATTTGTTGCCGCAAACCACACGGTCGAAAAGTGTGAAGTTTGATGTAAAGGGTTCTGTTGCCCTTGGCTTTGGTGCCACATTGTTTCTTCTCACAATAAATCGTGGACACAGTTGGGGCTGGACGTCACCAGCAATTCTTATCTTTGGCGTTGTTTCGTTGATGTCATTGTGGTTGTTCATTCGCACCGAACGAGTTGCGGAAGCGCCGTTGATGCCTTTGCACTGGTTACGCACACCAAACATAATTCTGCCAATCGCGATTCAGGCACTTATCAACTTTGCCTATATGGGCGGATTTATCGTGGTGCCGCAAATGCTCGAAAGAGGTTTGGGCTACTCCGCATCACACGTTGGATGGTTGATCATTGCTCGACCGTTGACTTTTTCCATCACTGCTCCTCTTGCCAGTTTTTTCACCATGCGCGCAGGGGAGCGAAAGTCTGGTGTGATTGGTGCATGTGCGGTCATTGCATCCATGTTGATTTTGTCCAGCCTTGCAAGCGGGTCTTCAGATTTGCTTGTTGTTCTAGGACTCGGGTTGTCGGGAATTGGTTTCGGTATTGCAGCACCAGCACTCACTGCACTTGTCGCTAATGCTGTTGATGATGAAACAATTGGTGTTGCAGGCGCAATGCAACAGTTGTTGTCACAAATGGGAGCAGTACTTGGTTCCACTGTCATGATTTCCGTACACGAAATGACTGTAGGTTCAACGACAGTGGTCCGCAGTTATGGCATCGCGTTGCTATTCGGTGCTGGCACTGCAACCGTTGCTGCTTTACTTGCGACTCGTCTGACACCCACCGACAGGTCGGCTGATGCATTGGCCAATACTTAAGCAGTAATTGCTTTTATCTCTGCTGCCACTGCGTCGGTTTTGTCAGTTTGTGGCAGTGATGTTTGCATCACCATTAACCGTGTGATGTCACCTTCAACCTTGATGCGACCAGCCATGAAGGCTTGCATGCTCGCAGTGGGGTCTTGCTCAACAAACAGTTTGCGTGCGGTTTCATAATCAGTTGTCACTGTGAGGTCTGATTCCTCGATGGAGCCCAGTTCCATTTCCAGGCGGCCGTTCGATGTATCGATATAGGCCGAGATGGAGCCATCGCCAAAAGGAACCTTGGTGGTGATCACGTTGATGCGCACGACGACATCGATGGCCGGCACGTCCCCGGAATACCTGTGACGGATGTCGCGAGCGGCTTCTATCCATGATTCTGAAAGAAATTGATGGCTCATTTTGGGTCCTATCGGGAAAGAAACTTTACGGATTGTTCAATCCATGTCACAAACCACGACGCTAGCGATAAGAATTGACAAATGTCCAGAATTTTGGTGTCAGAAGAATTAGCCGAAAGCGGACTCAGCAAATTGCGCGCCGCTGGTCACGAAGTCGATGTACAAGTGGGGCTTACCCCTGAACAGCTTCAGGTGGCAATCAAGGGCGCCCACGCCCTCATCGTGCGCTCTGCCACACAAGTGGACGATGCACTTCTTGCGGCCGCTGACGACCTTGTTGTAGTCGGACGTGCCGGTGTTGGTCTTGACAATGTTGATGTTGAATCCGCCACCCGCCGTGGTGTCATGGTGTCGAATGCTCCAGAGTCAAACATCGTGTCTGCAGCCGAACACACAATGGCCATGTTGTTGGCAGTTGCTCGCAACGTACCGCAGGCTCATGCCGCATTGGTGCAGGGCAGATGGGAACGTAGCAAGTGGGAAGGCGTCGAACTATTCGACAAGACTCTCGGAGTTGTTGGCCTTGGCCGTATCGGCAAATTAGTGGCACAACGTGCTGCAGCTTTCGGCATGAAAGTAATTGCGTTCGACCCATACGTGTCCGAAGAACGTGCTCGTGCAATGAACATTGATTTGGCCGAACTGCATGACCTCGTGAAGCGCTCTGATTTCATAACTGTTCACTTGCCAAAGAACAAAGACACCGTCAACTTGTTTGATGCAAAGATGCTTGCAACTGCAAAGCCATCGTTGCGCATCATCAACGTTGCCCGTGGCGGAATCATTAATGAAGCCGATCTTGCAGAAGCGGTAAAGAATGGCGTCATTGCTGGTGCAGCTCTTGACGTGTTCGACAAAGAGCCAACCACCGAGTCACCATTGTTCCAAGTACCTGGCATTGTTGTGACTCCACACCTTGGTGCAAGCACGACCGAAGCACAAGACCGCGCAGGTGACCATATTGCCGACCAGATTCTTCTTGCTCTTGCTGGTGATTTCGTTCCGTACGCCGTGAATATTTCTGCCGCTGATGCCAACGAAACATTGAAGCCGTACTTGCCGCTTGCGGAGCGCCTCGGCCGTCTCTTCTCATCAGCCGCTGGCAATGTTTCTGAGTTGGAAATCATTGCCACTGGTGAAATCGCAGGCTACGACACCCGCATTCTTACCCTGAGTGCTCTGAAGGGTTTCTTCTCGGCCCGCCACGATGACGCAGTCACATACGTAAATGCCCCTCAAATAGCTGCAGCACAAAAGGTAACAATTAAGGAAAACAAGGTTACGAACTCAGGTTCAAACAGTGACTACGTCAACCTCATCACGTTGCGCGCCGGTACACACAGCATCGCCGCCACACTCGTTGGGCCTCGTCGCCAAGCACGCCTAGTCATGGTTGATGACCACATGACAGACGTTCCTCCGTCTGATCACATGCTTGTTGTTCGCAATGACGACCGTCCCGGAGTTATCGGACTTGTCGGAACTCTTCTTGGTGCCCACAATGTGAACATTGCAGACATGGATGTGGGTCGCGCACTCACACCAGGGACTGCGCTGATGGTAATTGCGACAACCGATGAAACGTCTGATGCAGTACTTGATGAACTCCGCGCCAAGCCCGGAATCATTGAAGTAACTGCTCTACACAGTTAAGGCAGTTACCGAGCGGCGCGAAGTGCGTCGCGGGTTTCGCGGGCAACACGAGCTGCTGCGGGCATCGGGTCAACCGAATCCGCATACAAAATGGCACGTGATGAATTTACTATGAGGCCAGTGCCGTGTGAGTTAGCACCGTTCTTCACGACATCTTCTGGGCTTCCGCCCTGTGCGCCAACACCGGGGACTAGCAATGGCATATCACCAACGATTGCTCGCACTTCAGCAAGTTCTGCTGGATATGTAGCGCCAACTACTAAGGCAACTTCGCCTTTGTGTGACCATTCGTTTGCAGCACGTTGTGCCACATGTTGATACAGCGGTTTTCCATCAATCAGTTGTGATTGAAATTCACCACTGCCCGCATTGGAAGTGCGACACAAAACAATTGCTGCACCCTTCGGATGAACAAGGTAGGGCTCAATGGTGTCGCCACCCATGTATGGGTTCACGGTGACAGCGTGTGCGCCGTAACGGTCGAACGCTTCATGTGCATACATGGTTGCGGTGTCACCAATGTCGCCACGTTTCGCATCAAGAATGATGGGAATAGTGGGGTAGTTGCTGCGAATGTATTCACAGATGCGTTCTAGTTGTGCTTCAGCGCGAGCAGCTGCAAAGTATGCGATCTGTGGCTTGAAGGCACATGCGTATTGCGCAGTGGCATCAATGATGTCAATGCAGAAATACTCAATACCGTCAGCGTCAGGTGAATAGTGATGAGTCAGGCGATGCGGGTCGGGATCTAGACCGACGCACAGCAATGAGTCAGCTTCTTTCCAGCGTGCTGTGAGAAGCGAACTGAACGACAAAGTCAGCCTTCGATGGAGATCGCGGCAGTGGGGCAAAGGTCTGAAGCTTGTGTGACCTTCTCGCGCAATTCTTCACCTGGTGATTCGATTAACACGTAGAGATAGCCGTCTGAGCGGACTTCAAATACTTCGGGGCAGATTTGTGTGCAGGCACCTGTCGATGCGCAAATGTCATAGTCAACGACGACTTTCATATTGGGCTCCTTTGTTCTGTACCGAACTTAGTCGGAACAGAGTGCTTACGAGTCCTTTAGGTGGCGTTCGTAGGCGGCAAGTACCGCGCGCAGAACCGCTGACGTGGTGTTCGGGTCTGTGCCTAGGCCCCATAATGAATCGCTGTTGCCATTCTTCATTTCTACATACGCAACGGCCGTGGCCTCAGAGCCTTGGCCCATCGCATGTTCGCTGTAATCGACAACATCGATTTTGGCGTTCAATCCGGTGTTCACGGCATGGACAAACGCGTCAACGGGCCCGTTGCCTTCGCCAGACACGGTGGTGTGAACGCCGTCAATAACTAGTTGGGCAGTAATGGTGGTCCGTGAGGTGGCAGAGTCACTGCGCATCTCGTGGCTATCAAGTTTGATACGGGGTTCTGTTGGCAGGTACTCAGCGCTGAATGCATCCCATATAGCTGTGGGGCTTACAACTGTTCCGGAATCTTCTGTGATGTGCTGAATGGTTTGAGAGAATTCAATCTGAAGCCGACGCGGCAAGTCGAAACCATGTTCTTCTTTCATGATGTACGCAACGCCACCTTTGCCAGACTGGCTGTTAACGCGAATGACGGCTTCGTAACTGCGACCAACATGCTTCGGATCAATTGGCAAGTAGGGAACACCCCATTTGTCGTAATTCTTCGAGAGTGCGGTGAGCCCCTTTTTGATTGCGTCTTGGTGACTGCCAGAAAATGACGTGTACACCAAGTCGCCAACGTATGGGTGACGTGCAGAGACATCTAAACGGTTGCAGTACTCAGCAACGCGGCGAAGCGAATCGATGTCAGTGATATCAAGTTCAGGGTCAACACCATTCATGAACATGTTCATGGCGATGTTGATGATGTCAACGTTTCCGGTGCGCTCACCATTTCCGAACAAGGTGCCTTCCACGCGGTCAGCGCCGGCCATGATTCCAAATTCGGCAGCAGCAGTGGCAGTGCCGCGGTCATTATGTGGGTGCAACGAGATCACAACTGTTTCGCGACGTGGAATATTGCGAATAAACCATTCAATAACATCGCCATAGACGTTCGGTGTGTAGCACTCAACCGTTGCGGGCAAGTTCAAAACCAATGGATTATCTTTTGTTGGCTTCAAGACATCCATAACTGCAGTGCAAATTTCAATTGCGTATTCGGGTTCCGTCAAAGTAAAACTCTCAGGTGAATACTCATACCGCAGATTGGTGCCGGCCAACATTGGTTCAAATTCTTGACACAATTTCGCTGCGTCAACAGCAATTTGTGTGATGCCGGCTTTGTCTAATCCGAACACAACATCACGTTGTAGCGGGTTCGTTGAGTTATAGAAATGAACGATGGCGTTCTTCGCGCCTTTCAGGCATTCGTAGGTGCGTTCAATCAACTCTGCACGGCATTGAACTAACACTTGAATGGTGACATCGTCGGGGATGAGGTCTTCTTCAATAATCTGGCGAACGAAATCAAAGTCAGGTTGGCTGGCTGCAGGGAAACCGACTTCGATTTCTTTGAAGCCCATGTTGACAAGAGCCTTAAACATGCGCATCTTGCGCTCTGGGTCCATGGGGTCAATCAGGGCTTGGTTGCCGTCACGTAAGTCGACACTGCACCACAACGGCGCCTTTGTAATGGTGGTGTTTGGCCATGTGCGATCAGTAAGGACAACCGGAATGAACGGCGTGTACTTGGCAAAAGCCATCTGTTTTGGTGTCACATTTTGTGGAGGCATGGTGGATTCCTTGGATAGAGGTGGGGAGAGAACTGTTCTGGACAAAGAAAAAACCCCCTGACCAGAGGCAGGAGGTTTCGACAGCAACGATATGCGGCTGCTGCCGTTACATAAGGAGGAGCAGGTTCGTGCAAGTCATTACGGCAAAGGTTAGCCCGATGTTCGGGCGTGCGCTACCCCAAAGGGGCCACGTAATGGTTGCTCGACCCAATGGGGAGCTAGGAAGTCTGGGAAAAGACTGAGTTAGGAGCCGAGATCAGCACTGACGGTGTCGTCATTGATGATGTCGTTCAGCTGTTTGCTGAACTCCGGTTCGGCTGGCACGAGCAGTGACTGCCAGTCGTATGAAAATCCTTTACGTCCATGCGTTTGCATGCCGTTTGGTTGTGCGTCCATGAGAACTCCTCCCGTGAGGGTTGGGGGTTCGCCCGTGGCGGGTGGCGCACGCCGTTGTCTGTGACCCGGTTCGTACGACTTTGCTCGGTGCTATCCGTTAGTTGTTGGTCCTTTCTGTACGAGTGTTTCTCGTATCAGGAATGGAAAAACTAACGCATCTGGACCTCTCTCACACCATTATTGACAAAAAAATAAAGAATCTCTGAGGGCAAATGAGCAGTACCAGCGAGTAACCGTCTCAATAGGGCATATCGCGAGTACTGTGACCGCAACATGTCGACATCCCCCACGACCCAATCCCGTATCTCAACCCCCACAGGCTTTGCCGCACTCGGCGTGCCAGACAATGTGGATCAGGGTTTAGCGGCAGCCGGTTTCTCCGCCCCCTTTGCCATTCAAACCGAAGCCATCCCCGTTGCAATGCGCGGGCTAGATGTGTGCGGCCGAGCCAGAACAGGTTCAGGTAAGACACTTGCATTTGGTGTTCCGATGTTGGCACGTGCCGACAAGTATGCGCGTGTGCGTGCACCACGTGGACTTGTATTGGTTCCGACACGTGAACTTGCATTGCAAGTTGCAGAAGTTCTCCAACCAATTGGCAAAGAGTGCGATCGCGTGATCTTGCCTGTCTACGGTGGTGCATCTCGCGACGACCAAATCGACGCATTAGAAAAAGGCGTTGACATGATTGTCGCAACGCCATTGCGTTTGATTGACCTGATGAAGGCCGGCGAACTTGTGCTTGACGATATTCAAGTAGTGACACTTGATGAAGCCGACCGCATGGCAGATGATGGCTTTACGCCACAGGTTGAGTGGATCTTGCGCCATGTCACTGGCGATCACCAGACGATGTTGTTCTCGGCAACTCTTGATGGCCAGGTCGGCAACCTTGTGAAGCGCTATATGAAGTCGCCTGAAGAAGTGTCTATCGATTCACCGACAGACACCGTGGGCACAATGCACCATTTGTTCCTCGGCGTTCACAAACTCGACAAAGACAAGGTTGTGGCGGCCATTGCAACATCCGCAGGAAAGACTGTGGTGTTCTGCGACACAAAGCGTTTATGTGACCGCGTGACTGAGCATCTGCAAGACCTTGGTATCAATGCACTTGCAATTCACGGTGACCTCACTCAAGCAGCTCGAGAGAAAGCAATTGTGCGCTTCACCAATAATGAATTGCTCGTGTTGGTTGCAACAGATGTTGCCGCACGCGGAATCGACATCGATGATGTCGCAGTCGTTATTCACTACGTACCGCCAATTGATTCAAAGACGTACTTGCATCGCTCGGGCCGTACAGCGCGCGCCGGTCGTGACGGCTGGGCTGTCACTCTTGCTGAATACAACCAGCACACAACATGCCGCATTATCCAGCGTGCATTGCGTTTAGAAACGAACCCACCAATCGAGATCTTCTCGAACGACCATCGTCTCAAAACTCTCGACTCTTTCCTGTAGTCCTTCCACATCGCCCTAGTTGCGGTGCACATCTCAATTAGTTCTGGTTATTGAAACCATTACGGAATGGAGATGTATGGTGGTGAACGAACGCGACAGACTGAGATTGGCGCATCGGTTACAAGGTCTAATGGGCGAGGAGGCAGCAATTCTGATGGAACATCTTCCGTATGGCGGCATCGCCGGCATCGTTTCCAAGGATGATCTGGTGATCTTTCAAGTCGCCATGCATACCGACATGGCTGAACTACGTAGCGACCTTCGACTCGAAATGGCTGAGCTTCGCGCCGAGGTATACAAAGCCTTGAATTCGCAAACCTTGAAGATCATCACAGTTATGACAGCCCTCAATGGCTTGATGTTTGCCGGACTCAAATGGGGCTAAACCCCACGTAACCGTTATTTGTTCAGCCAGGCTGGGCGGTTCTTTTCGTACGACGTGATGTCATCAGCGTGAGTCATGGTGATGCCAATGTCATCAAGACCATTCAAGAAGCGGTGCTGAGTAGGCGCGTCCATTGGGAAGCTCTCTTTGAAACCAGCTGATGGAACTTCAACAGTAAGACGTTCCATATCAACTGTGATTTCAGTTGATGAATCAGCTTCGATGAGTTCCCATAGTTTTTCTACTGCAGCCTGAGGCAAGATGACTGGCGCAAGACCGTTCTTTGTGCAGTTGTTGCGAAAGATGTCAGAAAAACTTGGTGCAATCACCGCATCAAAGCCGTATTGCTGAATTGCCCACACTGCATGTTCGCGTGAAGAACCAACACCAAAGCTTGGTCCAGCAACAAGAATTGTTGCACCAGAATACTTTTCGTCGTTCAGCACGAAACTGCGATCATCACGCCATGTAGAAAACAGACCAGCTTCAAAGCCAGTGCGCTCGACACGCTTTAGCCACTCTGCAGGAATGATTTGGTCGGTATCAACGTCGCTGCGCTTTAAAGGCACTGCACGACCTGTGACGATGTGTACTGATTTCATTTCAAATCTCCTGGGCTTGCGAAGTGTCCGGCAACAGCGGTTGCTGCAGCGACGGCGGGGGAGACAAGGTGTGTACGGCCGCCGCGACCTTGACGCCCTTCAAAGTTTCTGTTGCTTGTGCTGGCGGCGCGTTCGCCTGGTGCCAACTTGTCGGGGTTCATGGCAAGACACATGCTGCATCCTGGTTCACGAAAGTCAACACCAGCTGCGATGAGAATCTTGTCGAGACCTTCAGCGATTGCTTGGTTTCGCACGGCATGACTACCGGGAACAACCATTGCGCGCTTCACGGTGACAGTGCGACCTTTGAATACCGCTGCTGCTGCGCGGATGTCTTCAATGCGGCCATTGGTGCATGAACCGATGAACACAGTGTCAACAGGAACATCGCGCATGTTCATACCGGCAGTGAGTCCCATGTACTCAAGCGCGCGACTAATTGTGTTTGCACTTGTTTCATCTGGTGCATCTGCAGGTGAAGGAATGATGCCGTTGATGGGAAGCACTTGAGCTGGGTTTGTTCCCCAACTGACATGCGGAGACAATGTTGCTGCATCAATTACTACTTCAACATCAAACTTTGCGCCGTCGTCTGTGCGAAGGTTCTTCCACGCCGCAACTGCGGCATCCCAGTCGGCGCCCTTCGGTGCGTGTTCGCGACCCTTGAGGTATTCAAACGTGGTGTCGTCAGGTGCAATAAGGCCAGCTTTTGCCCCTGCTTCGATGCTCATGTTGCAGACCGTCATGCGGCCTTCCATTGAAAGTGCCCGAATTGCTGAACCGCGATATTCGATGACGTGGCCAATGCCGCCGCCTGTTCCAATCTTGCCGATGATGGCAAGAATGATGTCTTTGGCGGTGACGCCTTCTGGCGCATCGCCTTCAACCGTGATGGACATCCATTTAGGACGTGACTGAGGAAGTGTCTGTGTTGCAAGAACATGTTCCACTTCGCTTGTGCCGATCCCGAATGCAAGTGCGCCGAATGCGCCATGAGTAGCTGTATGGCTGTCTCCGCAGACAATTGTCATGCCGGGAAGAGTGCGACCTTGTTCTGGTCCGATCACGTGAACGATGCCCTGATTTGGGTCGCCCATGGGAAACAGTGTGAATCCGTATTCAGCAGCATTGTCGCGAAGTACTTGTACTTGTTTTGCTGAGATGGGATCAGCGATTGGCAAGTGAATATCAGCTGTCGGAACGTTGTGGTCTTCAGTTGCAATAGTCAGGTCGGGACGGCGCAATGGGCGACCGGTTAGACGTAAACCATCGAAAGCCTGAGGACTTGTTACTTCATGAACAAGGTGAAGGTCGATATACAGCAGGTCTGCATCTCCTGCAGCGCTGTGTACGACATGTTGGTCCCATACTTTTTGCGCAAGAGTCATTGGATTCGACATAGGGGTTCCTTTCGGAATCTCAATATATGGGATACACTTCCCAACTGATGGACAGCGTATCAGGAGTCGGAGTTCTCGACAAGGCCTTTGTGGTGATGAATGCGCTTGTCACACGCCCATTGACTTTGGCTGAAGTAATTGACGCCACAGATATTCCACGAGCAACATGTCACCGCCTGTTGTCTGCGCTTGAACATCACGGTGCTGTGCGTCGCAATAACGACGGTTTGTATTGCTTAGGACCAACTCTTCTTGGTCTCGGCCGTGGCGCTGCAGTGCAGTTTCCATTCTTGGAAAGAGCTCGTGAAGTTGCAACGGACCTACGTGATCGCACAGGAGAAAGTGTTCAGGTTTTTGTTGCAGAAACTGACGGGCGCCGATGTGTGGTCTCGCTTGAATCTCCAAATGGTTTGCGCTGGATTGTGCCTGAAGGTGCATTGTTCCCTTTGGCACGTGGATCAGCTGGCCGTGTCCTCACTGGTTCTCGCCTCAGTACTGCCGGTTGGATTGAATCAGTTGAAGAGCGCGTAAAGGGTGTTGCATCAGTGAGTGCTCCGATTATTGATGTTGACGGAACAGTGATTGCTGCGGTTTCTGTATCAGGACCGCTTGAGCGTATGAGCGCAAGTCCCGGGGCAAAATTTGGCGCCATTGTTGTGCGGGGTGCAAAAACTTTGTCGGAATTCCTGGCGTCGTAATTGCCAACGTGTGGAACCAGATTCACACATTGCAATTATGGATACAGAACTACCAGAACCAATTCACGGCCTTCCCGACATCACAGATGTAGCGGTGGGCGTGGAAGAGAAATTGCACACCATGATCGATTCGTTCGAATTGCCCGGTGCTCGTTTGTATGGCGTGAACTGCGCGTCACGACCTACAACTGAACCGAACATGTGTCTATTGGCACAGCATCCTGATGTTTACGAACTACTCGATGCACCATCAAGTGCACTGGCGCGAATGTTTGATGCAGCAGCCATCGTGACCACAGGTTGGGCTGCACCGCTTCGGCCTGATGGCACCATTGAGGGTGCTCCTAGTGAACATGCACTGCGCAGGCGTGTGCGTCTGGTTGTAGTTGTCGCCGATAACGGCGTTGCTAGTGCATTACGTTTTGCTGATGAGCCAGACGAAGTGGTTACAGACCCTGGCTCGGCAACCGGCTCACTTGCAGAGGCGATCACTCGGTTTTGGTTTGATCCGCCCATCACATTGGCTGCGAACTCATAGAGAACGTGCGCCGTTTCACAAGGGCGCAAATACGTAAAGTGCCTCATAACCTTGAGGCGTGACCGAGTACAGCACAGCATGGGCCGAACGAATCAGGACATTGGCGGCCGAAAAGGACGCAGTGATTCTGGCGCACAACTATCAAGTGCCAGAGATTCAAGATGTTGCTCATCACGTTGGTGATTCGTTGGCACTTTCGCGCATCGCAGCGACAGTGCCGCAGTCCACCATCATTTTCTGTGGCGTTCATTTCATGGCAGAGACAGCAAAGATTTTGTCATACGACAAGACAATTCTTATTCCTGATGAACGAGCTGGTTGTTCATTGGCTGACACCATCACTGCAGATCAATTGCGTGAGTGGAAGGCACAGCACCCTGGCGCAGTTGTTGTTAGTTATGTCAACACCACTGCTGCGGTAAAGGCGGAGACAGATATTTGCTGCACTAGTTCAAACGCTGTGGAAGTTGTTGCATCGATTCCGGCAGATACGCCAATCTTGTTTTGCCCAGACCAATTTCTTGGTGCACATGTACAACGCCAAACAAAGCGCTCCAACATGCATATTTGGATGGGTGAGTGCCATGTTCATGCAGGTATCAATGGGCAAGATCTGAAATCGATGGTTGAAGCTGAACCAGATGCAGAGCTTTTTGTGCACCCAGAATGCGGATGTGCCACCAGCGCTTTGTACTTGGCAAGCGAAGGTGTGGTGCCAGCAGAACGTACGCACATTCTTTCCACCGGTGCGATGCTGGATGCAGCTCGTACAACAAAAGCTCGAAAAGTTCTCGTTGCCACAGAAACTGGGATGCTTCATCAATTACGCAAGGTGAATGTGACTACAGAGTTCCAAGCAGTCAATCGTGCGGCTGTGTGCAAATACATGAAGATGATCACGCCGGAAAAACTTGAGCACTCATTGATGCATGGAAATGACGTAGTTGATATTCCTCGCGACATTGCAGACAAAGCACGCCTGTCAGTTGAACGCATGATTGCAATTGGCACACCGTCTCGTGTCGGCGAATAATCGCGTTCCCAGCCAACTGGCAGCTCCCGAACCAACATGGTCGGTTGAGACTGATGTTGTCGTTCTTGGTTCTGGTGCAGCCGGATTATCAGCGGCGCTTGCAATGCGTCCGGTGCGTGATGTTCTTCTTATAACTAAAGACACTCTCGACGCCGGCAGTACAAACTGGGCACAGGGTGGTTTAGCTGCGGTTCTTGACCCGAATGACTCGATTGAAAACCATGTACAAGACACCTTGGAAGCAGGTGGTGGTTTATGTGATGAACAGGCGGTGCGCACGTTGGCCACCGAAGCACCCACTGCTATTCGTTATCTCATGCAGTTAGGCGCATCATTTGACCCTGGTCTTCATGAGGGCGTTGCACTCACGCGCGAGGGCGGGCATTCGCATCGACGCATTGTGCATGCTGGTGGCGACCAATCAGGTGCTGAAGTGCAACGAACTCTTGATGAATCGGTTCGCTTGGCGGGTGTGCACGTAGTTGAACGGGCATTTGGTCTTGATCTTCTAATTGGCCACACCTCTGAAGGAACGCGTGCAGTCACCGGAGTGAAAGTTGCGATGCTTGACAGTAGTGGGGGCGTGCAAAGTGTTGGCATTGTCAATGCGCGTGCGGTCATCATTGCTACTGGTGGTTATGGCCAGGTGTATGCATCTACTTCGAACCCATCTGCAGTCACCGGTGACGGCATTGCGCTCGCGTTGCGTGCGGGGTTAGAAGCAAGTGATCTTGAATTCATTCAGTTTCATCCCACGGTTTTGTGGCGTGGAAGTGAAGCAACGGGTCAGCAAGCACTCATTAGTGAAGCTGTACGAGGAGAGGGTGGCATTCTCTTAGATGCAGCCGGACAACGTGTGATGAAGGGCGTGCACCCTCAAGAAGATCTTGCACCGCGTGACATCGTTGCCGCTGCAATCAGTGAACGCATGGCACAAGCGCCAGCAGGTGTTGATGACCACGTGTATTTAGATGCGCGCCATATTGAGAAGTTTGAAGAGCGATTTCCATCTATCACTGCCTCATGCCTTGATGCAGGCATCGACCCGCGAACTGAACTGATTCCGGTTGCTCCTGCTGCTCATTATGTTTGTGGTGGAGTGAAGGCAACGTTGAATGGCACAACTGCTCTGCAGGGCCTATATGTGGTTGGTGAAGCGGCATGTACCGGCGTGCACGGAGCAAACAGGCTGGCATCGAACAGCCTTACTGAAGGCGTAGTAGCCGGAACTCGAGTTGGTCGTGCCTTGAGTTGGGCGTTGCCACCAGTCGCTACGCCCGATGACACAGAAACTCCCGGTGGATTAATTGATTCGTATCATCGAACTGCATTGCGATCTGCAATGTCTAAGTATGTGGGCGTGTTGCGCACCCCAGAGGGCCTTGACTCTGCTTCGCGCATCTTGAATACGTTGTCGTCAAACATGTCAGCAACAGTTGTGCCAACTCGTAAAGCATTTGAAGCAACGAACATGCTCACGATTGCAATGGCAGTCGTGGAGGCAGCAAAGACACGTACTGAAAGTCGTGGCTGCCATAGGCGTATAGATTTTGATGCGCCGAGCGATTCATGGAATCATCACTTGTCGTGTCGCGTTGTTGATGGACAGATTGAGGTGAAGTAATGGATATGTATTCGCTCACAACCGAAACTGGTGCATTGTTAGTTGCTGGCGGTTTGAATCCGTTGTATATCGAAGATGTCATCGAGAACACCATTCTGGAAGATCTTGACGGTGGTATTGATGTCACTTCTGTTGCAACGGTTCCGTTCGAACAGCGCAGTACTGCCACATTCGGCACACGGGCCGATGGGTGTGTTTCTGGTTTAGTCATCGCAGCAGCAGTCATTGAAATGGTGTGTGGTCCCCACGCGAGCTCTATTGATTATTTCCATAGCGATGGGGAACGAGTGCTCTCTGGCGAGGTTCTGATGAAAGTAGTGGCACCAACACAGTTGTTGTTGACGGCCGAGCGCACAGCACTGAATTTACTGTGCCATTTGTCTGGTATTGCGACCGCCACTGCTTCATGGGTAGATGCTGTCGCCGGTACTGGCGCGATTATTCGCGATACGCGCAAAACAACTCCTGGCCTGCGTGCGCTTGAGAAGTACGCAGTGCGATGCGGTGGCGGGCAAAACCACCGCATGAGCCTCAGTGATGCTGCCCTGGTCAAAGACAATCACATTGTTGCCGCAGGTGGAGTAGCTGAAGCATTTGCCAAGGTGCGCGCTCTTGCTGATTCCCTGCCAATAGAGATCGAAGTGGACACTCTTGAACAATTGCAAGTTGCACTAGATGCAGGTGCAAATGTTGTGTTGCTTGACAACATGCCACCTGCAGTTATGAAAGAAGCTGTGGTTATTTCGCAACGTCACACCGCAAGTACAGGCCACGCTGTGTTGTTGGAGGCAAGTGGTGGTCTGACTCTTGGCACTGCTCGAGCAGTTGCTGAAACTGGTGTCCATTTCATCAGTGTTGGCGGGCTCACTCACTCTTCGCCAATTCTTGATGTTGGTCTAGACCTTCAAACGATTGTCTAGTCGCGGCTTGCAAGCCACTGGGCTTCAGCTTCACCCATTGGGGTAGAGGCTGCGGCATTGGTCATGGGCCAGAGTTCTTCAGAGATGCGTCGGTAATTGCCGCTGGAACGCAGTTGGCCAAGGAGTGCGTATAGGCCCAGGTTGATGCGTTGGATGAACACGAATGACTTTGGCACTGTTGCGTATTGGGCAATTGCTGACGTGCGGTCAAATGTGTGGCGCACGATAGAAGTTGCATAGGCACCAGACCATTCCATAACACGTGATTCTCTTACTGGTTCATAGAAGTGCGAGAAGTATTCGCCACATTCCTCTGTGGTGAATGGCGCATCAAGTTGCAACATGCCAGCATCTTCGATGACGCGTCGATACACGTCCATGTCGTCATCAATAACTGCTGCTTTCACCATTGATTGGAACATCAACATTTCATCCTGAGTGAAATGTTTGATGAGACCAAAGTCGAGGAAGGTAACTCTGCCGTCTCCGTGAAAGATGTAATTGCCCGGGTGCGGGTCGCCATTGAATGCGCGAAAGCGATACAAACTGCGAAAGACAAAACGAAAGATTGCTTCACCTGCCATATCGCGTTGTTCTTGCGACCATTCACACACCTCGGCAAACGTGTGCCCCGTTACTAACTCGGTAATCAGAATGTTCTTGGTTGAATACTCATGCAGAACTTCGGGAACATGAATGAACGGGTGGTTCCTGTAAAAGTCCACAAACATCTGCTGGTTTGCAGCTTCGTTTTTGTAGTCCAGTTCTTCCCGAAGGCGGTCCTTGATTTCAGCCACCATGTCTTCAGGGTTTAGAGACTTGAATCCGAATGCGAGCATTGCGCCCAACAAATCGGCCGTGCGCAAGTCAGAGTCAATCGCTTCTCCAACACCGGGGTATTGCACCTTCACGGCAACTGCTTTCTCGGTGCCGTCGGCAAGGCGAATGATTGCACGGTGAACTTGACCAATAGATGCTGACGCGATTGGCTCATCATCAAACTCAACAAAGATGTCCTTTATTGAGCGACCCAGTTCGCGTTCGATTTCAATGTGAACTAATTCCACAGCCATTGGTGGTGCATTTGATTGCAATTGCGACAAGGCCACGCGCATCGGTTCTGGAAGGCCATCGTCAAGGTAGCTGGCCATTTGGCCCACCTTCATGAGTGCGCCTTTCATGTTGCCCAGTTCGTCTGCGACTTGTTGCGCTGATTTCAGTTCCCGTGAACGTGACAACTGTTCTTTGCGTTCTGCGCCAGCGAACACTTTTCGAGCCGATGTCCCAGCATGTCCGAGACCTACGCGGGCACCAAGACGAAGTAGGCGACTATTGCGCCGCCAACGAGAGCGAAGTTGAATTGCTTTTGAGCTCATGCTTCTCCCAGAATTCCCGATTTCTTGAGCGCATCATGATGAACTGCAAGACAAGCGTTAACTAAGAGGGGTACAAATTCAGAGGAGCGAGCGTAGACAGCATCATGGTTGCCAGCAATCTCAAAAACATGGGTGTCTGGAATTAGGCTTGCGAGTGTTCGTTGGCGTTGGGGTGAAACAACTTGGTCTTCAGTAGTGATGACAACCGATGTCGGTACATCAATCTGTGAAAGCCAATCTCGAGAATCGAAATGACCAAGTGCCGAACCAGCCTCAAGAATGCTGCGCCAGTCATGAGTTGCGATTTGTTGTGCAGCCCATGGTTCCCATGTCATTGTCTTGCGAGACAAGTACATGCGTTCACTAATCGCTTGTTGAATTGATGGCGGGGTGATGCGAGCGAGGCCGCCAATTCCAGTAAGTAAGGAGAACATGAATCGCTCTTGAGGCGATGTAACCCAATGTCCTGCAGTTGCTGCAAGAACTAAACCCCGCACGCGATGTTCGTGACGCTTCCACATCAATTGGGCAATAGTGCCACCCATTGAGTACCCGACTGGAATGAATGTTGAAATACCCAATTGATCCATCAGTGCCGCAACATCATCGGCGCAATCGGAAAGACGAAATGACTGTGAAGACCGGATGCCTCGACCATGGCCACGATGATCAAGCGCAATGACGCGAAAGTGTCTGCCGAGTTCTTCGAAACACATGTAGAAATTCAGATCAGCAGTTGCTGTCCACCCGTGCAACAACACAATGGTGGGCGCACCGACTGGACCAACTATCTCGCGATAGAACGTGGTGCCTCGACCGGGAAGCGACAACGAACTGCCGGGGGGCAAAGATGGAATGGAATGATCGCTCAGTTGGCAACCTTCACGACGGTGACGGAAATCTTCGCGCCATTCTCAAGAGTGATGCTGACAAGGTCACCTTCTTTATGGCCCAGTAATGCAGAGCCGATAGGAGAGACTGGACTCATCACTTCGATGCCCTGCTCTGTGCGCTTTTCTTCGATATGCCCAATGAGGTACGTCTCGGCGTCGTCTGCATCGTCGCCATCAAACAAAATGGTGACAGTGGAAAGGACTCCCACTTCGCCATCAACGGGGGGAGTAGCAAGTTCAGAATCTTCCAGAATGGACAACAGAAGGTTCTTACGGTCATTGAACATGCCGTACTCGTCCTTGGCGGCGTGATAGTCGCCGTTTTCCTTTAAGTCGCCCATTTCGCGGGCCCGACCAATTTTGTCAGCCACTTCTGGCAGGACGTCATGTTCAAGGTGGGCTATTTCGGCCTCGAGCCGGGCATATGTCGCTTGAGAGAGGAGGTGCTTTGCCATGAGGAGAAGGCTACCCGTGCCTTCTACGATGGTCTCCTTATGGCACATCGCATCGCACTCATTGGCGGAGACGGAATTGGTCCCGAAGTCACGGCTGAGGCCGTGAAAGTGGTGCGCGCCACAGGGGTGGCAATTGACACAACTGACTTCGACTTGGGCGGCATGCGCTACCTGCGTGACGGTGAGATCTTGTCGGACGATGTGTTGAATCAGCTGCGTGGTTTTGATGCCATTTTGTTGGGGGCTGTCGGTACGCCCGATGTTCCTCCCGGCATCATCGAGCGCGGGCTTCTTTTGAAGATGCGTTTTGATCTTGACCTTTATGTCAACCAGCGCCCGTTTGTGGGCACCGCACCTGGCCACGTGACTCCACATGACTTTGTTGTCATTCGTGAAAACACTGAAGGGCCATATGTCGGCGAAGGTGGCGTTTTGCGTAGGGGCACTCCACATGAAATCGCAACACAGGGAAGCGTCAATACTCGACATGGCGTAGAGCGTTGCATTCGGTACGCATTCGAACTTGCTGCAAAGCGCGAACGCAAGCACGTCACGTTGGTACACAAAACAAACGTGCTTACATTTGCTGGCGATTTATGGCAACGTGCATTCAATGACGTTGCAGCGCAGTTTCCTCAAGTGGGCACTGCATACAATCATGTTGATGCTGCGTGTATTTACTTCGTTGAAGATCCACACCGCTACGACGTCATCGTGACTGACAACTTGTTCGGCGACATCCTCACAGACCTCGGTGGCGCGGTTAGTGGCGGCATTGGTCTTGCATCATCTGCCAACCTGAACCCTGCCCGTACAGGCCCATCAATGTTTGAACCCTCTCATGGATCAGCGCCAGACATCGTGGGCACAGGCAAGGCAAACCCCACGGCAGCAATCCTGTCTGCAGCACTCATGCTTGATTTCCTGAATGAATCAGCGGCTGCTGATCGCATTCGTGCAGCATGTGACACTGCACCAACAGGCTCAACCGTCGACATTGGAAATGCCATCGCAGCAATCGTTGCAGGCAAGTAATCTTTCACCACATCACTTAGGAGCAATATGCCTACTCTCGTACCAACACCGAAAATCTGGATGAACGGAACACTTGTCGATTGGGACAAAGCCCAAGTGCATGTTCTGACGCACACCCTTCACTACGGCACTGGCGTGTTCGAAGGTATTCGTGCCTATGAAACGTCTGAAGGTCCTGCAGTGTTCCGCCTAACTGAGCACATCAATCGTTTATTCAAGAGCGCGAAAATTCTTGGGATGGAAATTCCTTACACACCAGAGCAATTGATTGCTGCTACTAAAGAAGTAGTTCGTTCAACGGGACTTCCTTCTTGCTATGTACGTCCGCTTGCATATTACGGATACGGCGAGATGGGCCTTAACCCATTGCCGTGTGTTGTTGACGTTGCAATTGCATGTTGGCCATGGGGCGCTTACTTGGGCGAAGATGCGCTGACAAAGGGCGTTCGTATGAAGATTTCTTCGTGGACACGCCTTGATCACAACACCATGCCACCTGCAGCAAAAACTGTTGGTAACTACGTGAACTCTTCTCTTGCCAAAGTTGAAGCGTTGAAGGCCGGATACGACGAAGCAATCATGCTGAACCCACAAGGTTTTGTTAGTGAATGCACCGGAGAAAACATTTTCGTTGTCCGTAACGGCGTCATCCTCACCCCACCACTTTCCGCAGGAGCTCTTGAAGGCATCACGCAGAATTGTGTCGGCCAGATTGCAGCCGAGCTTGGTTATGAAATGCGGGTCGAGAACATTGTCCGCTCAGACCTCTACATCGCCGAAGAAATCTTCTGCTGTGGAACAGCTGCTGAAGTCAGTGCCATCAACTCAGTCGATGACCGTGAAGTGCCGTGCCCTGGGCCTATCACCACTGCAATTGCTGGCCTCTATGCCAAAGCAGTTCGTGGACAGGTGCCGCAATACAAGCACTGGTGCGAATTGGCCTAGAAACGGGCCCAACACCCTCAAAATTTGAGAGAGTTTCAATGCGCAGGGCGTAAGAAATGTTGTGTTACCTTTCAGTTTGTTCAGAAGTCGGACTTTTGAACGTTCCTTTTAAAGGGGGGAAAAATGGAAACATACGCAGTCTTAAAAGACTTCGAACTAAACCAACTCGTCTATAACGCTTTGTCGTTTGGAACAGCAGTAATGCTTGGTGCTTTTGTTTACTTCTTGACTCAAATCAAGAGTGTTGCAAAGCAGTACCAAAGCGGCGTAGCAGTGTCTGCAGTCGTTGTGGGAATCGCTGGTTATCACTACTACAGAATGTGGAGTGGCTGGGCAGCAGGAACTGTTAATGAGGGGTACCGCTATGCGGACTGGCTCATTACTGTGCCATTGCTAGTTATCGAACTATTGATTGTTCTCGGAGTAACTGCCGATCGTCGCAAGAAGTTGATGACAACTCTTGTACCGGCAACTGTTCTGATGATTGGTCTCGGTTACCCAGGTGAAACTTCAAACAGTGACAGTACAAAGTGGACCTTCTGGGTGTTGTCAATGTTGCCATTCATCTACATCCTCATGACACTGTCGAAAGAGATGAAAGCTGCTGGAACTCGTGAAACCGGTGCCATTAGCTCAGCAATCAAGAATGCAACAACAATCCTGTTGGTGACTTGGTTGGTGTACCCAATCGCTTACCTCTTCCCAGTGATCTTTGAAGCTGGAAACGAAGGAGCAGAAGCAGCCCGTCAGGTGGCGTACACCATTGCCGACATAACGGCAAAGGCGCTATTCGGCTTGATGATTCTGAATATTGCGAAGGCCCGTTCCGGGGACTCGCACTAGGTAGTTCACATTGAAAAGGCGGGCATGATCATTAGTGATCATGCCCGCCTTTTTCAGTATCAAAGAGTAAGGTTCGCGTATGAAACCAAAAGTAATTCTCCAAGCCTCAGTACTCGTTTCTGCCGCAGCAAGCCTTGCATTGAGCATCTCTTTGTATTTCGCTGGTAACGAACAGACCGACAAACTGAATGGAATTTATGTAGGCGTCTGGGTGCCATCGATTCTTGCGCTCGGGGCCTTTCTTCTCGCTGGGAAAAAGGAATCGTAAATGTCTGAAGCAACCCTATTTTCGTTTGGAGCAGTGATTTTCGTCATTGTGTTCACTGGTGCAACCCTGTTCGGTATGGCCTCATTGAAAGAGTACCAAGACCGGACTAAGTAGTCCTGACGTGTCTCGTCACATTGCACTAATTACCGGCGCATCGTCGGGCATTGGGAAAGCGTTCGCTCAGCACTACGCAGCAACTGGATTTGACCTAGTCCTCGTCGGGCGTGACGTTGAGCAACTGAGTGCAGTTTGCGCGGAAGTAATCGCTGCTGGTGCAAGCTGCCAGATTTGTATTGCAGACTTGTCAAAGCCTGATGGTGTTGCAAGTGTTTTGGGTGTGTGCCCACAACCTGATGTTGTAGTTGCAAATGCCGGAGTCACTATTGCGGGCCGAGTGGGCACGCGTGACTGGGCGGAACTAGATCAAATGAGTTATTTGCTCGGTGTTGGAGTTGCCCAACTACTTGAAGGACTTATTCCTGCAATGACCGAACGAGGGTCAGGAGACATTCTGATTGTGTCCAGCATTGCTTCGTTGATCACGATGCCAAATTCAGCCATGTATGCAGCATCCAAATCGTTCGTCACCGCCTACGGACGCAGTGTGGCTGCAGAAACCGAAAGATTCGGAATTCGAGTGTGTGTCTTGTGCCCCGGATATGTCCACACCAACTTGCATGAACGAGCCGGCTTGGCTCATCTTGAAAAGCAGGTTCCGGGGTGGATGTGGATCACGTCAGACACGGTGGTACAGGCAGGGATCAAGGGCCTGCGTCGCAAGAAGATCGTGGTGGTGCCTGGTCGTGTGTACCGCTCTGTTCGTCCGTTTATGAATTCCCGCGCAGCCCAGCGCATATGGCGTCAACTGACCAAACGGCAATGAGTCTGTGGGCTCCTAGTGGCGGCCCGTCAATAAGTTGGGTCAGGGGGTTGACGAATGGCCTGGGAAGGCGCAAGACTGTCCACATGTCAATCGCCAGCTCTTCTCGCCGCCTCGTCGGCACCGCTGTCGCGATCATCATTATTCGTTAGCGCACGCCGGTCTCCGACGTGCGCGTTCCAGCCGCCTCTAAGGCGGCTTTTTCATTCCCAAACTTTTGAACCAGACGACCCCAAAGAAGAACACTCACATGAACACACAACACACCAAAGAACTAGTCGAAGCTTTTGACACCACATTGCGTGACGGTATGCAAGTAGAAGGCGTATCGGCAACTGTCGAAGACAAGCTTCGTATTGCCGAACAACTTGATTACCTCGGCGTGCAATTCATTGAAGGTGGTTGGCCAGGAGCCAACCCGAAAGATATTGAGTTCTTTGCGCGCGCAGCCACGGAATTGAAGTTGAAGCACTCAACGTTGGTTGCATTCGGTTCAACACGTCGTCCGAAAGGAAAAGTTGACGATGACGCAACATTGCGCAATCTTCTTGATGCCAATACGTCCGCAGTGTGCATTGTTGCAAAGTCATGGGATTATCACGTCACCGAGGCATTGCAGACAACTCTTGATGAAGGCGAACTAATGGTTGCTGATTCAGTTGAGTTCTTGACTGGCAATGGTCGTCAAGTAATGGTTGACCTTGAGCACTTCTTCGACGGTTACAAGAACAATCCTGAATTCGCAATGCGCGTTGTTGGCGCTGCTGTAATGAAGGGTGCAACTCACTTGGTGATGTGCGATACAAACGGTGGCTCATTGCCTCATGAAATCGCAGAGATTGTCACAAAGGTAAAGGCATTCGTCGGCAACGACGCAACATTGGGTATTCATTGTCACGACGACACCGGGTGTGCGGTAGCTAACTCAATGGCAGCTGTAATGGCTGGTGTTCGCCACGTACAGGGCACATTGAACGGACTGGGGGAGCGCACTGGTAACACCAACCTCACCACAGTTATTCCGAACCTTGAATTGAAGATGGGCTTTCGTTGTTTGCCAGAAGGCAACCTTGATCGCCTAACCGCCGTTAGCAATCATGTGGCTGAAGTTCTGAACCGCCCACTTAATCCTCAGGCTCCGTACGTTGGTTCATCTGCGTTTGCGCATAAAGCCGGGTTACACGTGTCAGCTATCAAGCGTGCGAAAGATGCATACGAGCACATTGACCCAGTAGTCGTAGGAAACGGAACACGTTTTGTTGTCAGTGAAATGGCTGGACGAGCAACTATTGAAGTAAAGGCTGAAGAGCTCGGTTTGAAGATGGACGGCGCTGCAATTGGCTCAGTCATTGAAGACCTGAAGCGTCTAGAGCACGAGGGCTATCACTTCGAAGCAGCTGACGCATCACTTGAACTATTGATGCGTCGCGCAAGCGGATGGAAGCATGAGGCTTTTCACGTGGAATCAATGCGTGTCATCACCGATGAAGCTGAAAATGGTGAATTCACTACTGAAGCAACGGTCAAGGTGCGCGTTGGGGCTCAGAGCTATGTGCACACGGCGGCGGGCAATGGTCCGGTGAACGCAATAGACGCTGCGCTTCGTGCATCATTGTTGCCGCATTATCCGGAATTGGCCAAGGTGCACCTCGTTGACTACAAAGTGCGAATCTTGGATGGCGCAACGGCCACTGGTGCAATCACTCGAGTGCTACTTGACGCCACAAATGGCGACAGGTCATGGACCACCATCGGAGTCTCGGCAAATATCATCGAAGCCTCCTGGAATGCCCTGGAAGAGTCATTGATCTATGGACTACTCCACGCTTCGGCGTAGAGTTTTAGTGCATGTCAGCTCCCCGCTTTTCTCCAGTTCCTCCGGTTGAGCCGGTTCGCTACTACGAGTCTCCTGATTCGGTTCCTGAATCGTGGTCGCTAGGTCGCCCTGGAGAAATTCAAGGACGTCAGCCAGAAGGCGAGCGCCTTGGATATCAAGGTCCGGATCAGGGATACATCATTGGTTTGGCCAAGCGCGCACGTGCTCGTGTTCGTTTAGCGCCAGGTGAAGAGATGGACGACGTATTGCGTGGTTGTTCACTTATTGCGTTGCGACGTGCCTCACTATTTGGTCGCGCGCCAGTGGTGCATGACTTGAACGTTGCACTTGGCATGTGGGGCTATCTGTCTGATGCTCCGCCAGCTGATTTGGTTGCGGTGCGACGTGAGTTATTCGTTGGTGTGGGCAACGCTGCTCATCACTATAAAGAGGGCCGCGCAATTGCTGACATGGCTCCGAATGAAACCCTGAGAATGTCGCCAACAGATGTGGTGACTCAATTTTCCACGCACTGGCGTTCACTCACAGGTTTTTCCGCATGACCATTTACTCAGCCCCACTGTCAGACATCGAGTTTTCACTCAACTCTTTTGTTGATCTTCCTTCAATCATGAAGTACGACCACTTTGGTGAAGCTGACCACAGTATGGTTTCAGACCTGCTCGCTGAAGCAGGGCGCTTCATGACCGACATCTTTGCTCCGCTGAATAAATCAGGAGACAACGAAGGCGCTAAGCGAAACGCTGACGGATCAGTCTCAACACCCGAAGGTTTCATCGAGGCGTATCACGCCTATGTTGAAGCTGGTTGGGGCGCTGTTTCTTTTGATACTGGTTTTGGTGGCGGAGGGTTCCCCTTTGTTGTCGGTATCGCAATTCAAGAGATGATGAACTCGGCAAATATGGCACTCAGCATGGCGCCATTGTTGACGCAGGGTGCAATCGACGCTATTCGTCATCATGGTGACGAGATTCAAAAAATGACATACCTGCCAAAGATGATTACGGGCGAGTGGACTGGCACCATGAATCTCACCGAGCCAGATGCGGGAAGTGATGTCGGTTCAGTTCGCACGAGAGCTGTGCCGCAGGCAGATGGCACGTATCGCATTTACGGCACCAAGATCTATATCACCTTTGGTGAGCATGACATGGCAGACAACATCATTCACTTGGTGTTGGCGCGTACGCCAGATGCTCCAGCCGGAACCAAAGGTATTTCATGCTTCATTGTTCCGAAGTACCTTGTGGGTGCTGACGGTTCTCTTGGTGCAAAGAACGATGTGTCGTGTGTTTCTATCGAACACAAACTAGGCATCAAAGCAAGCCCTACTTGTGTTTTGTCGTTTGGTGACAATGATGGCGCCATTGGGTATCTCATTGGTGAAGAGAACCATGGCATGCAATACATGTTCACCATGATGAACCAAGCACGTCTCTCTGTGGGTCTTGAAGGGCTGGCGCTTGCAGAACGTGCGTATCAACAATCTCTTGAGTATTCAGTTCTTCGTCATCAAGGTCGTGCACCTGGGGCACCGGCTGGTGAAGCATCTTCCATCATTGATCACCCAGACGTGAAGAGAATGCTTGTCACGATGAAATCAACGATTGAAGCCCTTCGTCGTTTGTTGTATTGGAATGCTGCGTGCATTGATGTTGCTGCACATCATCCTGATGCAGCAGAACGTGAAAAAGCTTCTGACTTGGCCGCATTGTTAACACCACTGTCTAAGGGCTGGGGTACTGACATGGGTGTTGCCCTCACGGGTATCGCAATTCAAATTCATGGCGGCATGGGATTCATTGAAGAGACTGGTGTCGCACAGCATTATCGCGATGCCCGCATCACCACCATTTATGAAGGCACCAATGGAATTCAAGCAATGGACTTGGTTGGTCGCAAAATGGGACTCAAAGGTGGCGCAGTTCTCGGCGGCTTGCTTGATGAGATCGATGCATTAGATGCCAAACTCATCAAACATCCCGAGCTTGAGTCTCTCGCATCCGCATTGCAGTCAGCGTTGAAGTCTGTACGTGGTACTACGCAATGGTTACAGCAGAACGGCACGAACCAAGTTGCTGTGTTGTCTGGCGCTACGCCGTACCTCACTCAACTATCAACATTGGTTGGTGGTTATGTAATGGCCAGATCAGCGCATTTAGCGGTTCACTCAGAAATGTCAGCTGATGACATTTCTGCAAAAGTTGCCACAGCACGGTTTTTTTGCGAACAACTTCTTCCTGTTGTTCATGGCTTGAGTTCATCAATCACCGGCGACGCTGATTTACTGATGAGCTTCACTCACGACACGTTGTCGCGCTAGAGATCAATCGCGTGGGCACGAAGCCCTTCAACATCACAAAACTCTGTGGCTGCCATGTGCGTTGAATGCAGTTTCACTTGCGGTGCCTTGCCTTCTTCAAACGCTTCCTGCCATCGTGGTGCACACAAGCACCACTGATCGCCGGCCTTGAGGCCCGCAAATCCGTACTGGGGCATTGGAGTGGAGAGGTCGTTACCCGCAGCCTTCGAGAACTCAAGGAACTCATCGGTCATGATGGCGCACACGGCGTGAACCCCAACATCGTCACCACCGACTTCGCAGCAGCCAGTGCGATAAAAGCCTGTTACCGGAGATGTGCAGCACGTGCGTAAGCGCTCTCCGAGCACATTGAGTTGTTCTGTCTCTGTGAAGCCGTCCATCTCTTCAAACTACCGTTGACTGTCGTTCAATCGCTGTGCCACTAACCTTTCAGAGTCATGTCTGATTCTCCTCGCTATCGCTTTGCTCCATCACCGACTGGTTTTTTCCACGTTGGGGGAGCCCGCACCGCTCTCTATAACTGGGCACTTGCGTTACGTACGGGCGGAACGTTTGTTTTGCGAATTGAAGACACTGACGAATCACGCAATAGTCCTGAATGGACCCAAGGCATCATTGACGCTCTGTCGTGGCTAGGAATTGATTCACAGTCGCCACGTTTCGAAGGTCCGTACTTCCAGTCACAGAACGCAGAGCTTCATATTGCTGCTGCCATGAAACTGCACGCTGCAGGTAAGGCCTACTGGTGCGACCTAACGGCTGACCAAATTCAAGAACGCGCAAAGACATCAGGCAAGCAGGGCTATGACGGTTACTCACGTGACCGCGGGCTTGCTGGTGGCCCTGGGCACGTATTGCGGTTTCGTGTACCGGAAGGCGCAACCATCGTTTCCGACCTTGTTCGTGGTGAAGTGGAATTCTCCAATGACACCATCGAAGACTTCGTATTGTTGCGCAGTAACGGGAGCCCGATGTTCTTGCTCGCAAATGTGGTTGACGACATCGAGATGTGTATCACTCATGTAGTGCGTGCAGAAGAGCATTTGCCGAATACGCCAAAGCAACAGATGTTGTGGGAAGCACTGGGTGCAACGCCACCAATTTGGGCACACGTTCCAGTGCTTGTGAACGAACAACGCAAGAAGCTTTCTAAGCGCCGCGACAAAGTTGCTCTCGAGCAATATCGCGAAGAGGGAATTCTTCCTGATGCAATGATCAACTACCTCATGACGCTCGGATGGGCTCCGGCTGGCGACACTGAAATAGTTCCATGGTCTTCAATGGTGGAAGAGTTCCGTTTGGAAGATGTGAATCACTCGCCAGCGTTCTTTGACATCAAGAAATTGGCTTCATTCAATGGTGACTACATTCGCGCCATGTCGTTAGATGAATTCATTCAGGCAGCGTCTCCTGTGCTGGCATCCACTGAAGCATGGCCGGCGAGTCGGTTTAATTCAGACGTCTTCGTGCAAGCAGCACCTCTAGTGCAAACTCGAGTGGTTACGTTGTCTGAAATACCTGCAATGGTTGATTTCTTGTTCCTGGAGAACCCTGCAATTGATGACGATGCATGGAATAAAACAATGAGTGCAGATTTTGCTCGCACAGTTCTCGCGGACTTCAACGCAGCAATCGCATCTGCCGATTGGAACCACGACAGTTTGAAGGGAATTCTTGAAACCTGGACGGAAGCCAACGGTTTGAAGTTGGGTAAGACGCAAGCGCCGATTCGTGTTGCAATTACCGGACGAACAGTTGGCCCCCCTTTGTTTGAGAGTCTTGAGATTCTTGGGCGCGAGGAAACGATTCGCCGCCTTACTGCCGGCATTGCACGGCTGGGATAATTTCTGAAATGCGCGCTTTTGTGCGTTCTGCAATAGTCCTCACTTTGGGAGTGTGTCTCGCTCTTGTTTCGTATGTGGGAATTGCTGCAGTGTCACTTACTTGGGCTGGCACGCATCAGTACGCAAAAACTGTTGATGCGATAGTTGTCATGGGAGCGGCTCAATATGACGGCGTGCCATCGCCGTTGCTTGCATCGCGATTACAACAAGCGCTTGACCTATGGAAACAAAAGCAGGCACCTGTTATTGCAGTGACTGGCGGCAAACGGCCGGGAGATCGTTTCACCGAAGGTGATACGTCGCGACGATGGCTGACCGACAGGGGAGTGCCGGTAGCTGACATCGTTGTTGAATCAGCTGGTAGTTCCACATGGGAATCTATTGAGAACTTGGCCCCGCTATTGAACGAAGCAGACGTTGATTCTGTGGTTGTAGTCAGCAGCTCGTGGCATGTGCAGCGCGCCGCATTGTCGCTGGAAGAGTTGGGCTTTCGTTCCCATAGTTCGGCTTCGCCTGACGGGGTCCTTTCTGGCTCCTCTGAAAAATCGAAACTGATTCGTGAAATTGCTGGTGTTTCCCTCGGCCGAATCATTGGTTTTGGCACTTTGTTCGATATCACGGGCTAGGTCCACGGTGGTGGTCATGGTGAGTCACCGCTAAACTGATGAACGCACTGGGGAATGGTGTAATTGGCAACACAGCAGTTTCTGGAACTGTTATTCAGGGTTCGAGTCCTTGTTCCCCAACCAAATGGACGTTGATATCAACTCCCTTGAAACGGTTTCTTACCGTGTTCAACAACCGGGCGATCAAGGCATCGCCGTTATTTCGCTGAATCGTGACAGCAAGCGCAATGCGCAGAACAATCAGATGACCTATGAGCTGAATGCGTGTTACGACTCAGCGGCCCGTGATTCCAATGTCAAGGTCATTGTGCTTCGCGCTGAAGGAAAGCATTTCTCCGCCGGGCATGATTTGCGTGACAAATCGAACCATCTTGATTTCCCACAAGTGTTTCCACAATCAGGTTTCACTGGTGAAGGCCAAGAAGGAATGATGGCGCATGAGGAAGAGGTGTACTTCAACATGTGTTGGCGTTGGCGCAATATTCCTAAGCCAGTTATCGCAGCTGCGCAAGGAATGACTATCGCTGGTGGGCTCATGTTGTTGTGGGTTGCCGACATCATCATTGCTGCAGACGATGCAACATTCTCAGACCCGGTTGTTGCTTTCGGGGTCAACGGTGTCGAGTATTTTGCTCACCCCTGGGAATTTGGAGCGCGCAAAGCAAAAGAACTTCTGTTTACGGGCGACACCTTCACGGCTCAAGAAGCAATGGATGCGGGCATGATCAACAGAGTGGTGCCGGCAGCAGAGCTTGATTCGGCCACAATGGCGATGGCCGCAAAGATTGCAACGAAACCCGGCTTTGCTTTGAAGCTTGCCAAAGAATCTGTTAATCAAACGCTCGAAGCGCAAGGCCAATACAACGCATTTCGCGCTGCATTCTCTTTGCAACATCTCGGACATGCCAACAACAAATTGCGTTTCGGCATGGCAATTGATCCGTCCGGACTCTAAGTAGCACGATGTCGGTTGATTTCAATCCCGACTCTGTGCATGAAGAATGCACTGAATGGTTACACAAGAACTGGAACCCAGAACTTTCATTGCGTGAGTGGCGTGAGCGTCTCGTTGATTCGGGGTGGGCAGTCCCACATTGGCCGACGCAATGGATGGGTAAAGGCCTTCCCGCATGGAGCGAACGCACCGTGTCGCTAGCACTGAACGCAATCGGCGCACCTGGTCTACCAACCGGTGTTGGTATGTCGTTAGCTGCTCCCACGATTCTTGAACATGGCTCAGTAGACATGAAGTCGCAGTTTTTACGTCCCACACTCACAGGCGAATATTCCTGGTGTCAGTTGTTCAGCGAACCTGGCGCAGGCTCTGACTTGGCCGGCCTTTCAGCCAAAGCAACTCTTGATGGTGATGAATGGATCATCAATGGCCAAAAGGTGTGGAATACCAGTGCACATCATGCCGATTACGGCATCTTGCTCGCGCGCACAGATTCATCAGTCTCGAAGCATCATGGCATTACATATTTTGTTTTGCCAATGAAGCAAGAGGGTGTAATGGTTCGCCCACTGGCACAGATGAATTATCACTCCTCGTTCAACGAAGTGTTTATGACAGACGCGCGACTTCCGAAAGATTTTGTGGTGGGCGACGTTAATGCGGGCTGGACTGTTGCATTGGCAACCCTTGCGCACGAACGACGATTTGGCAATATTGTGTCGCGTCCAAAAGTAAATACAGGTGGTCGAGCAGTGCAAGAAGCGCTTATCGAATACACCGAATACATGGAGACCTACAAGTGGTATCCGCAACGTGCGGGCCGTGTTGATCTCTTAGTTCCACAACTCACTGAGCGTGAACTCAATGCTGACCCAATGTTGCGTCAAGAAGTTGCGCGTATTCTTGCAATGCAAAAGGTAAGCGGATGGACCGCAGATCGTGCACGAGCAGCTCGTGAACTGGGTAAGCCGCCAGGGGCTGAAGGTTCAGTCGGCAAGTTAGCGATGAGCACAATCGCTCGTCTTGCGTCGCTTGCACACGGCCGTATTGCCGGCGCAGACGGAATGTTGATGGGTCCTGATTCGCCAGCTACTGGCATGGTTGCAGAAGTCCTTGTCTCTGTCCCTGGTCAATCAATCGCAGGCGGCACAGATGAGATCCAGCACAACATCCTTGGCGAACGAGTGCTTGGTCTGCCTCGCGAACCTCAATAGGGCTCAGATACAAAGGCTCCCGTTCCCAAACGGTTTCATGCTCGGTAGAGTCTTATCGCTACTTGGCCCCATCGTCTAGTGGCCTAGGACACCACCCTCTCAAGGTGGCGGCACGGGTTCGAATCCCGTTGGGGCTGCCAATTGATGAACTAGTTTTTATAGGTGATTGAAACTAGAACACTTCAGAATTTATTGAATCGATTTCGCCTAGCACTGTTGGCTCTGCCGGCAGTTTTCGCAGTCTTGGTTCTTCGATATGTCTTGCAGGAAGTGTTCGATATCGGCGAAGTAGCCACGTTTGGCGAAATCGGTTCTGTCATCACAGGTGTGACCTTGATTCTGGGTTTCATGCTCGGTGGAGTTCTCTCCGATTACAAAGAATCAGAAAAATTGCCTGCATCTGTCGCGGTTGCCCTTTCTGGGTTTCGTTCCACAGCGCATTCTGGTTTGTTAGCAAAAGATCTTGACGTATCAATGATTAATGCACGTATTTCAAAAGTAGGAAATGCGATTGCAGGATGGTTTGTCGGAACCAATTCAGAAGAAGAGATGTGGAACTCGCTGTCAGACTTCCCTGCGCTAATTGTTGATCTTGAAAAAGCAGGCATGGCGTCGCATTATGTTGGGCGTTTGATGGTGCTCAATGGTGAGATAAATGCAACCTTGAACAGAGTTGCAGTGGTCCGCAATACGTCCTTTGTTCAATCGGGTTATGTATTGATGTCGATATTGGTGCTGGTGCTACAAGGTTCTCTTGCAATTGTGAGCTTTCCGTCGTCGATCATGTCGTGGATTGCGCCGTCAGTTCTTAGTCTTGCCTACGCTTACTTGTGGCTACTGGTGCGCGATCTTGATAATCCATTTGGCCACGGTGAAAATGACGGCAAGGGCAGCGGGGCCGACGTTGACATCACGCCGTTGTTGAACGCTGTGAAGGCGTTGAATTCATAAAGGCGCAATTCGCCAGTCAGTTATAGATTCCAGATACGCTCAAGAAATGAAAAGGTTTCAAGCTATTTGGTTGCTGTTCCCGATCGTGGTGTTGAGCGCAACTGTCTGGAGTGCGTCGGCTGATGCTGCAATGCGAACCGCTCCGAAAGGAGCGAGCGGAGTGTTGCGCAAACTTGCTTCGAATGATGGCCGCTTTGAGGCGGCAGGGAACTCTGTCTGGGCAATCAACACCGGTTCTAGTCTCACGCCCGTTGACGCTTCTGTGGTTGTAGACAAAGTCAGTGGATCGGTGCTTGAGTTTCCGACTGCGCTAGGGGATGAAGTTTCGGCGCGTTCAATGTCATCTGCAGTTGAAGTGAGACAACCCGTGAAGACAACCGGAGTAACAGCCTCTCGTTCTGTGACTGTGATTCCATTGCAGTGGCCGGGAGCAACCTGGAAAACCTCAGATCGCACCATGGCAAACACAATTGTGAGCAAGTTGACACCATGGTGGCGCGCGCAGTCGGCGAACCAAGAAGCATTGAGTGTTCGCTTTACGTCCGTTCTTGATGTGTCATCAGTCAACGGCGTTGGTCAGTGTGATTTCTACGCAATGTCTGACGTGGCCGTCGCATTTGCAAAGGAGAAGGGACTATATGACACCTCGAACCATCTGATGATGACATTTACGGGCGAGAACCAGGACTGTAGTTTTGGCGGACTTGGCGAAGTAGGCGGGAAACTGACATGGACCTACACGTCTCCCAATTACGAGGGGATTTGGGCCCACGAATTGGGGCACAATCTGGGACTCCCTCATGCGAATGCATGTAATGCTGGCGTCGCTATGACCTACCTGAAGGCCTGCGAAGAAGTTGAGTATGGAGATGTCACCAGCACGATGGGAATGGCAGGGCCATCTGGCTTTTATTCGCCGACATTTCTTGCGAGCATCGGTTGGTTGCCTGAGGCTAATCGCGCAGTGTGGGCGGGTACATCTGCAACGTATTCACTGAATCGGCCAGATCGTTCAGATCTTGGGGTCACTGCAATCAATATTCCTGCAACAGATGGAGTGCTGGGTGATAATTCATTTTGGGTGCAATACAACCCGAATGATCTCACGTATGTAACTGACCCCAATCGTGCGGTGCACGGCGGATTAGTAATCACATACGAGCCCTCAAAAGAATTCGCTGAACATCGCATCAGTCTGGGTGGGGTTCTTGGTTCACCCACTAGCACTAGTTATCTCTGTGACTTGACGCCACCCACTACGACATTGAACGGAATTGATTACGCAACGGATCCGCGCTTACTGCCACTTCGTTCATGGACAGACCCTCGTAATCGATTCAAGATAACATTGGCATCTGTCGACGGAACAACAGCAGCAGTTCAAATCGAGCCGATTGCTAATGCAGAAGTTGCCGCGCCTGCGACTGTTTCGGCAACTCCAGACCCTTCGGGGGCAACAAACCTCTTGATCAATTGGGAAATCGCGGCAGATGCATTTGGTTCAAATGAACCATCAACATGGAATGTTGATTTTGTCGAAGATGCCACAAAGAGTTGTGTCGCATTGGTGTGGGAATTGTCGTGCACTATTTCGAACATCAGTAGAGCGGTGACGTATACGCCTGGAGTCGCTGGTGCTAACGGAGTTTCACGATCAACCAGAGTTACTTCAACTGCAGAGTTGCTAGGAAATTCTCCACCAATATTCTCTGCGTCGTTCACAAATACCTCTGACGAAATCGTGGCCAAGATTCATGTAGACACCGGTGGGTCACCGCTAATTGGCAACCCGACCGTAGAAATTGAAGGTAGTCAATCCTGCACAATTGCCCCTGAGGGTGATTCAACGTGCTCATTCTTTGGGCTGCAACGTAAAACAGCACATACCTTGATTGTCAAGGGCACAAATTCAATAGGAACGCGCGAAACAAGATTTACGTCCAGAACGCTTGCGGGAACACCTGAGAATCCAACTATTGCTGGAAAATTTGAAGGCTCTGATTTGGTTGCAACGGTAATTGCTGATGCCGCAGACCAGAGCAACGTTGATCTATTTGAGTTGTATTGCATTGCTCAGAAAGGGTCAAAGAGTGTCTACGGCTTCGGCGAGGGAACATCGCCCAACAAAAAGACTTTTCGCTTAGCAAAGATAAAAGGCAAAGCCAATTACTGCTACGGGCGCGTTATGTCGACCGGCACCATAAAGATTTATTCAAGCGGATATGGACTGTTACGTATAGCTGCTAACGGGAAGATCACTTCCGGCATGCTCACGATTACGCCAACCATTACGTCCAATGTTGCTGGTGTTGTCAACGTGAAATGGAAAGCAAAAGATTCACTTGGGAAAGTACAGTCTGTTGCAGTGAACCCTTCAACTGGTGCATGTAAGAAAACGTCATCAACGAGTTGCGTGATTAAGGGCCTGACTAGTGGATCACTTGTGAGCGTTGTGTTATCAGGCCGTGGAACGTCAGGTTCTGAAACAATTCGGTCAAACATCGTAGTGAAATGAGAGATATGTCAAAAAAATTTGTGATTATCGCGGGGCTGTGTCTATCTCTAGCTGCCTGTTCCGGCGATAGCAGTACGCCGACCACAACAACCTCAACTAGCACGACATCATCAACCACGACCACGTCTACAACAACCACCACAACCACTATTCCCGTTGCGCCGGAGATTTCAATACCTGCTGAAACAATTCCAGTGGTCAAGACGGAAGGACGCAAAACAGCTGGTCCTTGTGTGGATGCCAGCGAAGTTGACTATTGCGTATGGGGCACTCGTCCCGTGGACAAGACAATCACGAACAGCCGACGGGCAGAATTTGTCTCGGTAATTGAACAAGGGTTCACCTCGATGTCAGATTCGATGGAAACTGTTCAAATGGAGTTCGAGAGTCGAACAATCGGAAAGCTCATTGAGGCAACAGAAGCAACGGACCCCAATGCGATTTGCGTGCAGGTTTCTATTGCCTCAAGCCAAGGGTTGCCGTTGTCAACCATGGCCTATACAGACAGGGATGGAACTGGGGTTCGTCAACGCGTCACCATGCCTGTTGTAAACGCTCTCATTCCTGGGGCAAAACATGCACTCAAGATTCAAAAAGGGCCAGCATGTCTCATGCATGATCTTTCTGTGATGGTCGCAATGTCTTCTGACTACAAGTATCCATCGAAATATGGAACATTGAAGATTGATGGTCGTAAGTCAAACGGCTCTCTATGGGCAGTGATTGACTGATTCTTCGATCTGTCGAGTGTCAGACTGGAAGTTATGTTCTCTGGTCTCTTATCTATTCCTCAAGCGGTGCTTCTGGGAATAGTTGAAGGAATTACAGAATTCCTACCCGTCTCGTCTACGGGGCATCTACTTGTAGTGGGTGAGCTCATCGGATTCGGATCTGGGTCATCGAGCGCAGCAGATACCTATTCCATTGCGATTCAATTCGGAGCGATTCTTGCAGTCTTGCTTTTGTATCGCCATCGTGTGTGGTCTGCAGCGCGAGGTCTTGTTGGTGCGGATGCAGATGGTCGAGCTTTTCTGATTCGATTAGTCGTTGCTTTTTTGCCCGCCGCTTTCATTGGTGTTGTCGCTGGGGATGCAATGAAGAGCGCCCTATTCGGCCCGATACCAGTAACTATTGCGTGGCTAGTCGGAGGAGTGGTGCTTCTCGTATGGAAACCAACAGTTGGAACAGTGGCTCTTCACGAAATGTCGATACGGGCGGCAGTTATTATTGGATGTGCTCAAAGTTTGGCGCTGTGGCCAGGAGTAAGCAGAAGTCTTGTCACGCTCATCGCCGCACTTGCCGTGGGCTTATCGATGTCGGCTGCAATCGAGTTCAGTTTCTTGCTTGGGCTTGTCACATTGTCATCTGCAACTGCACTCGACTTAACAAAACATGGAAGTGAATTGGTTGACCAGTTCGGATTACTCGCCCCGGCAATCGGTCTCATCTGCGCTTTCCTTACTGCTGTCATTGCAGTGAAGTGGATGGTTGGGTACTTAGAGTCACATTCTCTGCGGATATTCGGTTGGTATCGCCTGGCGATAGGTGTCGTTTCAGTGGTTCTTCTTGCCACAAATGTCTTGTAGGTAATAGCGGGGCGCCTACCATGGGCGAATGGCACGCATAGTATTCATAGGCGCTGGAAGCACAGTATTTGCGCGCAATCTCATGGGCGACATTCTCAGTTTTCCTGAACTGTCGTCGAGCACCATTGTCTTGCATGACATCAATGAAGAACGACTGCGTACTTCTGAGATTGTTGGGCACAAGATCGTTGAAACTCTCGGCGTGCCGGCCACAATTGAAGCAACCACTGATCGACGGGCGGCTTTAGCTGGTGCGAATTATGTCATAACAATGTTTCAAGTGGGCGGGTACAAGCCATCGACTGTGATCGATTTTGAAATTCCAAAGAAGTTCGGACTGGAACAGACAATCGCTGACACATTGGGAATTGGTGGAATCATGCGTGGTCTTCGAACCATTCCCGTGATCCTTGATATTTGCCGTGATATGGAAGAACTGTGTCCTGATGCTCTTTTGCTGAATTACGTGAATCCGATGAGCATGTTGTGCTGGGCAATTTCTCGTTCATCTACAATCAAAACAATTGGCTTGTGCCACAGCGTGCAACACACTGCACATCAGTTGGCTGAAGACTTAGAGATTGATGCTGACTCGATTGAGTATCGATGTGCCGGAATTAATCACATGGCTTTCTATTTGAATTTTGAGCAGCGACAAGGAAATGAACTTGTAGATCTGTATCCGCGTATTGCAGAGCGGGCATCTGTATTTCCCATGCCAACTCGTGGCGACGTAGAGCGTAGTGATGGTGGTTTCGAGGGGTTGTCAGATGCCGTGCGATATGAAATGTTCAAGCGCCTTGGATATTTCGTCACTGAATCAAGCGAACATTTCAGTGAGTACGTGCCCTGGTTTATCAAGAGTGGACGTTCTGACTTATTAGACAAGTTTGGAATTCCACTTGATGAATACCCACGGCGCTGTGAGCGACAGATTGAAGGCTGGGAAACATTGCGTACCCGGTTAGAGAACCCTGAAGCACGCGTACGTGTTGTGCAAAGTATGGAATATGGCAGCGGCATTATTCACAGTATGGAAACAGGCCAATCTCGAGTTGTGTATGGCAATGTTCCCAATCGGGGCATCATCAGCAACCTTCCAGATGATTGTTGTGTTGAAGTTCCATGCGTTGTTGACTCTTCCGGTATTACCCCAACTCACATCGGGGCATTACCTCCGCATCTTGCAGCGCTTATGCAAACCAATATCAATGTTCAGTCATTAACGGTGGAAGCTGCGTTAACTGGAAAGCGTGAGCATGTGTATCACGCAGCAATGTTTGATCCGCATACTGCAGCGGAACTTGACCTAGACCAAATATGGGCACTGGTTGACGAATTGCTTACAGCTCACCGAGGAATGATTCCTGAAACACTTTTTTCGTAGTTGCTATACGAAAGGCATTACCTGTTCGGCTACAAGATCTAAGTGATCAAGATCAGTCAGGTCAAGAAACTGCAAATACATACGTTGAGCACCTGCAGCGTTCCATTGCTGTAGCCGTTCTATTGCTTCAGCTGGTGTACCGCATAGCCCGTTGAGGCGAAGCTCTTCAACTTCGCGGCCAAGTGCTGCTGCTCGGCGTGCGATATCTGCATCATTCTTTCCGATGCATGTAACCAAGGCGGAAGAATACATCAGGGTCTGTGGGTCACGTCCGATAGACGTACATGCAGTGCGGACTCGTTCACACTGTTCTGAGAATCGTTCGATGCCAGAAAAAGGAATGTTGAATTCTGCTGCATAACGCGCGGCCAACATGGGTGTGCGCTTTGGTCCGCCACCGCCGACAATGATGGGCGGGGGAGACTGAACTGGCTTTGGCAAAGCTGGCGAATCTTTGATTGTGTAGTGCTTGCCTGTGTAATTGAACTGCTCGCCGTTAGGGGTATTCCATAGCCCGGTGATTACTGCGAGTTGTTCGGTCAGAATGTCGAATCGTTCGCCAAGTGGGGCGAACGGAATGCCGTAGGACGAATGCTCTATTCCGTACCAGCCTGCACCAAGACCAAGTTCGACACGGCCGTTCGACATGTCGTCAACGTTGGCAACACTGATAGCTAAGACTCCCGGGTTGCGAAACGTAGCGGAGTTCACCAATGTGCCGAGACGAATAGTGGATGTCTCTCGAGCGATTCCGGCAAGTGTGATCCACGCGTCAGAGGGTCCTGGCAGACCTGAAAAGTGATCACCCATCACTTGGTAGTGGTCACTGCGAAAGAATGCGTCAAATCCGAGGCGTTCAGCACGTTGTGCAACCGAGAGAAGTTGGGCGTAGCTAGCGCCTTGTTGTGGTTCGGTAAAGATGCGTAGTTTCACGAATTCAATCTATTGCCCGACAACCGTGGTGGTTGTAGTTGGATCTGTAGTTGTGGTGGGAGTCGGCATTGTCGTGGTTGTCGTAGTTGTCGTGGTAGAAGTTGTGCTTGATGAGCCGTAGCCGTAATGGGCATCAAGAGCCTTCTTTATGTGGCGAGCCAACTGCAATCCGCCGAAACGGTTCATATGCACTGAATCACCAGAAAACCAGTGCTTATTCCTGCGGGAAATCTTGTTCCAGTCGAGCAATTCCATTTGCAGTTTCTTTTGCTCTTTTCGAACAACGTCATTGAACATTCTGTTCTTGATCTCAACATTTCCACCTTCGCGATATGTGAGCCAGATGAGTGTTGCGCCTTGTGATTTCACTTCACGAGCAACTTTTCTAATGGCGGCGCTGAGATAGGCGTTGCCAGTGTCGTTGTAGCCCGTTGCAACTACATATACATCAATGTTGTCTCGGCGATGACTAACGATTCTGTCAAGTGCGCTGAGTTGCGAGGAAGGACTGCACCCTTTGTCGATTATTTGTTGACAACCCCATGTCTCAAGAATGGCGTTGTATTGACTGCTCCATAAAGGTTTCATTGATTCGGGTGCCCAGCGAAGGACATTGGCAACAGAATCACCAACAATGACAACATTGCTTGTTTTCCGTGTTGCAAGTGCCGTGGTTGGTAGGCACAGCATGGCGATGAGCGTCACACAGATTGCACTAATTCGTATTCGCGCAAACGTTGACATAGCCCCAACTCTATGCGGTGATTACAGACCAATCGCGGTGGAGGTTCTGTAGTTGTTCTGGAAGTCGGATGAGATGGCGCTGTGAAATCGGGGGCAAGACGGTGCGAACTGCAAGTGCATTATTGAGCGCAGAAGGAATTTGGTGACTGACTCCAAACATGATGCAGCGTTGCATGGCCCGGGTAAATGGATTGTGGCGTCCTTCTGTGCAAGCGACTCCGATGCAGCGCGCCAACTCGTTCATGTCGGTGGAGTAGCCCTGGGGCTCGTGTTCAAGTCCTGTTGCGAGACGACGTAGCAACCATGTGGCTGTTGGTCCGAGGACAGGGAGCCAGAACATCTCGACGTAGGGATCGCCGATTGAAAAACCGCTCGTCTCGATAATGGGGTCGTGCCATGGGCGAACCTCGAGTTGGCCGTTTGTATTCAGTGTTGATGGTTTCATGTTCCCTCGAATTCGTGTTGGTACTTGTCAATGTGTGCGCATCAGGCAGAATAAGGACAGTGAATGATGAACAAATTTCTACGGCCGACCTTGAGCAGGTTTCGCAATGGTTAAAAGACGCAGAACGAATCGTGGCGTTTACCGGAGCTGGTATTTCGACGGATTCAGGCATCCCTGATTTTCGGGGTCCGAACGGGCTGTGGGTTCGTAATCCCTTGGCAGAAAAGACTTCGACGTTGAGTTATTACTTAAATGACCCTGAAGTACGGAAAGTTGCTTGGGAAGGTCGCGTGCGAAACTTCAATGGCACTGCTCAACCAAATGATGGTCATCGTGCACTCGTTCATATGCAACGTGCTGGAAAATTGTCAGCAGTGATTACACAAAATGTTGATGGGTTGCATCAGGACTCAGGTATCGAGCCGGTCAATGTTGTGGAAGTGCATGGCACAATAAAGTTCGGCCGTTGTTGGAATTGCAAAGATCGTCGACCAATGAAGTATTTCATCGAACGCGTGATTGCTGGAGAGGAAGACCCACATTGTGAACTGTGTGGTGGGGTGGTGAAGAGCGATGCCATTTTGTTCGAACAGGCTCTTGTGCCTGAAGTGATTGACAGGGCATTCGATGAAGCAGGGCGGTGCGACGTGCTATTGGCGGTGGGTTCTACGTTGGCCGTTGGACCTGCGAACCAGGTGGTGCCACGGGCCAAGGCTGGTGGCGCGAAGGTGGTCATTGTGAACGGTGATACGACTCATATGGACGGCTATGCACACGTGCTGTTGCGCGGCAGTATTAGCCCCATTTTGCAGGCTCTGGTCTCTGGCGCTGGATTCCTGACTTAGTCGGTAGGGTTTTGGGTCATGGCAACTTTTCGTGACCTCTTGGCTAACGCCAAATCCCAAATCGTCGAAATTGATACGGCAGCTGCTGAGGCGCGTATTCAAGCAGGTGATGTCTTTGTCCTTGACGTTCGTGAACCAGATGAATACGACGAAGGTGCGCTTGAAAACGCAGTGCACATTCCTCGTGGGCATCTTGAAGCCCAAATCGAAGGACGCGCGCTAGATCATGATCAGACAATTGTTGTGTATTGCGCAGGGGGAGTGCGTAGTGCATTCGCCGCTCGTACTTTGCAAGAACTCGGGTACAGCGATGTGTTGTCAATGGCGGGTGGTTTTGGCAAATGGAAAGATGAAGGCCGTGCATGGCGCCAGCCAGTGACGCTGACAGCTGACCAACGCAACCGCTACAAACGCCATTTGTTGTTGCCCGAAGTCGGCATTGAAGGCCAGGCAAAACTGTTAGGTGCAAAAGTACTGATGCTTGGCGCTGGCGGTCTCGGATCACCTGCTGCGTTGTACTTGGCAGCAGCCGGAATTGGAACGCTTGGCATTGTTGATATGGATGATGTTGATGCATCGAACTTGCAGCGCCAGATTTTGCACAACATGGATCGCATTGGTCAGCGCAAAGTTGATTCAGCGCGCCAGACAATTGAAAAGCTGAATCCAGACGTCACTGTCAAGACCTATGACATGCGTTTGAGTGCAGAAAACATCATGGAAATCATGAGCGAATACGACATCGTGGTTGATGGCGCAGACAATTTCCCCAGCCGCTATCTGTTGAACGATGCCAGCGTGAAACTTGGAATTCCAGTTGTGCACGGAAGCATCTTTCGCTTTGAAGGAATGGTGTCGGTGTTCCACCCATTGCGTGGGCCTACTTATCGCGACATGGTTCCAGAACCGCCGCCGGCAGAATTCGCTCCTTCATGTGCAGAAGCGGGTGTACTTGGCGTGCTGCCCGGAATCATTGGTTCTATTCAGGCACTCGAAACCATCAAGGTTCTCCTTGACCTTGGCGAGCCGCTAATTGGACGCATTCTCACAATCGACACCACTGAGATGTCATTCCACGTTTTCAAGCTTCGTGCTGACCCACAAAACCAAGTTGTGTGGGAAAATCGCGATCGAATTGAAGTGCGAGACCTTGATGGCCTCTGCGCGCCCTGGCTCAGCCACTAGCGTTTACTGAATGACAGCACGCATCGTTATTGTCGGTGCCGGATTTTCCGGTGCTGTTATTGCACGTGAATTAGCAGAAGCAGGCATCGCTACTTGGGTAGTTGATGGTCGTTCACACGTTGCAGGAAATGCGCACACGGAACGTCGCGACAATGGCGTAATGGTTCACGTGTATGGGCCACATATTTTCCATACGGCAGACAAACATGTGTGGGATTACATAAACAAGTACGGCGACATGATGCCGTACAACCACCGCGTGAAAGCAACGTCAGGTGGTCATGTCTATTCGCTGCCGGTGAACTTGCACACTATTAATCAGTTCTTTAACACCACCATGTCGCCTGCTGAAGCTGAACAATTCATTACTGAACGTGCTGATTCAAGCATTGGAACGCCCGTCAGTTTTGAAGATCAGGCCCTGAAATTCGTAGGCCGAGATTTGTACGAAGCCTTCTTTAAGGGGTATACCCAGAAGCAATGGGGCGTGTCGCCAACGGAGCTGCCGGCATCAATTTTGGCCCGGTTGCCCGTGAGATTTTCCTACGAAGACAGCTATTTCAATCACCCATATCAAGCGA
>JBIILS010000079.1:0-5392 GCA_044232585.1 Ilumatobacteraceae bacterium
TTCTTTAAGGGGTATACCCAGAAGCAATGGGGCGTGTCGCCAACGGAGCTGCCGGCATCAATTTTGGCCCGGTTGCCCGTGAGATTTTCCTACGAAGACAGCTATTTCAATCACCCATATCAAGCGATTCCGCGTGATGGTTACACACCAATAGTGGAAGCAATTCTTGATCACCCACTGATTGAAGTAACGCTCGGACGCACCATTTCTCCGGAAGAATTAGCTGATGCTGAACACGTGTTTTGGTCTGGTCCCATTGATGAATACTTCTCGGGCCAGTTCGGAAAACTTGGTTATCGCACGCTTGATTTTGTAGAGACAGAAGAAGTCGGAGACGTGCAGGGATGTCCCGTTATGAACTATTGCGACGTTGATGTTCCGTACACACGCATTACCGAACATAAACATTTCGCACCGTGGGAAACCCACGAGGGCAGCACGATTTACACCGAATACAGTCGCCTTGCGCAAGAAGGGGACATCGCGTATTACCCCATTCGCCAAGTGAAGGAAAAAGAGCAGTTGGTGCAGTACATCGAAGCGGCAAACGGGGCAACGGGTGTGACATTTGTCGGCCGCCTCGGCACCTACCGATATCTCGACATGGATGTGACCATCAAAGAGGCCCTCGAGGTGGCAAATCTTTACCTTTCAAATAGGCGGGAAAATCGGCCAATGCCACCGTTCGTGGTCAATCCTCTGTGAAACTAGACGGGTGACTTCCCACCTCCTCGCTCGAATTCAGATTCCAGCGCCGGGGTTCTCCGAGCCCACTTTGTATGTGCGCCACCAACATGGCGTTATTGGTGAGGCAGGGCTATCACTGTCAAAGGGCGGACGCGCAACCTTTGATACTGCATTTGGTGCATTTGCATCTGGTCGATGGAGCCGTTTGACAAACATCTCAGACATTGGTGTCTCGATGGATGTGTCTGGTCACTGTTTGGTCGAACTTATTGCCTATGCCAACTCAACAGAGACAGTGATTGCCTCATCTGATGAAACCACCACATTGCAATGCGCCGATATTCGGGCGTTGGCAGCAGAATCGTTTTATGTTGCAGTCACTGCACTTGAAGATGGTGTTGTGGTCCGGTCGGGGACATGGACAACGTCGCAAGCGCCAGAACGCGACGTTCGTCTTGGTGTTTCGATCACTACGTTCAATCGCCAAGAGTATGTTCTGAAGACAATCGAACGCCTGGTTGCGCTTGAGTCATCAGAACCATCTGTGAATGGGCATCTTCATGTTCTTGTCGTTGACAATGCGCGCAACCTTGATCCTCAATTGCCCGCAGGTGCGCCAGTGCATGTGCTGCCAAACCCGAACTTGGGTGGTGCCGGTGGGTTTGCTCGCGGGCTCATTGCGTTTCGTGAAGAGGGATGGAGCACACATGTTGTCTTTATGGACGACGACATTTCAATCGAGCCTGAATCAATAGTTCGCACCATTTCTCTTTTCTCGTATGCCAAAGATCCAGACTTGTGTATTCATGGTGCAATGATGAGTGAAGAATTACCGTGGATGCAGTTCGAAGCTGGGTCAGCATATGAATTCCGCTCGGTGTATCCGTTACGTGCTCTTGGCCGTGGAGTTGACCTTCGTAGCCGCTACGAAGCGGTGCATGATCATCTCGAACCAGAAATCGATTATTCCGCGTGGTGGTTCACGGCATTCCCTATGCATGTCGCGCCCCAAAATCCGTTGCCTGTCTTTGTGCGCGGTGATGATGTGGCCTTTGGACTGATGCATACGGGCAGGCACACGGTTACGTTGAACGGCATTGCTGTGTGGCATGCAGACTTCGCGCTGAAGAACAACCCGATGTCGTTGTATTACGAAGTACGTAACTTTGCACTGATTGACACATTGGTGTTTGACAACCACAAGTGGCATCACCTTGCATGGCGCTTTTTGGGCTTTGGTTTCCGCAATGCATATTCACATCGCTATTTAAGCGCCGAATACATGATTCACGGAATGAAAGATTTCCTTGCAGGGCCAGCTGAATGGATGAAGATTGACCATTCAGCAAAACATGAAGAAGTGCGTCATGTAACTGAAGAAAAGGCTGGTCCGTTAACACCAGAACTTCTCAGTCTTGGTTTCACAGCCCCACGCCCAAAGATCATTCGTCTCGGAGGATTCTTGCTGTCTCCGCTAACTGGTGCAGGCAGATGGATTCCGAAATTCCTCCGCTCAAACGACATTGGCGTTGCGCAAATTGATGTTCGAGCAGTTGGCTTAGCAATCCGTCACGACAAGATCCTGTACCGTCACCCTCGTTTTGATGAAGGCTTTATTTGCGAGCGTGACTACAAGCGGTTTATGGCGATTCAGCGCGACGTTTTCCGTTACTCAGTTCGCATTGCGCGCACCTACAAGCGTTTGAAGCGCGAATATCGTGATAACTACATCACCATGGTGAGCGATGCATCATGGAACGCTCGCTTTAAGGGCTAGTCAGCGCAGCTGCTGCGGTCAACACTTTCCAAGTGCTCGGCCCAACTCGTCCGTTAACAGGCAACTTGACGCGCTTCTGAAATAGCTTCACATCGTTTGCGAGTGCGGTTGTAAAGACGCCGGTATTTGCAACCTTCTTCTTCAACACTTTTGCCAGTGCCTGTTGCAATGATGAAACTGCGGGGTGTCTTGATCCGACTTTAAGGACTGCCAAATCGATACGTCCCGCAAGCCCTAATGCATCCCATGTAGCTCTGTCCACGATTCCTGTAACAGGAAGACCAGATGCGGTTTGGAATGCATTGACTGCGCGTTCGGTGCCAGGGCCAAAGGCACCATCTGTTGCTAGTCGTGATCTTCCAACGAGATTAAGAGCGATGTTCAGTTTCTTCTGAACAACTGTCACCATGGCGCCCGAGTTCTTTCTCGCAAGGGGGAGACCGAGCATCAGTGGCGCAACTGCAACAGTTGTTGGCAATGTGCCAGCAGGGCGCAATGCATCAAGTTGTTGGCGCAGGAACAAAGCAAATTCTGCTTGTCCGGTTGTTGATAAGTGCACGAAGCAGCACAACGATTTGTTTTCAAACCATCTCCACTGATTCGCAGCTGATGATGCGGCATTCCAGTCGAAAATAGTGATTCCGGGGTTCTTTGCCGCGGCAGCAACTAATACCTCGTTTGACTTTGCATAGTTTCGTTTGGTTGAGCGAGTTGACATGTTTACGAAAATGACCCGCTGTACGCCCTTGGAGATGAGTGCCGCCAAAATCTGTTGTACTTCACCTTCAAAAGTTGCGGGGTCATCGTTATATCCCAATTCAACAATCGCGATTGCGGGTGCATCAAGCGTGTTAACTACACCCACTCCATCGGAATTGATTTGTGGCGCAGTGACTGCAAAGAGACAACCAGCGCCTGCCATGCCGCGTCCGGCACATGCTTGAAAATTCATAGTCGGATACGCGGGGGTGACAATTGCTGCGAATTCGGATGCAATGCTTTCGCCAACTGAATCGCCGATAAACAAAATTGAGCCAACAGAGGGCGACGCTGGGTCTGCAGCTGCGACAGGGAACGTTTCGTACCATGGTGAATTCAAGTCAAAGTCATTGCGGAATTGCCACCCTGTACGTGTGACCGAACCTGCTGTACCTGTGATGACCACAGACGTGGCGTAGCCATTCCAATCGCCGCCTAAGCCATCGTGTGATGTTGTTATCGACGTGAAAACACCAATAGTAGGGAATGTCTTTTGTAAGTCTGTGGAAGACAAAAGTCGCGACCATGATTGCAATGCTGCGTCAGCTGCGATATCGCCGTTGTCGAGCTGAGCTGGGAATTGTCCACCTGCTGTACGCCCACCATTTGATGATGTGAACTCGGTTCGCATGATGGCGTTGCGTGAGTCTTTGATTACGTAACCGGCGGTATCAATAATTGCCAAATCTGTTCTTTTGTCTTCGATGACGCTTGCTGTTTTAGAACCGACTGTTCGTAATGCAGCTCCGCCGTACACCTGACAATCTTGCGTGTCACATGTTTTGGCGTATGTGTACCTAGCTTCAGATAGTGAATAACTTCGGGCCGCAACAGACTGCGCACGTAATGCGTTCATTCCTAGTCCGCCAGCAATGTCGCCCCATCCGGCAGGAGACTCGCGTGGAACAACTCCTCGCAGATATGCCTCAGCGTTGAGAAGGTTGACTGTTCGCCGATTTCCCAAAATATCGATTGTTGCGCGAATGCTTCCTCTGTAATAACGAATGCGACCGTTCTTGAATGTGGTGGACGGTGGTTCACAAACGCCGAGCAAGTCTGTTGGTGCAATGGCGGTGGGTACAGATCCTTGTGATGTCACAAAATCGATTGGGCCTGCAATGTTGTCACCAATAAGTGTGAATCCTGTTGGGTTATCGGTATCGGCCGCACACGTTGCAGTGGGGGCTGCGTAAATGTCATACGCATTGTTGGCCACCATGCGAGCTACTAGTGCGCCGTATGCGCCAGGAGCACCGGTCCATGATGCAGTGATGTTGTCAGAGATCACTGCAGTAGGTCGTGCATCAAGAGTTTGAAGCCGAACGCTCATCACGCCGCCTGGCAATGCTGCAGCATCAGCTTCTGTGAGAGTTGCAAGGGTGCGGCCGCTTCCGCCGTAATAGAAATTCAGAATGTCTTGCCACGATGCGCCAAGTTTCGTAGCCCATCCAAGTGAACCGTATTGGCTCAGACCTCGGCCGTGGCCGTTGCCGTGACCGCGAATGATGACTCCGACAGGGGGTAGTGGCTCGGCCTGAACTGCTGTGTTCGGTGCCGTAGTGAGAAGTGTCGATACGAGCGAGATAAAGACAAGCAAAAAGCCGACACGGCGTAGGGGTCTTGTCGGGGTTGCCATGAGATACCACGCTAGGTGGTCTCGACCACTTCATGGTGGCGGTCTGTCTCGTCTCGCTCTTGTACCGCAACGCCTATCAAAACTAAAGCCATTCCCAGTAGGTCGAGAACGCTTGGAGATTGATCAAGAAATGCGAATCCGAAGATTGCTGCACACACGGGAAGTAGCGCCAACATGACAGAGAAACGTCGGATGGGAATTCGTCGAAGTGTTGATTGATCAATGCCGTAACCGATTGCGTTAGAAAGCAGTCCGACAAGAATGCAACCGATCAGTATTTTCCCACTTGAAAATGCTGCACCCGCATCACCAGCAGCAAATGGCGTAATCACTATGCCTCCGAAAAGTAAACCGAGCGCTAGACCCGACACTCCTCTGTCTGCAAGTGCGACGCGTGAACCCATCACGATGTAACCAGCCCACATGACAGAAGCAAGCAAGATGAAAACGAGTCCTAAGGGTTCGTTGCCTAGTTCTACGCCGCCCAAGACAACAACACCGACTGCGGCAAACAACAGTGCAACAGTATTGCG
>JBIILS010000075.1:0-5701 GCA_044232585.1 Ilumatobacteraceae bacterium
TAATGCCTCAGGGAACTATTCCGCGTGGACATGCTTTCTTTGATCCGATTCTGAAGGGCCGATGGGGTGCAGCGAAACTTGCAGCCGCGACGCGTGCGCCTGTTATTCCTATCGGAATCTGGGGAACCGAGAAAGTGTGGCCACGCAATGCGAAACTTCCGAACATTACGAATGTCACGTCACCACCCGAAGTCATCATTGTGGTCGGTACGCCAGTTCATTTGGGATACACAGATCCAGATGCAGATACCGCTGCAATCATGACTGCAATTAGCGCATTACTTCCACCAGAAGGACGCGAGTATTACGAACCGACAGAGGATGAACTACGTCGTTCGTACCCGTCGAATTATGCAGGTGACCCGAACGCCGAAGATGATCGACGTCCGGGAACCGACTAGTTATTTCTGAGCTGCAACTTTTGCGCGAACAATGTTCAATGCTGATCCAGCTTTGAACCATTCCACTTGCTCTGGGCTGAATGTGTGTTTTGCTTCGAACTCAACTGTTGTGCCATCAGCTTTTGTGATTGAGCACTTAACTGGTTGATCTGGCACTGGTGGCAAGTTATGCACGTTGATGCGATCAGTTTCTTCAATCAGGTCATATGTCTTTGGGTCGGCGAATGTCAAGGGAACAAGACCTTGCTTCTTCAAGTTGGTCTCGTGAATTCGAGCAAACGAGCGAGCAAAGATGACAACGCCACCACGGAAACGAGGTTCCATTGCAGCGTGTTCGCGTGATGATCCTTCTCCGTAGTTCTGATCACCAATTGCGCACCACTGCACACCTGATTCTCCGTAGTGCTTTGCAATGTCTGGGTAGCTACGACGCGAGCCGTCGATGACGTCAAGGCCTTCGCCCACAGCGCCACCAAATGCATTGACAGCACCGATGAACAAGTTGCCAGAGATGTTCTCTAGGTGACCGCGGTATGTCAGCCACTTACCAGCTGCTGAAATGTGGTCGGTGGTGCACTTGCCTTGAGCCTTCATCAGGACTGGAAGACCGATGTAGTCCTTTCCGTTCCATGCAGTGAAAGGCTGAAGCAATTGCAAGCGATCACTAGTTGGGCTGACAGCAACGGTGACACTACTTCCGTCTGCTGGCGGCGCAGTGAATGTGTCTTCGCCTTCGTTGTAACCATTTGCAGGAAGAATGTCGCCACGAGGTGCATCAAGCTTCACTTCTGAACCGTCTGGAGCTGTGATGGTGTCAACGCTTGGGTCAAAGTCAAGACGACCAGACAACGCAATTGCCATAACAGTGTCGGGGCTTGTTACAAACGACAGCGTGTTTGCAGAACCGTCAGCACGCTTCGGGAAGTTGCGGTTGAATGAGTTCACAATGCTGTTTGGTTTTGCTGTTTTGTCAGCTGCTCGTTCCCATTGGCCGATGCATGGTCCGCAGGCATTGGCCAGAACTGTTGCACCTACTGCTTCAAGATCTGCAAGTAATCCGTCGCGTTCAATTGTCGCGCGAATCTGTTCACTTCCTGGTGAGATGAGAAGTTCTACTTTTGCTTTCAATCCCTTTGCTGCAGCTTGACGAGCAATTGACGCTGCACGTGTGATGTCCTCGTATGAAGAGTTGGTGCATGAACCAATAAGCGTTGCTGAAACTTCAATTGGCCAGTCGTTTTCGCGAGCGGCCTTACCAACACCGTTTGCGCCAATTTTGTGTGCGCGGTCAGGGGAGTGAGGGCCGTTAATCAGAGGCGTCAGTGAATCGAGATTGATCTCAACCACTTGGTCGTATTGAGCACCAGCATCAGGGCGCAGGTCAGAAGCAACCTTGTCAGCAGCTGCTGCAATGTCTGCACGACCTGTAGCTGACAAATACGCCGACATATTTGCGTCGTATCCGAACACTGAACAGGTGGCGCCGATTTCGGCACCCATGTTGCAGATTGTTGCTTTTCCTGTTGCAGAAATGCTGTCTGCGCCATCACCGAAGTATTCAACAATTGCGCCAGTTCCGCCTTCAACGGTGAGAAGGCGAGCAACTTCAAGAATGACGTCTTTCGGACTTGACCAACCAGACAATGTTCCGGTGAGTTTGATTCCAATAACTTTTGGCCAGCGAACATTGAAAGGAAATCCGGTCATCACGTCAACTGCGTCTGCACCACCAACACCAATGGCCACCATTCCGAGCCCACCTGCGTTCGGTGTGTGGCTGTCTGTGCCAATCATCATTCCGCCAGGGAACGCGTAATGCTCGAGAACAACTTGGTGAATGATTCCGCTACCTGGACCCCAGAAACCAACGCCGTATTTGGCGCTCACTGAACGCAAGAAGTCGTAGACCTCGCGGTTCACGTCGTTTGCATCACGAAGGTCGAGCTTTGCGCCTGTCTTTGCAAGAATCAGGTGATCGCAATGCACTGTTGATGGCACAAGTGTGTGCGGTAAACCAGCAGTCATGAATTGCAATAACGCCATCTGTGCTGTTGCGTCTTGCATTGCAACACGGTCTGGGTTGAAGTCTGCGTAACTGCGACCGCGTTCCATCTCTTGTGTCTTTGGGTCAACAAGGTGGTTGATCAGAATCTTTTCGGCCAACGTAAGTGGACGACCAAGGCGTTCACGACCTAAAGCAGCATTGGCGGGAAGCGTTGCGTACACCGCGTTCACGAGAGAAATAGGAGTGCCGGCTGAAACAGTCATAGTGGGCCTTTCACAGGGCAAGAAATATGTACTTGCGTTTTGTCTTGATGTATACAACTATAATACAAGTGCGCACCATTCGCTATCACCAAATCGCTGAAGAACTCAAGGGTCGAGTGATGTCTGGCGCATATGCCGCGGGTCGTTTGCTGCCGAGTGAATCAGACATGTCTGCAGAGTTTTCGGTCAGTCGTGTCACCATTCGAAAAGCATTAGAAGTGTTGCGCGACAGTGGGCTAGTTGATGCCCGCCAAGGTTTCGGCTGGTTCGTTGCCGGAGAAACAGTCCGTCAACCTCTTGCGCGCTTGGCAACCATCGAAGATCAGATGCGGGCGTCTGGCATGACACCGCAACGACAGGTGCTGGAATTCGCTTTTGAAAAAGCACCAGCAGATGTCGCGAAGTCCTTGGGCACATTGCAGGTGTTGCGCGTTCGCCGTATCAATCTTGCTGATGGCGAACCATTTGCGATTGTCACGGTGTGGTGCGCAGCGGAACTAGGGCAACATTTGTCTCGAGCCGATGTCGAGCGTTCTCCTTTTTATGAACTACTTGATATTCCGTTTGCCGGAGCTACGCAAACAATTGGTGCAGATGCTGCAACGCAAGATGAAGCCACTTTGCTTAAGGTTCCGGTTGGTTCGCCAGTGTTGCGTTGTCAACGCACCACGCAAAGCGTTGAAGGAAAAACTGTGCTCGTATCGCGACACGTGTTTCCAGCGCATCGCACTGAATTTGTTGTTGATTTGCCGTTTGTAGAGCAATCAATTGCTCCAAGCGGAATACGCCTTGTCGATTAGGCGAATTGTTTCGCCCAGCCTTGAGCGTCTTTCGCTAGGCCTTCACGAATTGCGTCAAGAACATCGGCACGCAGTCGTTTCTTGCTCGCGGCATGGGCTCCGGCATTAAGTGCAGCGGTTGACTTTGCAAAAGCAATTGCAGTCGGCATCAGATCCGCTTCGTCAACGACTAGGTCAAGGAATCCGGTTTCAACGGCATTGTCGGGTGTGAATACTTCAGCCAACAGAACCGAACGAGTAAGAGCTGCTGGTGTGACACGTTGACGAAGAATCTCGATAGTGGAATACGGCATCGTCATGCCAATCGCAACTTCGTTTGCTGTGTATCTGAAATTGCCCTTGACGCCGATGCGGTAATCAGAACTGAGAAGAATGAAAACACCCATAGCAATTGCATGGCCACCACAAGCAATTACGACTGGAGTCGGGAAGCTAAGCAAACGGATTGCTAACTCAAGTCCGCCGTTCAGCATGTCAACTGCGCCTTGACCACCTGCAGCAAGTGTCTTCAAATCAAAACCAGCAGAAAGAATTCCGGCTCGCCCCGTGAGGACTACCGGAACACCCGCAGATTCAGCCTGATCAAGTGCCGCATGAATTTCTTGCTGCAATGCAATTGACATCGCATTTGCTTTGCCGTCATCCATAGTGATGACAGCGACGCCATCGGTCAGCGCAAAGGTGACCAACGTGCCCATTGTGTTACCACTTGTCCCAGTGAAGAACTTTGCTAAGAGGCTCACGCTTTGCTGGCTTGAATTCAGTTCCGATTGTGTAGGCAATAGGGAAGAGGCCGCCCTGAGTGACTTTGTCATATGGAATTCCGAGAAGGTCTGCTGCTTCTTTTTCGCCGTCGTTCATAAGGTGAATCGTGGTCCATGCTGAACCCATTGCACGTTCGCGCAATGCAAGCATGAAGCTCCACACTGCAGGAAGAAGCGAGCCCCATGTACTAGCAGCAGCGAATGCAGGCAGGTTGTCAAGACGACCATCAATGCAAGGAATCATGAGCATCGGGGCTTTTTCAAAATTGTCAGCGAGGAATCCGGCTGAGTCACGCACAAGACCCATGCGCTCTCCGCGTGAGTCACCAGCTGCAAATTCGCGACCTGGCATGTTTGCGTACAGTTCCCAGTTCTTGCGGTAGATGTCAGCAAGTGCTTTTTTCTTTGCGGCATCTTCAACGATGATCCAATGCCAACCCTGACTGTTTGAACCGGTTGGGGCCTGGAGAGCAATCTCGAGGCACTCTTCAACAATGGCGCGTTCTACTGGCTTGTCGAAGTCGAGGCGCTTGCGCACACTGCGGGTTGTTTTGAGGACTTCATCGGCTGAAAGGTTTAAATGCATAGGTGGCATTCTGCCACGCGCCGAATAACAAATGACCAGCCGAGGCATGGCAAACTTGTCCCATGAGCGACAGAGTCACAATCTCCATATCCGACGGCATTGCCGATGTCCGGTTCAACCGTGCTGATAAGCGCAACGCCCTTGACGGCGAGCAGTTTCAGGCCATCGTTGATGCTGGTGAGTCACTAAAGACCAACAAGAAGATTCGTGTGGTTGTGTTGTCCGGAGAGGGTGCCTCGTTTTGTGCAGGCCTTGACCTTTCCTCAATGGGCGCAATGGCTGGCGGCGGAGAACGCGACTCAGCAGAGAAGCAGCCATCGGCTGGCGACATGCAAGAGGGCCGCATCACGCACCTTGGTCAGCAATCTGCATGGGTATGGCAAGAAGTTCCAGTGCCCGTTATTGCTGCAGTGCACGGACACGCTCTAGGTGGCGGTTGCCAAATTGCACTTGGTGCAGACATTCGCTTCGCTCATCCGGATACAAAGTTCAGCGTGCGCGAAACCTATTGGGGCTTAGTGCCTGACATGGCAGGCACAGTGCTTCTTCAGGGTCTTGTGCGCCCAGACATCATGAAAGACATTGTGATGTCTGCTCGCATCTTTGATGGTCGTGAAGCACATGAGATTGGTGTTGTCACTCGCTTGTCAGACACTCCTCGCGAAGATGCCTTTGCCTATGCAGCCGAGATCTGCAAGCGCAGCCCAGATGCAGTTCGTGGAGCAAAGGAATTGCTGAACCGCATGACCATGGATTTCGCTGCTGCTCAGTTCGCAGCCGAGCGCCGCATTATTGGCAGCCTGATTGGTGGCCATAACCAGCGTGAATCGGTGATGAGCGACTTCGAAAAGCGCGCTCCTGCCTATATCGACGCCAAGTAAG
>JBIILS010000076.1:0-5685 GCA_044232585.1 Ilumatobacteraceae bacterium
CCCGCTAGTCCGTATCATTAGCAGTCGCACTCCTCGAGTGCTAATCCCCGGACCGGGTCACCGGTCCTACTTCTCGGAGGAACATTATGAACCTGAAGCCACTCGATGACCGCATCGTTGTCAAGCCAAGCGAAGCAGAGCAGACCACTGCTTCTGGTCTCGTCATTCCAGACACAGCAAAAGAAAAGCCACAGCAGGGCACAGTGCTCGCAGTTGGTCCTGGTCGCTGGAGCGACGATGAAGGTCAGCATTTCGCACTCGACGTAAAAGTCGGCGATGTTGTTCTGTACAGCAAGTACGGCGGCACAGAAGTAACACATGGTGGAGAAGATCTTTTGATCCTCACCAGCCGTGACGTTCTTGCAATCGTCGGAAAGTAGTCCACAACATGGCTAAGCAATTGAAATTTGGCGACGAAGCTCGCCGCGCACTTGAAGCAGGAGTCAACAAGTTGGCTGATGCTGTCAAAGTGACGCTCGGACCAAAGGGACGCAACGTTGTCCTCGACAAGAAATTCGGTGCACCCACCATCACTAACGACGGTGTGTCCATTGCGAAAGAAGTCGAACTCGACGATCCATTCGAAAACATGGGTGCGCAACTTGTTAAAGAAGTAGCAACCAAGACCAACGATGTTGCCGGTGACGGAACAACAACAGCAACAGTTCTTGCTCAGGCAATGGTGCAACACGGCATGCGCAACGTCGCTGCTGGTGCAAACCCAATGGGTTTGAAGCGCGGCATGGAAAAAGCAGTTGCTGCAGCAGTTGAGTCAATCAAGGGTCAGTCAAAAGAAGTTGACGACAAGGGCGATATCGCCAGCGTTGCAACAATCTCAGCAGCTGATGCAACCATTGGTGGCGTCATCGCTGATGCAATCGACAAAGTCGGTAAAGACGGCGTTGTCACAGTGGAAGAAAGCAATACTTTCGGTATCGAGCTTGAATTCACTGAGGGAATGCAGTTCGACAAGGGTTACTTGTCGCCATACTTCGTTACAGATCAAGAGCGTCAAGAAGCAGTTATCGAAGAGCCGTACATCTTGTACTACGCATCAAAGATTTCTTCAGTCCAGTCATTGTTGCCAGCTCTTGAAGCTGTCATGAAGACAGGCCGTGCGCTTCTCATCATCGCTGAAGATGTTGAAGGCGAAGCATTGGCAACACTTGTTGTCAACAAAATCCGTGGAACATTCAACTCAACAGCAGTGAAAGCTCCTGGATTTGGTGATCGTCGTAAAGCAATGTTGCAAGACATGGCAGTTCTTACTGGTGGCCAAGTCATCAGCGAAGAAGTTGGCCTCAAGCTTGAGAACGTCACACTTGACTTGTTGGGACGCGCAAAGCGCATCATCATCACCAAAGACGCAACCACCATCGTTGATGGTGCTGGCGACAAGGCAGAAGTTGCTGGCCGCATTAGCCAGATCAAAGCCGAAATCGACAACACCGATTCCGATTGGGACCGTGAAAAGCTTCAAGAGCGCCTTGCCAAGTTGGCCGGCGGTGTTGCAGTTATCAAGGTTGGCGCTGCTACCGAAGTAGAACTCAAAGAGAAGAAGCACCGCATCGAAGATGCAGTGTCAGCAACTCGTGCAGCAATCGAAGAAGGAGTCGTCGCCGGTGGCGGTACAGCCCTTCTTCGTACACGTGCATCTGTTCTCAAAGTTGTTCAGAGCCTTGAAGGCGACGAAGCTACTGGTGCTCGCACTGTGTACGAAGCACTTGTTGCTCCGGCTAAGCACATTGCAGACAACGCTGGCATGGAAGGTTCCGTTGTTGTACAGCGCGTTGAATCTGAGAAGGGCAACATTGGTCTCAATGCTGCAACAGGCGAGTACGTCGACCTTGTTGCTGCAGGAATCATTGACCCTGCGAAAGTCACGCGCGCTGCATTGCAGAACGCAGCTTCCATTGCTTCATTAGTAATGACCACTGAGTGTCTTGTGGCTGATAAGCCTGACAAGAACGCCCCATCAATGGGTGGCGGCGGAATGCCCGGTGGAATGGGAATGATGTAATTCCCGTTTCGGAATAAAAACATTTCAGGGTGTGTTACACCCAGAGCCTCCCGTTGATGGCCCGGACCTTTTGGTCCGGGCCATCAATATTTCTACGGCGTACTCTGTACCCATGAAACAACGCGCCAAAGGCATGTGGCTAGTCCAACTGCTTGAATATGCCATTGGTTTTGTGCTCGCCATGTCAGCTGCAAACTCTGTTAGCCCAGCCGCTCTTGCTGTTGTTGCTGTTGCCATCATTGTGAATGCGTCACTCGCTGACGGATTTCTTTCGGCATTCCAGGTACTGCGGCCACGCACTCACCGTTTAATCGGCATAGGCATTGCAGTCAGCGCTCTCGTCATCGCAGCCGTTGCTCCCTTGGAACTTACGTCTCGACTAACACTTGTCATTGCGGCGCTGACACAGGGCTTTGTGTCGGTACGCTTCGGGCATGGCTTTCGAACGACCAGCACCAGACCTAAATAAATTGATCACCGCATGGGACCTTTTTGAAAAGGGCGAAGAGATGCCAGGTCGCATTCTCGCCAACTTAAAAACTGCCGGACTTGCTGAAGTTCTTGCTGAACTCAAATCATCTGGTTGGACTCCTACAGCATCGTGAGTCAACGACGCGGAGGTAACCAAAACATCCCGCGCCCCGACAATTGGCGTCTCGGTGACAGTCCTGAATGGATGAACCGAGATTTCTCCGTACTTAACGACATTGAAGAAATCAGTCGTCGTCTTCACCTCCATGTTGCATCAGACTTGCCAGTAAATCTTGACTTGAAACAAGAATGGGTCGCGTCCTCTCGGCCGTCAGCAGTTCTTATGCCGCTACTCGTCACGAATGATGGACCATCAGTACTACTCACTCGCCGTGCTGATCACTTACGCAGCCATAAAGGCGAGATTTCATTTCCAGGCGGCCGTATGGAACCAGATGAGACACCACTTCAAACTGCACTGCGTGAAGCCCATGAAGAAGTTGCATTGCCTCATGATGTTGTCACCATCATCGGAACGCTCGAACCAATTGCCACTTTTGTTAGCAACAGCCACATCACGCCCGTCGTTGCATTGGTAAATGGTGAGCCCGACTTACGTGCAGACCCTGGTGAAGTAGCGCGCATCATGACCGTGCCGTTGCACAATCTTGCTCGCCAAGATACGTACCGCAATGAATGGTGGTCAACAGATCGTGGCGACATCAATATTCATTTCTTTGAATTAGATGACGAAACCGTGTGGGGTGCAACAGGGCGACTTCTACACCAACTGATAGACGCAATCACCACGCCCTAAGTCACGGTGTTCCAAAACTGCGGACGGCCCGGTAGTACGTTTCTGCCCACGCTAAACATTGCATCTTTGTTAGTCGAATTTTTGACGTGCAGCTAGCACGTGCGTCTTTTCTAAACTGCCCGTCGATACGCAGTCGTAGTTTCGCGTTCCATACACGACCATCATTGAAGCGACTCATGTTGCGGTATCCGAAATCATGCCGTCGACACGCGCTGTAGAAATCAAAACTTCGGCCAGTGCTCTGCACGATGGGAGCCGAACAACCATCAGTGCTCCAATCAAGACGCACATCATGTGTGAGCAAATCAGCAGATGCCACAAAGGCCGACAGGGTTGTACGAAACAAGAGAGTTTCAGTGACCGATTGCGCAGAGGGAAGTGGGGTTACCGAGAGTCCCGCGGCAACAACGAGAGAACACATGACAGCCATGCGCACCTCCTTTGCTCACTATGTGTGCGCATCACAGGCAGGAATGGAATTGAGGTTCGACTATTTGCGGATTGTTTTGAGCAGTAGAGCCATCTCTACGGCTCCGACGGCAGCTTCATCACCCTTGTTGTCAATGCCCGGGCCACTGCGGTCAATGGCTTGCTGTTCAGTGTTGAGTGTGAGCACGCCGAACATCACTGGAATGCCAGTTGACATTTGTGCGTCCTGAATGCCTCGAGTTGCTGCTTCGCACACGTATTCAAAATGTGGTGTGTCACCACGAATAACGGTGCCCAGACAAATGATTGCATCAACGGTTCCGGTTTCAGCCAGAACCTTCGCAGCAAGGGGGACTTCAAACGCACCAGGAACCCAATGTTCCACAATGTCATTGTCGGCAACACCGCAACGCTCGAGACCGCGCAATGCGCCGTCGCGTAGCGCAGTCACAATGTGGTCATTGAATCGCGCAGACACTATGCCTATACGTAATCCCTTGCCATTGAGTTCTGGCATTGCGCCACTTGAACCTGCTCGTGTCATTTGCCTTCTCCTTGCCCGTCGTGCATATCGATATGGTGACCCATGCGCTCGCGCTTTGTACGTAAGTACGCCTCGTTCTCTGGCGTCGGAACTGTGTTCAGTGACACGCGTTCCACAACAGTGAGTCCGTAACCACCAAGACCGCCGTACTTTGCGGGGTTATTTGTCATCAGTTTGAGTTCACGCACACCGAGGTCCGCAAGAATTTGCGCCCCAATACCGTATTCGCGACTATCAATTGGCAGTCCCAATTCTGTATTGGCATCAACTGTGTCGAAACCTTCGTCTTGCAAAGAGTACGCACGAATCTTGTGCCCGATACCAATGCCGCGTCCTTCGTGACCACGTAAGTACACAATGACACCAGCTCCTGCTTCATCAACTATCTGCATGGCAGTAGCTAGTTGAGGTCCGCAATCGCAACGACGTGATCCGAACACATCACCAGTGAGGCATTCACTGTGAACGCGAACGAGGATTGGCTCTTTTCCGGTAATTGTTCCCTTCACAAATGCAAGGTGCTCGATGTTGTCAATGGTGCTCTTGTATGCAACGCATGTGAACGTGCCAAACTCCGTAGGAACCGCTGCTTCACCCATGCGTTCTACAAGACGCTCATTGTGGCGGCGGTATTCAATAAGTTGAGCAATGGAAGACAACAGCAGATTGTGTTCTGCGCAGAACTTACGAAGGTCTGGCAAACGCATCATGGTGCCGTCGTCGTTCTGAATTTCGCAAATCACAGCTGCAGGCTCGCACCCAGCCAAACGTGCCAAGTCAACGCCAGCTTCTGTATGGCCTGCGCGCTTCAGTACGCCACCATTACGCGCACGTAACGGAAAGATATGTCCTGGACGAGCGAATGACTTGAACGTAAGTTTTGGGTCTGACAAGCCGCGCAACGTCGCTGCACGATCCGCTGCACTAATACCTGTGCTAGTTCCTTCAATAAGGTCAACAGTGTCTGTGAATGCGGTGCGCTGGCTTTCGGTGTTCTGCTCAACCATGAGGGGTAGACGCAAATCATCACAGCGCTCATCTGTCAATGGTGCGCACACCACGCCGGTTGAGTACCGCACGATGAAGGCAAGTTTCTCCGCCGTGGCAAATTCTGCGGCCATGATGAAGTCACCTTCGTTCTCACGGTCTTCGTCGTCAACTATGACAACGATTTCACCGCGAGCAATCGCTGCAATTACATCTTCAATGGGGGCAAGGGTGGAATCACTCATGATGTTCCTACTTTCTTTCGTATGGGGTCTAAAACGATTTCTATATCTGCACCAAGTGCAGTGGCTGATACCAAAGAGCAGTCAGACAAGGGGAGAGCGTCAGCGCCAACAAATACGCCGGGCGCGCTGTCGCTACCGCTCACAATGGGCGCTACGTGGAATACATACCTGT
>JBIILS010000077.1:0-5674 GCA_044232585.1 Ilumatobacteraceae bacterium
GCAATTCGCTCTTGACTGCTTTGTTGCGGTCTTGAGCTTTTGCGTTGGTAAGAATGCGCTTTTTTTGGCTCTTAATATTTGCCATGGCTTGAAAGGCTATCGCCACACACCCCCGTCCCCAACCGCCTAGGGGTAGGCTTTCCTTTGCTCATGGACCTTGCCAAAATTCGGAATTTCTCGATCATTGCCCATATTGATCACGGTAAGTCCACTCTTTCAGACCGCATACTCGAACTGACCGGGGCAGTCGACGCCCGTGAAATGCGCGCCCAGTATCTCGACTCAATGGATCTTGAGCGCGAACGGGGTATCACCATCAAGGCCCAAAACGTGCGCGTGCCATGGAAAGGCCACACCTTCCACCTGATCGACACCCCAGGTCACGTTGACTTCGGATACGAAGTCAGTCGTTCACTTGCTGCATGTGAAGGCGTTGTACTTGTTGTTGATGCAGCGCAGGGAATTGAAGCGCAGACTCTTGCCAACTGTTATCTCGCTCTCGAGCACAACCTTGAAATAGTTGCAGCTCTGAACAAGATTGATTTACCAGCAGCAGATCCAGACCGTTATGCGGCGGAGATTGAAAACATTCTCGGAATCCCTGCTGATGAAATCTTGCGAATCTCGGCAAAAACAGGTGAAGGAGTTCCGGAACTTCTCGACGCGATTGCTGAACGAATTCCAGCTCCAGTTGGTGACATTGATGCGCCGTTACAAGCTCTGATCTTTGACTCACAGTTTGACCAGTACCGAGGTGTTGTCTCAAGTGTGCGGGTAATGAACGGCCGTTTGTCAAATGGCAGTCGTTTGTTCTTTATGCAAGCACGCGCAACCCACGACGTAATTGAAATCGGCGCTCGTGCGCCCGTTCCAACGCCGGTTGCAGAACTTGGTCCTGGCGAAGTTGGTTACCTCATTGCTGGCATTAAAGATGTTGCTGAAGCTCGCAGTGGTGAAACAGTGACGAACTCTCTGAATCCTGCCTCTGAAGCTCTTGACGGATATCGCGATCCGAAAGCAATGGTGTTCTGTGGTTTGTACCCAATTGATGGTGACGACTTTGAAACATTGCGCGAAAGCATCGAAAAGCTGAAGCTGAATGATGCTTCAATCACCTACGAACCAGAGTCATCTGGTGCTTTGGGGTTTGGCTTTCGTTGCGGCTTCCTCGGCCTGTTGCACATGGAGATTGTGAAAGAACGTCTCGAGCGTGAATTCAACTTGGCCCTTATTGCAACAGCTCCATCTGTTGCATACCGCGTGACCCGTACTGATGGTGTGGTTGTTGAAGTCGCAAACCCTGCTGACTTGCCTCCGATGCAAAACATCAGCTTTATCGAAGAACCATTTTTCAAGGTGTCCATCATCACGCCGAAGGACTACACCGGAACATTGATGGACCTGTGCCAGTCACGTCGCGGCGAAATGGTGAAGCTGGAATATCTGTCGCCCGAGCGCGTCGAACTCCACTATCTCATTCCACTTGCTGAAGTGGTTGTCGACTTCTTTGATCAAATGAAGAGTCGTACACAGGGGTACGCAAGCCTTGACTACGAACTAGATGGCTATCGCAAGAGCGACCTCGTGCTGGTCGACTTGTTATTGAATGCAGTTGCAGCTGATGCCTTCAGCACAATCGTGCACCGTGACAAGGCGTTTGATTATGGACGTCGCATGTGCGCCAAACTTCGTGAACTTATCCCTCGCCAAATGTTTGATGTGCCAATTCAGGCGGCAATCGGCGGCAAAGTCATTGCGCGTGAGACTGTTAAAGCAAAGCGTAAAGACGTTTTGGCTAAGTGTTACGGCGGCGACATTACACGTAAGCGCAAATTGCTAGAAAAGCAAAAAGAAGGCAAGAAGAAGATGAAAGCCATCGGACGGGTAGAAGTACCCGGCGACGTTTTCATTAGTGCGTTGAAATTAGACGACTGATGTCCCAGCAAGCGACAGACAGATCGTCGATGTTTCTTTCGCTCCGACATCGAAATCTCCGAATCTATTTCTTTGGCCTTCTACTGTCGAATGTCGGCACATGGCTGCAGTTCACTGCAATGTCTTTGTTGATTTATTCCATCAACAACAAGGCAACTGATGCCGGAATCAATACGTTTGCGCAGTTCGTTCCCATGTTGGTGCTTGGTGCATGGGCTGGTGGTTTTGCGGATCGACACAATCGTCGTCGTGTCACCTTCTGGTGTCAGTCTCTATTAGGGGTTCAAGCGGTGGTCTTGACAGTTGTCACCTTCACGGGCCATGTGTCCTTGCCGGTGATTTATCTTTTGTCGTTTGGAACGGGCATTGCGAGTGCCATCGATAATCCATCTCGCCGAGGTCTTGTCACTGAACTAGTAGAACCATCTGAAATTCCAAATGCGATGTCGTTGAACACCACAGTGATGACCGGTTCTCGCATTTTTGGCCCAGCACTGGCCGCCGTACTTGTCGGACCACTGGGAATGGCATGGTTGTTTGCGCTGAACGCAGCCTCATACCTTTTTGTCATTGGTTCGTTGCTGATGATTGATAAGACAAAAATGTTGCCCGCAACGGTTGCAGCACGCGGTGGAAAACCTGTGCGTGAGGGTCTCTCGTTCGTGTGGCGTGACCCCATGTTGCGCCGAGCTTTCATTGTGTTCACAGTGGTCAGTACGTTTGCGTTCAACTACAGCGTGGTCATGCCCAAATTGAGTGATGTTCGGTGGGGTCAGGCAAACGGGTATCCGATTCTGTTGACATGCGTCAGCATCGGCAGTGTCTTTGGTGCGTTGGCTACTGCGCGGTTCACCCGAATAACAATGCGGTGGTACGCAACACTCGTCATCATTAACGGGGTGTCGTGCATTGCGATTGCATGGGCGCCAAATTTCTTAGTGGCGTGTATTTTGTGCTTGCCCCTTGGTCTCGGTGGTACTGGTCTTGTTGCATCTATGAACGGCCTTAGTCAGCAGAACACGGCTCCGGAAATGCGTAGTCGGATGTTGGCATTAGTGGCTGTGGCGTTTCTTGGCTCAACACCCATCGGTGGACCAATCACTGGCTGGATTGGCGACAACATCGGAATTGAGTGGTCGATTGCGTATGGCGGAATTTTGACCTTATTGTTTGTCCCAATGTTGTGGAAGGACCGATGAACACATCTATTTGGTGGATACGTCGCGATATGCGGGTGACCGATAACAAGGCACTGCAGGCAGCCGCGAAAGATGGCGACGTAGTGCCGTTGTTTATTGTTGATCCTCGGTTCGAAAAAGCAGGGTTAGCCAGGCGCGCGTTTATGTTCGAATCCCTTCGCGCACTTGATGCTGCGACCGGCGGAAAACTTGTTCTGCGCTACGGAGACCCAGTCGTTGAGGTTCCACAAATGGCGAAAGATTCAGGCGCTCGCAGTGTTCACATTGCATCTGATTTTGCTCCCTATGGTCAGGCACGAGATCAGCGTGTTCGTGAGGCATTGAAAAAAGTTGACGCAACGTTGGTTGAATCGGATTCTCCCTACTGCGTAAACCCAGGCACGGTGTTAAAGGACGACGGCACACCATTGAAAGTGTTCACGCCGTTCTACCGTCGTTGGTCGTTGGTCGATTTCTCTAGCGCAGTGGAAACTTCTGTCTCGTATGTCGATGCAGTGAGTCATTCTCAGGGTTATCCCGAGATTGATTCGTCTGCATTGAACTTGCCAGAAGCCGGCGAAGCTGCAGCGTGGCGCAGGTGGGATGAATGGTCTCCACGACTTGATGCGTACCAAGAGGAACGTAACAACCCAGGTGTCGATGGAACTTCATTGATGTCGCCGTACCTTCGTTTCGGTGTCGTACATCCGCGCCAACTGATTGCTCGGTTGAACGGAACATCGGGTGCGGATCATTACCGCCGTGAACTTGCATGGCGTGAGTTCTATGCCGATGTTTTGTTTCATCAGCCGCGCACCATGTGGGAAAACCTTCAAGAAAAGATGAACGTGTTGCCTCGCGACACGGATGCGGCAGCACATGCGCGGTTTGAAAAGTTCTGCGCAGCACAAACGGGGTATCCCATTGTTGATGCTGGCATTCGACAGATGTTGTCAACCGGAATGATGCACAATCGGGTGCGCATGATTGTGGCGAGCTTCTTGGTGAAAGACCTCCATTTGCCATGGCAATGGGGCGCACGGTTCTTTATGCAACATCTAGTTGACGGTGACATTGCATCAAACAATCACGGGTGGCAATGGACTGCCGGAACAGGTACTGATGCCGCACCATTCTTTCGGGTTTTTAACCCCACGTCGCAGAGCGCAAAGTTCGACCCAACTGGTACGTACCTTCGTCGCTGGATTCCAGAATTAGCAGAGCTCGATAACGCGTCTATCCATGAACCATCAACGTTGGGACTTTTGGCGCCATCTGGGTATCCAGAACCCATGGTTGATCACTCTGCAGAGCGAATAGAAGCTTTAGCGCGTTACAAATCGGTCAGCGGAAAGTAAATTTGTAGCAGCATGCTCGACGAACGCAAAACCGCCATCCTTCGGGCCGTTGTCCAGGAATATGTAGCAACCGGTCAGCCGGTTGGCTCAACTCATATTGCACAGAAGTCCTCTGTGATGGTTTCGTCAGCCACAGTACGCAATGAAATGGTTGTTCTGGAACAAGAGGGCTATTTGGCGCAACCGCACACATCTGCTGGGCGAATCCCCACGGATAAGGGCTATAGGCATTTTGTTGACTCCATTTCAACAGCCGGAGTGTTGGCCTCAGAAGATGCCACACAAGTAGGGGATTTTTTTAAGGCCACGCATGGTCGGCTGGAAGATCTTTTGCGCCACACCACCACGCTTCTTGCCGACATCACCCACCAAACAGCAGTCATTGTGGGTCCTGAAGCAGATACAACCATTGTGCGAGCAGTTCATATCAGTCGCGTTACTTCACGCACCGCAACTGTGGTCGTGGTGTTGTCGAATCACAATGTGGAAAACGACATGATTCAAATGTCCGAAGACATCACCGACCAACAGATTTCAGACGCTGTATCTCATTTGTCGCGAACCCTTGTTGGTCATTCGTTAGGAGACGTCACTACGGTGTCATCAACAAATGATGCCCATGTTGACGCAGTATGTTTCGCCACTATCAACGCACTATCACGGCACCGTAATGAGGCGCCAGTGTTTGTAGGTGGCGCATCGTCAATGGCCAATGCATTTGATGCGGTAGACGTTGTGCGCGATGTGTTGTCCACCATTGAGCAACAGTTTGTAGTGGTCACGTTGTTGCAAGACATGCTCGATAGAGGGCTATCGGTGGCAATTGGCGCCGAGCATGGTGTCGAACCGCTGGTGTCGTGTTCTGTCGTGGTGTCGCCAGTGTTTGCTGACGGTGAAGTCATCGGTACCGTAGGAGTCCTTGGTCCTACCCGCATGAATTACCCGCAAGCACTGACAACAGTCGAAGTAGTGAGCGCCCAGTTGGGCCGTCATATTGCAGAAGGAACGCTATGAGCGCCGATTTTTACCAGCTGCTAGAAGTAGATCGCACTGCAGGTGCTGATGAAATCAAACGCGCATATCGCAAGCGCGCGCGTGAGCTGCACCCAGACGCAAACCCAGATGACCCTGAAGCAGAAGACTTGTTCAAACAAGTCAGTCACGCATATGAAGTGTTGTCAGACCCGGAAACACGTAGTCGTT
>JBIILS010000017.1:0-18891 GCA_044232585.1 Ilumatobacteraceae bacterium
CCACGTTCGGGGCCTGCGGTTCCATTCATCACTGCGCAACAACCATTTGATCCGCAGATCATGAAGGACATGATGAACATGGATTGGCGTGCAACAGTGAATGATGACGACAGCATCAATGCTGACAAAGTTCATGCACTTGTTGAAGCGGGTCCCGCGTTCTACTTTCTTGCATGGCGTATGTATGCCCAAGAAGTGAAAGAACTTGTTCCATCAAAGATTGTGCAGGGCTGGTGTTTGTCAACTCTCTCGCCGGAATCTCTTGCTGCGTATGACGCACCGTTCCCCTCGCATGAGTTTTCTGCAGGGGCTCGTCGCTTTCCCATGTTGGTTCCAATATCGGCTGATGACCCAGAACGCGAGAAGGGTGATGCTGCCTGGGAGGTGTTCAATACTTTTACGAAACCAGTAATGACTATCTGGGGAGATCATTGTCCGTTCACCTATATGGAAATGGGTAAGCAATACCGCGACGGAATTCCGGGCACTCAGTTACCGGGAATTGAACACAAGGTGTATCGGGCGAGTCATTTCATTCAAGAAGATCTTGGGGCAGAGCTTGCAGCCGACATGGTTTCTTTTATTGGGGCATTTCCATAACCCTTGGAATCAGTTATGTGTCGCTGTAATCTCTTTGTACTAGCTACTAGGAGTAACAGTATGTTCAAGGCCAAAGCAATTACTGCAATCGTCGTTTCAGGAATTTTCGGATTAGCAGCTTGTGGCGGCGGATCAAGCGACAAAGACGATTCAACTGTTACCACCGTGCGTCAGAAGAACGCTGCGCTGTCGCCCTCAACACTTCCAGCGACAACTATTCCTAAAACCGTGACGACACCTATGCCAGTTATCGATGGAGCCAAGCCTCCTACGTCTACTGCTCCCAAAGCAACAACCACAACGCAGGCGAAGACAGTGACAACCCCGTTGCCAGTACTTGGTGGCGGCAGGCCTCGCCCTTCAATTTCGTCAACGCCTCCCCCAACCAAATAGACCTAGGTAAAAACCACGGCGCCAAAGACAGTGACAACACCAATGCCGAAACTCCCAACTAGGAAAAAATAGTTCTGCGCTGAGAAGTTGACGACTATCTCAGTCGGCGGTATGACGAGATTCCGTTAACGGTCTCAACGTCACCAAATTCTCCGGACGAAACTAGTTTCGCAAGCAACTCTTTGGCCTGCTCGCCTAGTGACCCTTCAGGAACAACAATCCATTTGATTCGATTTGGATTAATGAATCGACCTTGATTGAAGAAGTTGCTTGCAATCCACGGATTCGGATATGTGTAAATGAATTCGCGATCTGCGATGTGTGGCACCAACAAATAGTGAACAGACACCGCGTCGTCTGAACCAATTCGCTTCATTGCGGCTTTCCAGCCGTCGACCATTGGGCTGTATGAACCCCATGAGATGGTATTGAACTTCTTGCCGTACGGGGAGTTGCCCCAGTTACGCGCGGTCCATACGGAAGAACAAAGAACAGCTACCAACGAGAGTTGGAAGATCAACTTGTTATGGCGGCGCAGAAAAGCAGCACCATCAATCGCAGCCAACACGGCCGCAATGATCGGAAGAACTTGATAGTGGTACATCATCGACCAGGTGAAATCTGCAGTGGTCAAGATGTTGATAAAGAATTGGGGTATTCCAATTATCAAAGTCAAGGGTGACAACAATGAGACCCAGGCAAGTGGTGCTGTTATTTGGTTTGCATATGACAACGCATTGTTGTCAGACAGTCGATTGATAAATCGAGACGGGTGCAAAAGGGAATTCTTTGCAACTTCAAATGGGGTCGTACCAAGGTTGCCGTATAACGCACCATATGCACTGAGATCACCGGAAAGAGTTGGAACGAGGAAAACTCCGATGACCAAGAAGTACATGGCGCCACCCAGAACAAGTCTGAAACCAAGACGACGCTGATTGCGAACTATGAGAATTACACCGATGCCAATTACCGCGAGGGACAGGTCTTCTTTCCAGAGAACTGCAACCAACAACCAGAACATGGCGAGTGAACTTCTTTGAAAACGGCCGCGTGCCTCTTCTGAAGCAGTGATTGCATAGAAATAGCCGAGGAATAGAAATGGTGCTCCCATCACTTCTGGGTGGAACGTTTCCCACGCCAAAAAACCGGTAGTTGGGAGAGACAGCCAGGAGAAACTGAAGATAAGGGCAGCAATATGACTGTTTAGTTTGTAATGCGCAATCTTAAAGATCACTAGAGCACTGGAACCAAGAGCAATGACTTGTAAAACGTTCCAAAGATTTGGTCCACCACCCAACCACTGGAGAGGGACAAGGAAGTAGTACATGAATTGTGCGTGGTGTCCGAAAACGGCTAACCCACATACTGTGTTGAAAAACTTACCTTGTGACAAAAGCCAAATTGATTGACTATGTATTCCGAGATCAAAATCGTACGTAGTGAAATTGTTTTGTCTTGAAATTACAAGCTGTGAGAAACGGATAATCCACAGAAGTGTTGCCAGCAAAACTACTTGTTCTGCCCAATGACGTTTGTAAAAGGTTTGAGCCAGATTCTTCATGGGCGCAATTCGTACAACATCTGGTACGCGAACAATTGCGGACGAATCTTAATAAGAAATGCGTCAATCATCTGAACAGGTCGAAGAATGGTGGGAACCTTTTTTCCGTTCCCGCCACGCAAAACGACTTCGAGTGGTAATCCGGTATAACCAATTCGTTTCACCGTATATCCGGCTGCAAGTGCAGTGCGCTCGAAACTACGGCGAGTAAAGAAACGAACATGAGTGCTGTCAAGAATTCCACGAGAGTCATAGTCGAAAAGCCCCAGGATTGTCCGCACACGGGGATACCAGTGACCGAAGTTCGGAATACTTGCGACCACTACGCCACCGCGATTCAAACGTGTTGCAATTTCTTTCAGTAACTCTTCAGGTTCGCGAACATGTTCAAGCACATCAGCACAAACCACGATGTCAATTGCCGATGGGAGATCCGAGGGCAATCCTTGGTCGAGATTGCCAATTATGAATTGGTCTACGTTGTCTGTGACACCTGACGTTTGGTGGATATCAACACCAACAACTGTGTGACCGAATTGGCGAAATTCAGATGACAATTTTCCATCAGAACATCCGAGATCTACAAGAAGTCCTGCAGGCCTTTTCGCTATGTGAGACATCAATTTGCCATGTGAGGAATTATCGTCGGTCTTTCGTTCGTAGACATCTATGTCACTTGTCTTCTTATGTGAGTTGCGACCGAACCCCATCATCTGGAAACGGTACTTGAGCGCATGAACCATAATTTGACGCGCATAAGTAACACCATCCACATAACAAATCTCGTCGCCGTAATACGTGGGAATCGGGACTTCAACGATTTTTGCGTTTCGTCCCAGTAATTGAAGAATGATCTGTGTATCAAAATCAAAACCGTCTGAGTTGTGATTAAGCGGCAGAGTTTTCAATGTTGACACTCGGTACGCGCGATAGCCACTGTGCCATTCGGACAGATCAGCTCCGGCCAATAAGTTTTCGCACTTGGTGAGAATCTTGTTGCCGTAGTACTTGTACAACGGCATTCCGCCTTGTCGTGCTGCTCCTTTCGACATCATTCGTGATCCGAAAACGGCATCGACATCTGGATTATTGAATGGCTCAATCATTTCATTGAGAATTTCCGGGGCGTATTGGCCGTCACCATGAAGCATGACCACAATGTCGGCACCATCATCGAACGCAATTTGGTAACCGGTCTTCTGGTTGCCGCCATACCCCTGATTTGTTGGATTACGAACTACGAGGATGGGAAGTTGCGTATTGCTATGTCGGTATTCGAGTGCCTTGTTATACGTGTCATCAGTGGAAGAGTCATCACAGATGATCACCGATGAGATTCTCGTCACCATGTCAGGTTGTATCCGATCCAAAACTGATCGGAGCGTTTTCTCAGCGTTATATGCAACTACGACTATGGCGACTTTCATGTCAATAGTTATTTCGATTGAAAGCGGCGGCGAATTGCATTGCCGTGTGCAGAGAAACCTTCATGGTCTGCGAAGGCAATAATGTTGTCTGCCATGCGGCGTAATGCAGGTTCGTTTGCTTGTGCAATTGCTGTGCGTTTTAGAAAAGCTTCAACAGTGATTCCGGAAGACACATGTGCAAAACCACTAGTTGGCAATGAGGCTGGTGCACCAATGATGAAGTTTCCTGCACTGAATGGTGTGTGTTGCCCAATCAAGATCTCGCCAGCATTGACAATTGCATCAACAACTCGCTCTTCGTACTGTGCGTCAACAGCTATTTGACAATGTTCCGGTGCATACATGTTGACCACTTCAACTGCTTCGTTCAATGTGGAGACAAGTACTGCACCACCGTTAGGCCCAAGCGAGGCACGGCATGCTTCGGCGCGAACATCGGGAAGATCTGTAAGTTGAATTTGTAATTCTGCTTCAACAGCATCAATGAGTTCTTCAGAAGTGGAGACAAGCACAACAGATGAGTCGGTGCCGTGTTCGGCCTCTATAAGAAGGTCAGAGGCAACTTTGCCAACATGTGCCGTGTGGTCTGCAACAACAAGACTTTCGGTGGGGCCGAGCAACATCATGGTGGCTAAGCCATGGCGTTGCATTTCCACCTGAGCCAACGTGACTGCAGGGCTGCCAGGTCCGACCACTTTGCGTACGCGTGGAATTGTCTCGGTGCCGAAACCAAGAGCCGCAATTCCCGCTGGGCCATTGATGCGAAACACGTTGGTGATGCCAAGCAGGCGACACACCACCAATACGGCAGGGTCAACTTCACCGTTGCCGCCAGGAATAGGAGGTACGACCAACACGATGTTTTGCACACCCGCAACAACTGCGGGGACGCCAAGCTGGCATGCAACCGATGGATAACTGGCTTTACCGCTTGGCACGAACAAGCCGACGCTAGAGATAGGTGTGATCTTCTCGCCGGCGATGAGGCCGTTTTCCAGCTCCATTTGCCAATCGCTCGACCTCTCACGCAGTTCTTCGTTGAAGGCGCGCAAATGAGAAATGGCGTCAATGATGGCGTTCTCGATGGCCGGATCGATTCGTGCATCTGCGATCTCTTGTGCCGAAACCCGTAATTGGCTGGGGGTCAGAGTGATGCCGTCGAATTTCTGGAGCGCGTCGCATACCGCCTGGTCGCCACGCACCCGAACATCTTCAATAAGGGCGCCAATGGACGAGCGCAGGCCAGCGTCAAAGATGTCGTCCAGGCCACGGTGGCACAGCGCCTCCCGGTCGGCATTGGTCATGGTCGACCATGTCTGGCGGCGAAGGATTGCAGTCACATAGAGAAATCTACCTGCGGGCGGTGAAAGGGAGCGGATGAGTTTCGTCTGTACCAAGTAGAGTTAATTCACGTTCCGAAGGAGGAGCGTGTATGAGCGTCACCGTTGTTGTAGGTACCCAGTGGGGTGACGAGGGCAAAGCCAAAGTTATTGACCTGCTTGCCGCTTCTCATCAGATTGTTGCTCGCTACCAAGGTGGCCACAATGCCGGCCACACCGTCGTTATCGGTGATCAAAAGTACGCATTACAGCTGACACCAAGCGGAGTCTTTTATGACACCGTGACACCAGTCATTGGTAACGGCGTCGTTGTGGACTTGCCGACATTGTTTAAAGAAATCGACGCTCTTGAATCGCGTGGCATCTCTACTGCTCGCTTGAAAGTTTCTAGCCTTGCGCATCTGATTTTCCCGTGGCACCAGGCAATGGATGCAGCGCTTGAAGCCGCGCGTGGTGACGGCAAGATTGGCACAACATTGAAGGGCATCGGACCTGCGTATGTAGACAAGGTCAAGCGTGCCGGTATTCGCGTTGGTGAAGTTCTCGATATCAAGAGTTTTGAACAGCGTGTGCGCGAACGGGCAGTTGCAGCTCGTCGTGAAGTAAGCGATATCGGTGGCGACACATTTGATGTTGAAGAAGTTGTCTCGGCGTTTGTCGCGTATGCAGAACGTCTGACGCCGTATGTTGCTGACACTGTGAACTTGTTGCATGACGCTCGTGAACGCGGCGAAAACATTTTGTTGGAAGGTGCACAAGCAACCTTCCTTGATATTGACCACGGCACGTATCCGTACGTCACTTCGTCGAACCCCATTTCAGGTGGCGCAGCTGTTGGCAGTGGACTTGGGCCACGCCACATTGATCGGATTGTCGGAATCACAAAGGCATACACAACGCGTGTCGGAATGGGACCTTTTCCTTCAGAACTCACCGATGCGCTTGGTGATGCACTTGTAGATATTGGTCGTGAATATGGAACCGTTACAGGCCGTCGCCGCCGTACAGGCTGGCTTGACACCGTGATGTTACGTCATGCCACACGCGTGAACTCGCTGACTGAAATTGCGCTGACAAAGCTTGATGTTTTAGATACCTTCGATGAAGTGAAGGTATGCACCGGGTACACCATCAACGGAACAGTGATGCGTAACTATCCTGACCGCCCTGACATGTTGGCGCATGCTGTACCAGTGTATGAAACATTGCCTGGCTGGAAATCAAGTACAGAAGGAATCACTACGTTTGCTGACTTGCCACAAAGCGCGCAACAGATTGTGAAAATCGTAGAACGTGAAACAGGTATTCCTGTTTCGATGGTGGGCACAGGCCCATCGCGTGATGCCATGGTGGTGCGTTAATGATCAAGCGGTACTCCACGCCAGATACTGATGCATTGTTTTCCGAAGAGGCAAAGATGTCTCGATGGCTAGAGATTGAGCTTGCTGTTACAGATGCGTTAGCTGCTACTGGTGTTGTACCCAAATCAGTTGCCGAAGAGTGCAGACGCAAAGCACCGGTAATTGATGCCGCTTTTGTTGCACGCGTTGAAGCCCGCGAAGCAATTACGAACCACGATGTGGCTGCTTTTGTTGATGTTTTGCAGGAAAGCATTGGCGCCCCTGCTGGTTCTTGGATTCATTACGGTCTCACAAGTACCGACGTTGTTGATACTGGTTTGTGCTGGGCATTACGTGATGCCTCAACACTGATTCATGATTCGTTGAATGATTTGATTGATGTAATCACCACATTGGCAACGACTCACCGCAACACTGCGATGATTGGTCGCACACACGGCATTCATGCAGAACCAACAACGTTCGGAGCAAAGGTTGCACTATGGGGTGCACAAGTAAAGCGCGACCGTGAGCGAATCTTGCGTGCCCGTGATGCAATCGCTGTGTGCAAGTTGTCTGGTGCTGTTGGAACGTATTCCAATATCGAACCTGAAGTTGAAGCACGCGTTGGTCAGCATTTGTCGCTAACGCCAGTTGCTGCAACACAAGTGGTGGCACGTGATCGTCATGCCGAGTTCTTGTATGCATGTGCATCTGTTGGCACTACTCTTGAATCCATCGCAGTGGAACTTCGTCATTTGCAGCGAACAGAAGTGAACGAAGTGCGCGAAGGGTTTGCCGCTGGCCAAAAAGGTTCCAGCGCAATGCCACACAAGCGCAACCCGATTTCTGCGGAAACGATTAGTGGTTTGTCGCGAGTGTTGCGCGCTAATGCTCAAGTCGGCTTGCAAGATGTGCCGCTGTGGCATGAACGTGACATTTCGCATTCGTCAGCTGAACGTATTGTGTTGCCAGACTCGGCATCTTTAGCTGTCTACATGGCTCGACGCATGGCACGCTTGTTGTCAAACCTTGAAGTTGACACGGAACAGATGCAGACAAACTTGAACGCACTTCACGGCGTCGTGTTCTCTCAGTCAGTGTTGCTTGCTCTTGTTGAGTCGGGAATGACACGAGACGATGCATACCGCATTGTGCAATCAGCTGCAGCAACTGCAATTTCATCAGGAACGCACTTGCGTGAAGTGTTAGCCGCTGATGCAAAAGTGACTCTGAGTGCGAAGCAAATTGAAGCCGCTTTTGATTTGTCTCGCGTATTACGACATGCGGGTCGTGCAATTGATTCGCTACTAGAGAAATAGGATCACACGATGTCTGCAGAATTTCCACATACACCGGATGGCTTGCCCCCGTTGTCTCCAGTGCTTGCCAAACTTCGCGACCACGTGTTTCAACACTCATTGAAAACTGGAGACTTCACATTGAAGTCGGGACGTAAAAGCACATGGTTTCTGGATACAAAGCAAACAATGTGTCGTCCAGACGGAATGATTGCTGTCGCCAACGCAGCGTTCGAAATTATTCCTGCAGATGCAACAGCAATTGGCGGTCTCACTATGGGTGCTGATCCTGTTGCATATGGAATAGCAGCAGTTGGCGCTACGCAGGGACGGAACTTACGAAGCTTTAGCGTGCGCAAAGAAGCAAAAGACCACGGAATCACTGGCCGAATTGCTGGTGCATTGCAAACGGGTGACCGAGTAGTCATCACAGAAGACACAGTGACCCGAGGCACAAGTTTGTTTGAAGCAGTTGATGCAGTGTGGGAGTTTGGGGCGGTGCCCGTGCTGATTACTGTCATAGTTGACCGAGGTGGAACGTGTGCCGCAATGGCGGCTGAAGCCGGCATTAAGTACAAGCCACTGTTAACTGCACCTGACCTTGGATTTGAATTCGGTTCGTAGTCTCTGTTTCATAGTTGTCCACCGTGAATGGCATGATGGATACATGAGAAAACTTTTCGTAATGGTCGCCCCGCTCCTTCTGATTGCATCACTTGCATCATGTTCAGACACTGATGCCGACGAAGGGGCCAATCTTTCTACCGACACAACCGTTGTTGCGGCTGACCCTTCTGCAAAAGTTGCGGGTCGAATCGAAATCAGTGTCACTGTTGGCACGGACTCTGCAGCGGATCGAGTTGAAGAAGTACCACTCGGCTCACAAGTGAATATCACATTGACGAATCCGAATGCCGATGATGAATTTCATCTTCATGATTACGACCTAACTGCAGGAGAGACTCCAAAGGGTGAAGCGGCCGTTATCTCGTTTACTGCTGACAAAGCAGGGCTTTTTGATCTCGAGAGCCATGTCACAGATGAAGTCCTCGTCGTTATTTCCGTCAAGTGACGCTCGCAAAACTTTTTGAACTAGAACCGCACGGCAATGACGTGCTGGTAGGCGAAGGCCATCCATATCCATGGGGCGGTTTATATGGTGGCCACATTGTGACGCAAGCTTTAATCGCTGCTGCACACACAGTTGACTCTGAATATCTTCCGCATTCATTGCGCGCTTATTTCATACGTCGTGGCGACAATGCCGCAACGGTGCGGTATGAAGTGGATCGCATTCGCGATGGAAAAAGCTTTGTGACTCGCCGTGTTGTTGCACGCCAATCTGTTGGTGCAATCTTGAATCTTGAAGCCAGTTTTCAAAAGCCAGAAATTTCGCCAGCAGCTACAACGGTGTCTATGCCAACTGATATTCCAAAGCCAGCTGATATTCCCTATTCGCAGGCATTTTCTGAATATGTAGAAGAGCGTCCAGTACCACGCGACACAAAGTTCACTGATCATCGTGACGGCGCTGGTCGTATCATGACCTGGTATCGCACTCTTGAAAATTTCGGTGGGGATCAACTTCTGAATCGATGCGCACTTGCCTATTTGTCAGACGACTTGCCAACTGCATCAGTGGTGCTGGCTGTGCCGGAACTGGCCAAGCACTTCAACGGGTTCGATGCATTTTTCTCAGCGAGTCTTGACCACACCATTTGGTTTCATCGTGATGTTGATGCGAGCCAGTGGCATTTGTTCGAAATGAACTGCCACTCGTACACCTCAAACAGAGGTGTGAGTTTTGGATATGTGTTTGCCGAAGATGGAACACATGTGGCAACAGTTGCCCAAGAAGCATTGGTGCGTCTGCGAAACGATTTGTAACGCAACACCTATTTCAAATGGTGGTCGAGACCGGCGTCGATCCGGTGACCCCACGCTTTTCAGGCGTGTGCTCTGCCAACTGAGCTACTCGACCATTGGCGGTCCGGCTATTGCCGAACCAGACGGTGGCTTACACCACCGTCTTATTGACGGAAAATACCGCCAATAATGGCGGTCCCGACGGGACTCGAACCCGCGACCTCCGGCTTGACAGGCCGGCGTGAACTCCAGCTTCACCACGGGACCTTGTGGAAACCACAGGTCTATATTGCACCCCCAACGGGATTCGAACCCGTGCCGCCACCTTGAAAGGGTGGTGTCCTAGGCCGCTAGACGATGGGGGCTTGGACGACTCCGGTTGAGAGCAATGTGACGCTATCAGGAGCCAGTCAACAATACGCCCAGGATGTCAATTGTCCTCACCTGAGAGGGCAGAGATTGTCCATTCAAGTAGCCAGCCCAAGTAGCCATAGAGCTGCCACTGTCCAAATGTGGGGTCATTTTCGTCGATGTCGTCCTCAAAATCGTCTTCGCCAACGTCGAGCATGGTGCCAAGAACAAGGCGCAAGTTATTGAGGACTGTCATGAAGGCATGAAGTTGTCCGGCAGTGATGAGGTCCTCAGATTCAAGGACTTCTTTCACTACAGCAATTGAGGCCGCCCTCGACTGCGTGAGTTCGTCACGCATGTAGCCCTGGTACTCAGCATCGTGTTCGGGATTTTCGTTGTACGCGGTGGGAAATAGTCGGCGTAACCGAGGGTCATCTGGACCCATCGCCAATATCTCTGACAATTGATCAACGAAATTCAGCAGCGTTGATTTGTCGTCTGCTGACAACGTGATCTCAAACGTGTCATTTTCTCGAGCAACGATTGGCCCTTCTCGTTTACGACGCTTCATGTGTCTTGCTGCATCGTTGCCCACAAACCATGTTCATGGAGTCGAAAAACATCGATCTCTGCTTTTTCACGCGGGCCATTCGAAACTACGGCGCGACCTTTTTCATGAACATCCATCATCAGAATGTCTGCTTTTGCTTTGGGGTATCCGAAAAGTTTTTGCAGCACGAACGACACATACGACATCAGATTGATGGGGTCATTCCACACAATGACCACCCAGGGCACTTGAAGGTCAACGACTTCGTCTGTGGCATTGTCAACAGAGGGCTCTGCCACTTCGGTTTGTTGGCTTCCAGACGGAGCGATGAAAATCACATATTCATTCTGCTGGTGAATAGGCGATGTTGCCTACCCACCAATACGATGGAGGGCTGTGCCTATCAACGTTCGCCCTTTTGTCCCGTCACGCCTGACGCGTCGACCTGGCCATGAGTCTGGGCGTATCCCCACGACTGTTGTTGCGGGCTATATCGCACTAACAAAGCCGCGCATTATTGAATTGCTTCTCATCACCACAATCCCCACCATGGTCGTTGCCAACAACGGCTGGCCAAGCCTGTGGCTGATGGTGGTCACGATGGTGGGTGGCACTTTGGCCGCTGGCGGCGCAAACGCCATCAACATGTACATCGATCGCGATATTGACGCCCTGATGGAGCGCACCAAGAACCGCCCCTTGGTCACCGGCCTGATTTCGCCACGAAACGGGCTAATTTTTGCAATTTCACTCGAAATCATCGCCTTTTTGGTCCTTTGGGCCGGAACCAACCTACTTTCTGGCGTCTTGGCGCTCTCGGCCACCCTTTTCTACGTTTTTGTCTATTCCCTGTGGCTGAAGCGCACCAGCAAGCAGAACATCGTTATTGGTGGGGCAGCAGGCGCGGTTCCCGTCCTTGTGGGTTGGGCTGCGGTCACCAATTCGCTTAGTTGGACCCCGTGGTTGCTCTTTTTGGTCATTTTCTTGTGGACACCACCCCATTTTTGGGCCTTAGCCATCAAACACAATGACGACTACACGGCCGCTGGCGTACCGATGTTGCCGTCGGTGGTTTCCCACGAAAAGGTCATTGCCTCAATGGTCCGGTACACGATCGCTCTCCTTCTGAGCTCGCTACTTCTTGTCCCAGTCAGCGATATGGGCTGGGTCTACGGAGTCTCGGCACTGGTGTTAGGTGTGGCTTTCCTGTGGGGCACAATCGCACTAGGAAAATCAGACAGCCCGAGCGCTTCTATGCGACTTTTCTCGTTTTCGATCTCGTATATCTCGCTTCTGTTCATTGCTCTGACCGTCGACGTCTTCGTTCGCTAAAAAAGCGCAATTGCACGAAGTGCCAACCTCCCGAGGATTTACCTTCTGTGGGAGGGCGATGGGTAGTCTTGATTCGTTACAACTAGGCGCACTCGCTCCGACAGTTCACAAGAACTGAAGGTGTGTATCTGGGAGACCTTCCGAAAATGACCAATATCGACACTCACGTGGGCGTATCGACACATGCACAGGGCGCAGGCTCTGCTCTTGTCGTTTCCGTCGGCCAATGGATCACAAGCAGTGATCATAAAAAAATTGGACGTCTATTCATCGGGACCTCATTATTGAGCGCCGTCCTTGCAGCAGTGCTCGGTTTGCTGTTTGGTCTTGAGCGCATCAGCCCGGCTCACATGGAAATCTTTCATGGTGATGCAACACCACAAATGTTTGCGTTGTATCAGTTCGCTCTTGTCTTTGGAGTTCTTGCGCCTCTCTTCATCGGAATTGCAATTGCCGTTGTTCCTACGCAACTTGGTGCGCGCGCCATAGCTTTTCCGCGTGTTGCACAATTTGGATTCTGGGCATGGCTCTTTGGCGCATTGATGGTGGATATTTCAATCATCGGCAATGGTGGACCTGGTGGTGGAGCAACAGATCTTGTTGATATGTACTTGTTGGGCGTTGCGCTTGCAGCAGTTGGTCTTTTGGCCGGAAGCCTTTGCATTGCAACATCAGTTCTTACTGCCCGTGCACCTGGCATGACCCTTGATCGCATTCCTGCTTTTTCATGGTCGGCTCTTGTTGGCTCGTTTGCAACGTTGCTTAGCTTGCCCGTCATGATCGGCACCATCATCTACATCTATGTAGATCACACCTACGGGCAGTTGATTTTTGGCGGCAACAAAGGAATCAATTCTTTCTTGGGTTGGTCGTTGTCTCAGCCAATGACATTTGTATTCGTCATCATGGCTCTCGGAGTTCTCGCCGAAGTTGCGCCAGTTACTGCGCGCACAGAACAACCACTTCGCCCCATCGTTCTTGCTGGCATAGCGATTATTTCCACAGCAGTACTTGGTGCTGCCACACAGAGCGCACACATTCTTGATTGGGCCGGAACAAACTCAGACAAAGTGAAGAGCACCCTGTTGCATTCCTTGTTTAACGGTTTGCCACTGCTCGGGATGCTCATCGTTGTTCTTCTCTCACTCTTGTGTCTGAAGGTTGGAACACCACGAATTACTGCGTCGTTCGCTCTGTCTTTGCTTGGCGCACTCATGATCATCGTTGGTGTGCTTGGAAACGGGTTGTACAACTTGAAGGCAGCTTCACTTGATGGCACTGTGTTTTCTGAAGGAACCGTTTTGTACCTTGTCTACGGCGGCCTGTTGAGTGCCTTGGGCGCACTGAGTCATTGGGCTCCACTCTTGTGGGGACGCGCCATTGACAACACAAAACTTCTTGGGCTTGCATTGATCGGTTTACTCGGAACAATCTTGGCTAGCTTCCCGCTCTACATTGCTGGGTTTGCAGATCAGCCAGCCAACACCGTTATGGGTTTTGATTACGACGGACCTGTAGCTCTTTGGAATGTTCTTGCGGGCCTTGGCCACGCACTCATTGTTCTCACGGTTCTTGGCTTCGTCGCACTGCTTATTGATGCAGTGCGAAATGGCGCATCAGTTTCACAGGAGGCATCGGCATGACCATTGCATTACCAGCAGCACCAGCTCCGGCACCACGCCGACAAATTCTTGTTGCAACGGCAATAGCTTGCTCAGCTGCATTCATGCTCATCGTCGGAATGATTGCAATGTGGTTGAAGTTTCGTGCCGGCGCGCCAACGCGTGACTCATCTGATGGTTTGAAAATCATCAAGGACTGGATGCCGGCCGGAGTGAAAATTCCTGAAGTTGCAGCCAACGTCATGCTCACTACATTCCCTGTCGGCGCTTTGATGGCACAGTGGGCTGCATATTCAGCAAAGCGCAACGATGCGCCTCACCGTTCACTTGCACTAGCTATCAGTTTCCTCATCGGGCTTGCTGTTGTGAATGCACAAGTCGCGGTGTATGCACAGATGGGAATCGGACTCGCTGACGGACAGTTTCAAACAATGTTCTACGCAATTACCGGAACGATGTTGCTTCTAGTTGTTGGCGGTATGGCATTTAGCCTCGTGGCTTTCTTTCGATCTGTTGGCGGTCGTGACAACGACATTGATGTTGTTAACGCCCATGCGTTCTATTGGTACTTCCTCACTGCAGCCTTTGCTGTGGTGTGGTTCGTGGTGTACGTACAGAAGTAGGTCAAGATGATTACCCCCGGCTCAAAATATTTCTTCGGCCTTACGGGATTGTCGCTTATCGCTGCAATCTTGTACATGGTTTTGGTGAACCCATCAGACCTCGGAGCAGTTGCACTGTTCGGACTTGCCGCTTCAGGCGCACTTATTGGTGCGATGGCATTGTTCACTCGTGACGGTGACGTCTACACAGATGAAGAAGCAGTTGCAGCTAACGCCGTTGCTGGTCCGCCGTCGTTCTGGCCAATCGTGTCCGCACTCGGAGCAGCAATTGTTCTTACTGGTCTTGCAACAGTGTCAGTTGTATTTATTCTTGGCATTGCAGTTCTCATTGGTGGCGGCGTTGAATGGGCAATTCACAACTGGGCAGATGGCGCTTCATCGGATCGTGAATTCAATACGTTCGCTCGCGAGCGTGCAATTAGCGCGATTGAATACCCCGGACTTGCTGCAGTCGGTCTCGGCATCATTGCTTTCTTGTTTTCCCGCGTTTTCCTTGCTCTATCGAAAGACGCTGGAACAATCTTTTTCATGGTCGTGGCCACTGTGATTTTTGCAGTCGGCATACTCATCGCTACTAAGGGATTCATGAAAGGTGCTGCCACAGTTGTTGTGGCGGTCCTAGCAGCTGTGGCTCTTGTGGGCGTCGGAACATTTGCTGCCTTGTCTGGCGAGCGTAAAGAACTAGCTATTGCTGCAGAAGAAGATCATTACGACGCATCGCATCGTGAATGCGGAGAAGAAAAATCAAAGTATTACGACCATCATGCAAACAACACGGTGTCATTGCGTTCTGCAGTGACAGCCACCATCTTTGTAAAAGATGGAAAGGTGTACGCAGAAGCAATTGGTATGACCAAAAAAGTCGACACCATTACGATTCCTCGCTCGAATGCAACATCAGTCATGTTCCGTAATCTTGACGAAAAGGACTACCGACTTGTCGTTAACTTGGGTTCTGCCAAAGTTGCCGAAACTGGAGTCGTTGAAAAGGTTGGTACATGCACACAACTCACGGGCAAGAACCAAGAGCAAGTGATGACTCTCACGATTCCAAAGCCAGCTACTGAAGCTGAGCCGTTCTCATTTACAGTTCCTGGTGCCACCGGAGAGATCAAGTTGGTCGTGCCGTGAGTCACTCAGTCTCCCCTCACACATCAGAAAAGGCTATGGATATCGTGAACAACGTGAAGGCTTCAAGTCACCGCATTCGTAACTCAATTGCAACGATTTTTGGTGTTGTTGTTTTGGCTGGTTGCGCCACAAACGCACCGCAAGATACGTGGCAGCCGAAAGGTGAGAACGCCCAAATCATTAACAATCTTCAGTGGATTGTTTTCCCCATGGCTGGTGTTGTTGGAGTTCTGGTTTTCGCTTTCGCCGCATACACATTTTGGAAGTTCACTGACCGCGGACAACCAATTCCGTCGCAGAGCCATGGCAAGCCAATCGTAGAAATTATTCTCACAATTATCCCGGCGCTCATCCTTACCGTTGTTGGTGTCTTTACTTTCCGCGGAATCTTTGAACTTGCCGAGACCAAAGACACCGAAATGATTATCAACGTCACTGGTCAACAGTGGTGGTGGGAATATGACTATCCAGCACAAGATGATCTAGGAATCACCCAGCCGATCATTTCTTCCGGCCAATTGGTTATTCCAGTAGGCACAAAAGTCTTGTTGCGCGAAACAAGTCGCGACGTAATTCACTCGTACTGGATTCCTGCATTGAACGGTAAGAAAGATGCAGTCCCAGGCCGCATCAACTTGCTCCGTCTTCAAGCCGACGAGCCCGGAATATTCGCCGGTCAGTGCACTGAATTCTGTGGACTGTCTCATGCCAACATGCGTATGGAAGCTGTTGCACTTTCGAAGGAAGATTTTGCAAAGTGGGTGGCTAACCAACAGAAGGCATACACCTCGCCTGCAGATGGAACACTTGCCAAAGAAGGCGAAGGCGTTTTCTTGAATCAGTGCATTCGTTGCCACCAAGTCAATGGCCTCAAGAAGGCTGACGGTACGCCTGCAATTGCAGCGCCAGACGAGAACGTGTATTCCGGTGCTGCTCCGAACCTCACTCATCTCATGACGCGCAACACTTTTGCCGGTGCGATATTCGATTTGTTGAACAAGACGTGTCGAAGCGATGTTTGGGACGCAAGCTCTGAAACCTTTGGCGCGAAATATCTCGCGGGTGTTTCAGAGTCCTGCTTGAACGCAACGGATCTTCGTGCATGGTTGCGCAATGCGCCAGCAATGAAGCCAATGTATGCAGACCCAGCCAAGTTGGTGAAAACAGGTGGAAAATATCGTGGTATGCCAAACCTTGGTCTTACTGAAACAGACATCGACAAACTCGTCGCTTACCTACTGACACTGAAGTAATCGGAGAACACCATGTCCACCAATGAACTAACTCTTACGCCCTCTGAGTCACCAAGTTTGTCGAACAAGTTGACAATCTCGCCCACACAGACACTCGGTGCAGTGCGTCGCCCAGTTAATACAACAGGCTGGCGTGAATGGCTCTTTACCGTTGACCACAAAAAGCTCGGAATCATGTATGGCGTCGTGGCCTTTGTGTTCTTCATTGTCGGTGGTGTTGAGGCGTTGTTCATTCGTTTGCAGTTAGCGCTTCCAGACGGCCGCATTCTCAGTGCTGACAAGTACAACCAAATGTTCACCATGCATGCAACGACGATGATCTTCCTCTTTGCCATGCCTATGGCTGCAGCATTTGCAAACTATTTCTTGCCACTTCAAATTGGCGCTCGTGACGTTGCATTCCCTCGTTTGAACGCATTGTCGTTTTGGTTGTTCCTCAGTGGTGGTCTCATTCTCAACGCATCATGGTTCCTCGGTGGAGCTGCTGACGGTGGTTGGTTCATGTACGCACCAAACTCCGGGCCGGTGTTCTCTCCAAGTAACGGTGTCGACTTCTGGATTATCGGTTTGCAGATCGCAGGTATTGCGTCGCTTATTGGTTCTATCAACCTGATTGTCACGGTGCTCAATATGCGTGCACCCGGAATGTCTCTGATGAAGATGCCCGTGTTTACATGGATGATTCTCGTGGTGCAGTTCCTCCTGGTGTTCTCATTGCCAGTTATCACCGTGGCTCTCGTGTTGTTGATGTTCCAGCGTTCGTATGGCGCCACGTTCTTCGATGTGTCACAGGGCGCAGACCCACTTCTCTGGCAACACTTGTTCTGGATCTTTGGTCATCCGGAGGTGTACGTCTTGATTCTGCCGGCGTTCGGCATTATCTCTGAAGTACTTCCGACATTCTCACGTAAGCCCCTGTTCGGGTATCCGTTCGTGGTGTTCTCTGGAGCGTCTATCGGACTCGTTGGCTTCGGCGTATGGGCCCACCATATGTTCGCTTCTGGTCTTGGCCCAGTATCTGTTGCTGTGTTCTCAATGGCAACAATGGCAATTGCTATTCCAACCGGTGTGAAAATCTTCAACTGGATTCTCACTATGTGGGGCGGCAAAATTTGGTACACAGCTGCCATGAAGTTTGCTATTGGTCTGGTCATTCTTTTCACTATTGGTGGTTTGTCAGGCGTTACTCACGCTGTTGCACCTTCTGATACTCAGCAGACCGATACGTACTACATCGTTGCTCACTTCCATTACGTGTTGTTTGGCGGAATGGTGTTCGGATTGTTCTCTGGTTTCTATTACTGGTGGCCAAAAGTGTTCGGAAAGATGCTCGACGAAAAATTGGGTAGTTGGAACTTCTGGTTCATGGTGATTGGTATGAACCTCACGTTCGGACCAATGCATATTCTTGGTTTGCAAGGTCAGCCCCGCCGTATGTACGTATGGACTGAAGCACGTGCCGGCGAAGGTTTCTTCAACCTCGGAATGTGGAACATGGTGGCATCAATTGGCTCGTTCATTTTGGCCGTCGGTGTTCTGTTCTTCATCATCGCTGTCATCAAGTCGATTCGTAACCCAGAGCGCGCTCCGCTTGATCCATGGGATGCACGTACGTTGGAATGGATCACAACAAGTCCTCCTAAGGTGCACAACTTTGATCGCATTCCTGTGGTGCATCACCTCGATGAGTTCTTCCACCGCAAGTATGAAGAAGACGAAGCCACTCACACAATGAAGCAAGTAGCAACTGGCGAAGAACTTGTCCGTGCCGAAGAAGCTGCTGCCGATGCTGACATTCACATGCCAGGACCTTCGTACTGGCCAATACTTCTGGCCATTGGCGTTGGAGTACTTGGTCTGGGAGTCATTTACGGAACACCAGTTATGGTTTTCGGAGCACTCGTAGTTCTCTTCTCCTCGTACGGATGGGTCCTTGAACCATCAGTACCTGAACCAATCGATTTTGATACACCGTCAACCGACGGCCACACGAAGGAGATAGCTCCCCTTGGCTGATATCGCAACACACGACACCGGTCACGCAACTGATCACGGGCATCATTCATCAACCGGCTTGTCAAACAACAAGCTGGCGATGTGGTTGTTCCTCGGATCAGAGTGCTTGCTCTTTGGTGGTCTTATCTCCACATACATGCTGTATCGCGGTCGCGTTCAAAACGGACCACATCCTTCACAGA
>JBIILS010000018.1:0-18564 GCA_044232585.1 Ilumatobacteraceae bacterium
CAAAATAGTGCGATAGAAAAGGGTGTATGAGTCTTGTTCTTAAGAAAAAAACACTGCAAGTTGTAGTAGCAGTGATTGTGCTTTGTGGTGTTGCCCCTGGGCACGCATCAGCAGCATCTTCGGTCAAAGAGGGGGCTAAGTGTTCCAAAGTTGGATTGAAGGTCAAGGCAAGCAAAACCGTAAGTTTTGTGTGCACAAAGTACGGAACAAAAACAAAGGTGTTGAAGTGGAAACGAGTCGTCACACGATCAACCAAGCCAAAAGTATCAGTGACAACTACAACTGTTCCCAGTTTGTCTGCTACTTCCAAGATCGTTATTAAGAGTTATTCCTTTGTAGTTGCAAACAGCATTAAGAAAACTGACGAGTTAACCATTGCTAATTTAGACACCGTTCCTCACACAGTTACTTTTAATCCAAATGGAAATGACTCTTCTGTTGTTATTGAATACTCAGTAAAGAAATCGACAGATACTGGCGCAGCAGTAGCACCGTTGTTTGATGTGTCAGTGCCTGGTAATTCAACAGCGAAACTGCCACCTCTTGATGTCGGCACATACAACTTTTACTGCACTATTCACACTTCCATGCGAGGAAAATTAGTCATTGGCTAGAGCCAGTTTCCCTCAGTTGTTGGCCTCATGCCGCATGTCACTGAGTGCAGAAGGCTTGTCGACAGTGAGAATTTCGGTATTGCAGATACCGTCTGCGAGTAATGCGTAAAGCGCTTGCTCCTATTCTGATACTTGCGATTCTCGGCACGCTCGGCATTTTTCAACGCGAAGTACTGGGTGATATTTGTGCGCGCCTGTTAGACCTTCCACGAATCAGTCTTGTGCCTTTGGTCATCGCAGCATTTGCAATGGTTTGCGCACGCGGATTCTTCCTATTGGCCTGTTCGCCCGGAATTTCGTTACGTCAAGCAATCATGACTGATCAGGCTGCGCTTGCTGCGGGCTACGGAATTGTTCTCGGCGGCGGAGCAGTGGGAACAGGAATGCGGATTCATATGTTCACAACGTGGGGAATGGCCCACCTCGCTATTGCATCTTCAATCATTGCGACAGCTGTTGTTCCCTCCTTCACAACATGGGGTCTTCCTAGCCTGTTATTGATTGGGCCAGTACTTGGTGGAACGGCGGCACGAGAGCAAACATTGGCTGTTGCTGTTGGCATTCCTCTCATCGTTGTGTCAACTGTGTTTTGGTGGCTGGCTCTGCGGTCTTCGACGATGTTCTCAGCTGTCGGACGCTTCACAGGCTCGGTGCGCTCGTTTCTATTGCGCAAAGTTCCGGCGCGTTTTCCAAAAGTTCGAGGGGCAGTAGAGCGCACGCAACCGTTAGCTTTTTCTATTGAAATGCGTGATGATTTAGTCAAGTTGTTGCGAGACCGTTGGTTGATGATCTTTACAGCATCGGCAAGCACACTGACGGCTGGCTTTACGTGTTTGTGGACTTCGTCAGTTGTCTTCAACGTAGAGGGACTTACATTTCGAGAAGCCCTCGTTGCTTTTTCTTTAGTACGCGTTGTCATCGCACTGTCACCAATTCCAGGTGGCACCGGACTAGCCGAAGTTGGCCTAATTGTCTTGCTGGAACGAGCCGGGGTGAGCACTGTCGATGCGACTGGAACAACTCTTCTGTACAGATCCCTCACCTGGTTTCTTCCCATCGTTGTTGGTTCTGCAACGTGGTGGCGTTACAACCACACTCGTTCCGTAAACTAGGCAAATCACGACTAACAGATAGAGCCCACTGTGATCGAAGCACGAACAATCCACCTTGAACCCGAAGCAGTGATGGCAATGTCACAGATCTTGGGCATCATGCTCGACCAGATGTTTGATGCTGAAACGAGCACAATGTGGAATACGGAACACATCATTGAATTGGAAGCGCGACTTGTTGCACCTGCAGAAGGAGAACCAGTGGAGATGGGCATTGACGATGCATCCTTACTGCTTCAAGGCATGGCGTTTACCGAAGTGATGTCGGCTGATCTGCCATGGATTGACATGGTGCGGTGGGTGACTGATTTTGTGACTACGGAATTACGTCAACACTGGACAGAAGAAGAATGGCAAGCCTTTTCCCAACAATGACAAAAGGCCCGGTCTGTCACTTTCGTAACAAACCGAACCTTTTGTTCGATGTTTTCAATTCACAGGTACAAGACCTGCGTAAGAGTTAACGGCGCTTTGCTGCCTTCTTCACTGTCTTCTTGACAGCTTTCTTAGCAACTGGCTTCTTCTTAACAGCCTTCTTGGCTACTTTCTTTGCCGCTGGCTTCTTCTTTGCAGGAGCTGCCTTCTTCACAACCTTCTTCGCAGGTGCTGGTGCAACTGCGCGCTTGACTGTGTTCACCTTTGGTGCTGCAGTGACACCGAGTGCGATGTCCTTGAAGCCCTTGAGTGCGGTGATCTTGGCAACTGTTTTTGCCTTGATCTTGATTGTTTCGCCTGTGGCTGGGTTACGACCCATACGGGCTGGACGCTTGATCTTTGCAAATTTCGCAAAGCCTGAGATATTTACAATCTCGCCTTTCGCGACGTTCGCAAGGATGACGTCGATTGTTCCTTCAACCATTTTGGCCGCTGTCTTATTATCGACATCGGTGTGAATGGCTACTGCTTGGATGAGTTCACGTTTCTTCATAAGCGAAAACTTATTCCATCTGAGTACTCAAATCGTGGATATCCATTGACTTTTTTGTCACTCGGGCGAAAGTCACTTTTTCACTTCGTCGGGTGTCCGTCGGTTTGGTGAAATGTGCCTGTGGGGGATAGAAGGCTTCATGCCAACGAGAAAACAGCGTGCTACTTGGCTAATTGATGGCCAGAAAACCCTTGTTTTATTAGGTTTTAGGGCACTATTTGTGCGGGAATACGAAGGTGGTGCCTGCAAGAAAATCTGCTTCTGAATGGTCATGGGTGACCAAAAGGGCAGTGGTGGCGGTCTGTTTGAGAACTCTGGCTAGGTCATTGATGAGTGCGTCATGGGTCTCTTGGTCCAGGCCTGAGAGCGGTTCATCAAGCAAAAGAACCCGTGGGCAGGGGGCTAGTGCTCGGGCAAGAGCGATTCGGCGGGATTCTCCGCCAGACAATTCAGCCACGTTTCGATGGGCAAGGTGGACAAGATTGAGCATCTCGAGAAGCTCGTTTGTGCGCGCGATCCGGTCTGTTTTGGGCAACTTGGCAATGCGTAATCCGAACTCAATGTTCTGACTCACCGTCATGGTGGGGAACAGGTCGCCCGTTTGGGAGACAAGGCCAATGCCGCGTTTGTGGGTGGGAAGCGAGGTGACGTTGACATTGTCAATATGCACAGTTCCATGAGTGGTGCGAATGATGCCGCAGATGGCATGAAGCAGTGTGGTTTTCCCGATGCCAGATGGGCCGGTAATTGCAAGCGTTTCGCCAGTCGGCACAGTGAACGAGATGTTGTCAACGATGACAGTGTTGCCGAATGCAACAGAAAGATTTGAAACTTTAAGCACGGCTCATGACTCCCACTGTGACGAGCACCATGAGTGCTGCGAGTGCAAAGCCGGCTTGTTGTGTGGCGACACCTGGCCTGCCAAGTAATTGCGCGATTGCAATGGGCAGTGTGGTGGAGCCTGACCGCGACAAAAACGATGTGGCACCAAATTCGCCGAGAGAAATAGCCATGGAAAGACCGGTAGTTCGAAGAATTGCCGGTTTGAGAATCGGCATGTCGACTCGGACCCAGGTGATGAATGGCGACGCGCCAAGAGTGGCCGATGCGTTTCGAAGCGATCTTGGTATTGCGTGAACAGCCGGTTCCATGGCGCGGATAGTGAGCGGAAGAGCGATGACAGCATGGATGACTGGAATGAACCAACTTTCAGATCGCCACTCGTATGGAGAGGTATTAAAGGTGATGATGAGGCCGATACCGAGAGTTGCTGCGGAAACAACGAGAGGTAGAGAAAACAGCGCGCGTGGTGCAGACGAAGCGACAACCAACATGGCCAGTGGTACGCAGATACACGCAGCTGCAATAGCGAACACAAGAGAAGTAGCAATCACTGATTGAGGTGAGATAGATAATGACGGCAATGTGCCTGAGAAAATTGTGCGCCACGCAGAAAGCGAAAGGCTGCCGTTGATGAAGACGGATCTATAGATGGTGCCGACAAGCGGGGACGCGACGATGACTACTGCTATTGCGGAGATGAGCAGTGGCGTGGTGCGATGTCTTGGTTTTGTGTGGAGTGGTTGTGGGGCACTGACATGAAGAGATGTTGAAAGTGACCGTGAGTTGTGACGTGTAAGGAAAAGGACTGCGCCAATAATGATTGCCTGGAGAACTGCTAGTGCAGTAGCGGTCTCGGTATTGCCTAGTCGCACTGCCTGCGTGAAGATTTCACTCTCAATGGTTCGTCGTGAAATGCCGCCAAGAATTGCGATTACACCAAATGATGTGAAGCAATAGATGAACACCAGAGTGGCTGCGCTAATGACCGCGTTAGAGATTTGAGGCCACACAACTAACACGAATGTGCGTGATGGTCGTGCCCCAAGAGTGGCCGCGGCATGTTCCAGCCGATTGTTCACCATTGACCATCGCGGGCCGACAATGCGCAAGACAACAGACACGTTGAACACAACGTGTGCCCAAATGATCGGGCCTACGCCGCGTGAGTCGGTGATGGCCAGAACGCCAGCGGCCACAACTACGGCAGGCAACACAAACGGAGCAGTGAGAATGCCGCGCGCTAGTCGCGCCCCGCGGAAAGTGAATCGCGAGAGTGCCCAGGTGGCAGGAAGGCCAATAGCGAGCGTTGCAATCGTGCTTATTGCGGCTTGCCACAGTGAGAACCATGCAACTCCACGTAGTGACTGATTGCCAAGAACATTGCTGAATTCAGAGAAGCGAAAGTAGCGAAGCAAAGTATTGGCTACGGGTACTACAAAAAAGACACCCAGAAACACCATGGGTGCAATAAGGAGTGTCTTTGTCTTGTTCACAGGATGATGTCTCTCCATGAACTCAGCCATGCGTCGCGGTTCTTTTCAATATCGGCTGGGTCAAGTGTGAGTGGGTTCTTCGGAGCCACAGCGAACTGCGTGAACAAATCAGGAAGGGTTGCCTTTTTGTTGACAGGGAAAACAAACAGCGACAACGGCATTGATTCTTGAAATGGAACATCGAGGAGATACGAAATCAACTTTTTGGCGTTGTTCGGGTTACGTGTGCCCCGTAATGCGCCGACATATTCGGTTTGGCGAAAGCATGTGGATTCAATGACTGCAGTTGGTGGTGAGTCGATTGGCTTTTCTGCATACAAAACTTCTGCAGGGGGGCTTGACCCGTAACTAACTACGAGTGGGTATTTGCCCTTGCCAGACGAGCCGGAGAAATCAATGGTGTATGCAGACGTCCAGTCGGGAGAAACGCGAACACCGTTTTCCTTTAGGGACTTCCAATAGTTCTGCCACTTATCAACACCGAAGTGCGTGATGGTGCCGAGGAGAAAACCAAGACCTGGCGATGACGCAACAGGGTCTTGCACTACAAGAAGATTCTTGTAAGTGGGGAGCGCTAAATCCTCAAAAGATGTTGGAGGCACAATATTGCGAGATGCAAACCATTGTTTGTCGTAGTTGACACAGATGTCACCGGTGTCGACAGGTTCATAACTGGTGAGCAGATCAGCTTTTTGTGCACGAGACAAGAGAGTGTTGTCGAGGCCCCACAACACATCACCTTCGGGTGTGCCTGCGGTGAGAATCGCTTTCGAAACTAGAACTCCGGAGTCGCCACCGGTGACGACCTTTACTTTTGCACCAGTGGCTTCGGTGAATGCATCAAAGATTCCCTCTTGCGGGGTAAATGCGTCATAAGAAAGCAGAGTGACTTCATTCGGAGTTGCGTCAATTGAACTGTTTGGCGATGAAGAGGAACATGCAGTGACGGCTACAAGGAATGAAGTGGCGAGAAGTGTTCGTATGAGTTTCATGAGATGTCTCCAGGGTTAAGAAAGAAAGGTTCGACAACAGCAAGTGAGCCATCAGTGACGCTGATTGTGATTGATTCGCCCATGGCAATATTGCTGACACCACGTGAAGCAAATGATTGCAGCGTGTCGTTGTTTAGCTCCCACTGCAATCCGGTTGTGGTGACAACAGCGTTACCACCAATTGGAATAAGCGAAATGGTATCTCCGGGCTGAGTGTTGATTCGGAATTCTTTGGTGTAGGTCGCATAGGAAACTCGGGCTGTACTAATTAAGAGGGTCGTATCAATAGTGAGCGCACACGTTGCGAGTGAGTGCACCATTGCAAGAACATGATCAAAACGATCTCCGCCGCCCGACACAACGGTGATGTGGGTTGAATTGCGCGCCATTGCTGATGCGATTGCAATTTCGGTATCTGTGAGATCTTTGTCAGTGGAAAACTGTGTGATGTTGATGTTCGAATCCCGAGCATCGGATAAATCAACCGCTGTGATCGAATCCATATCGCCGACTAATTCGTGCGGCACGAATCCCATTGCGATGGCGTGTGCGTAACCCGAATCTGCAGCGATAACAAAGGCGTCTAGTGGAAGGTGGTGGCGAACATTTGGATGCGGTGGATCTCCGCCAATAAAGATGAGTGTGTGGCTTGTAGCCATGTGTCGATTCCTCCGCTGGCATTACCCAGATCAGGTTTTCGGGTCGGTTACCGCAGTAACCCTCTCAGCCCGCTGTTCGTGCGAGCTCCCCGTGATGTGTTGTGTCTACGAGGATATACCTACATCGGTCTAAGTTGTCGTAGAGAGAAGTCAGCGGCACGGCTCGCTGGAAGAACATGGGGGAATCATGGGTGTATTAGACGGACGCATTGCATTAGTAACTGGTGGAGGGCGTGGGATAGGCAGGGCTATCTCTGAGTTGCTTGCTTCTGAGGGGGCAACTGTTGCTATTAACTATCGACGCGACAAGGAAGCCGCAGAGGAAACACAACGAGCAATTCTTGATGCAGGCGGCTTGGCAACTATCCACCAAGGTTCAAACGATATCCCTGAAGAGAATGTGGCATTAGTGAAAGATGTGTTAACCGTTCACAGTGGCATCGACATTGCAATCTTGAACGGTGGCATCGCATCGAAAGGGCGCAGCGTTGCTGATACAGAGGCAGAGGAACTGTGGCAGTTGGTGGCAACACACGCACTAGGGCCACACCAGTTGTGCCGTGCGTTGATTCCGTCTATGCGTACTCGTGGTCGTGGTGACATCGTGTTTATCTCGTCAGTTGCAACATCAGGCATGTCTGCAAATGGTGCGCCATACAACATGGGTAAAGCCGCGATGGAAGCACTTGCTCTGACATTGGCGAAAGAAGAACGTCCGAACAATATTCGCGTCAACATTGTTGCCCCCGGCCTCGTAGAGACCGACATGGGTGTGCGTCTTGCACGGGCAATGACAGGTCGTCGCGAGATGGATGATCTTCGCTCGATGGACGAGGCAGCGCCGTTTGGTCGAGTGTGCCAACCAGAAGACATTGCGAATGCAGTGCTGTGGTTCTGCTCACCTAGCGCCAGTTACATCACGGGCCAACGAATACAGGTCGATGGTGGCGGTTCTAACCTGCGGGTAGGCCAATAACGGCAATCTCCGTGTTTGGTGCCCCTACTAGTAGATAGCCTTCACATTGTGAGCCCACTTGCCCCCCAAAACACCGACACCATTATTGAGATCACGGACGAGGCACTTGTCCAACTCAAGATTCTTCGTGATGAAGAACCAGAGAAAGAGCGTCTCGGTCTTCGTCTTGAAGTCATGGCAGCACCTGGTGAAGAGTTCAAATACGACTTGTCATTTGAAATTGTTACGCAGGCTGCATTCTCAGATGAAGTACGAACAATTAATGGCTTGAAGGTAATCATCCCGCTTCCAAGTTTTGAATTCATCAATGGCGCAACTCTTGATTACTCAGAGCGCCAAGGTCTTATTATTCGTAACCCGAACAAGCCACCTGCAGCAATGATTGAAGGCCTTGTCAATGATGACGAATTCTCAGCAGCAATTGAAGCAGTCATTTCTGTTGATGTGAACCCATCACTTGCCGCACACGGTGGCTTTGTCACTTTCGTTGGACACGACACTGAAGGTGTTGCCTATTTGACTATGGGTGGCGGTTGCCATGGTTGCTCAATGAGCAAGATGACCATGCTTGATGGTGTGCAGACCACTTTGGTTGAACAAGTGCCTGGTGTACTGAAAGTGCGCGACATCACAGATCACGCAGCGGGTTCAAACCCGTATTACAAGTAAGTCTTTTCACATGAGGGTGTCGCAGTTATGGACATACCCAGTGAAATCAATGATCGGCGTAACGGCTGATTCGGTTTCTTTATCAACACTTGGAATTGTCGGCGACCGCCATTGGGCGATTCGAGACAATGAGCGTGGCGGGATACGCGGTGCGAAAAAGATTGGCGAGCTAATGCAGTTCTCAGCTCGTCCCGCAGCGAACGTTTCTTCTTCTGTAATCATCACATTGCCAAATGGTGAAGAAGTACGCAGTGATGATGCACAGGTTGATGCTGTGTTGTCTGCTGCACTCGGCAGGTCCGTGTCGCTTGAGTCATTACCGACTGACGGTGATCTTGAACATTTCCGTCGTGGGCCTTCTGATTCAACAGATGTGATGGCAGAGCTGCGAGGAATTTTTGGTCGCACAGAGGATGAGCCGCTTCCAGATTTTTCAGCGTTTCCTCCAGAAGTTTCCGAATTCGAATCACCTCCCGGAACGCATCATGATTGTTGGCCATTGTTGGTGATGAGTACTTCTGCACTTGAAGCAATGCAAAAAGCGTTACCAGATTCAGTCGTTGATATTTTGCGATTCCGCCCGAGCATCGTGATTGAGACCCCAAACGAAACTGGTCACCCAGAATTCTTGTGGAAGGGTCACACTGGTCAATTAGGGTCAGCTGTTGTGGAATTTCTAGACCCGTGTCCGCGTTGCATCATGATTACACGACGAATCAATGATTCGATTCCTGAAGATCGAGCAATTCTGCGTCACGTAGTGCGTGACTTGGATCAAGCAGTGGGTGTCTATGCCCGTATCGTTTCGCCCGGAAAAGTTTCCGTCGGCGACACCCTGACATTTCTCTAGACCAAAGAGTGTTTAGCGGCGGCCCTGCTGTTTAGCTTTTGCAGCTTTTTCTTCAGCTTTGCGCGCCTTGCGAGCCTCACGCTTTGCAGCTTGAGCAGCCTCGTCAATTTCACGTACAGCGGTAGCTGGTGCAGGGCCAGATGGTGCGAAACGCTCATCAGACGCAACAAGTAAACGGAAACCTTTGAGTGAACGCGAGTATTGAATGACCATGAGGCGCACTGCGTCAAGACCAAACTTCTCAAGAGCTTCTGGCAAAACCGCGTGAAGTTCTTCGAGTGATGGGTCTTCTGATGAATCGCCAAGCTTTTCAATTGTCCACTGGGTGCATGGTTCAGCAAGAACAACACCTGCATCGTGTGCGGCGCGGCGCTTTGCTATGCCGTCGCGAACAAGTGCACCAAGTGATGCTTCGTCATCAAATGCTGTTGCAGGCAAACCGACGATGCGAGCGAATCCGTCGCGCAGGTCGCCTTCAAGCGCCATTGTCAATGTGGCAATTGTTGAGTCTTCAAGATTCTCAAACGCTGCGGTGTAGCGGCGGTCAAGGAGAAAGCGATCTTTGTCTTCGTTCATCGTTGGGCCTTTCAGGGGTACCGCACGAGGCTATTGGCACAATGCCTCATCGAGACAATGCTTGCATTTCTAGTACCCGAACCCGGGTAGCAAGACCCGTACGAATACTGGGCAATAGCCCGCCGATTCCCAAATTTGAACGCCAGGTCACAGTCCACTTAATGGCGGTGTTTGCGGCGTAGGTGCTAGAGGTCCTGGTGTGTGATGCCGAACTGTAGGTGTACATGCAGTTGCTTGTGTCATTGTCGCCACGGGATTGAGACCACGGGGTGCCTGGACCTTTACAGGTGACTTCCTTGTTGCCGTCTCCTGGTGAATAGATGAGCGATGTGGGCCTAGCAGTCGTTGTCACTGTGATTGGACCTGCAGAAGTTGGGATGTATGCAGTGACACTGATTGGCTTCCACACTGATCGCGGCACCCAAAACCATGTGCCGACATTGACAACCATTTTGTTTGATGGTGGTGCAGTCTTGATCAACAACATATTGACGAGTCGTGACACTTTGCTTTCTGAATGTTGCGCAACTCGAGACGACGTTGTTTGCGGTATCCAATGCAATGACTGATTGGTGGGACAACGGCGAACGTACAACACGTCATCAATACCGTCGCGGGACCGAATAGTGATGGGGCCAGACGAGGGACCAGGAGTGGGCGTGATGCTTGTAACAACATGCCATGAACACGGATCTTTAGTGGCGGGGGCGTCGAAGCTGACTTGCGCTTCTATGTTGTCGCCAATAAGCGAACCAGACCCATTTGCCTCCGCCAGAACCACCAACGGCTTTCGAGACATATCAATGAAGATGGTGATGACGAGGGCGCTGATTGCTAGCCAGGCCATTGGATGGTGAATTGAACGTGACTGCACGATGAACCTCCTAGGAAAACCGATTGTCGGGAAGGGATTGTGACGAAACCCAAGCCCGTTGTGCAGTCAGGATGTGTGCGGCGCCTGGGTGTTGTTGGTCAGTTGTGGGGGGATAACCTGTAAAGACCCTGAAAACAGGTCACACGTGGAAAGCAGATTGGTGTCTATGACCCAGCAGCACCCAGAATTAGAGCAAGAGCAGGCATATATCCTGCATGCCTATGAGTGTCTCGAAGCAAGCCGTGTGGGTGCACTCAAGATTCGTGAATTGACATCTTCTGGCCCTGGTGGAACTTTTCAGGCACGCCTTGAACGCAATGTGTTTGACGAAAATCTTGTGCATCGTTTAGAGCAATTGGAACTAGGAAATGCTGCATTGGTGTTCGGTCGCATTGACCGTGCCGCGGATTCTGGCGACGAGGTAGAGAGTTTTCATATCGGTCGTCTCGCCGTAGCCGACGCCAACCGTGAACCAGTTGTTGTTGACTGGCGCGCACCGGTTGCTGAACCGTTTTACCGGGCCACTGGTCGTGAGCAAATGGGTTTGTTGCGTCGACGCCATTTTGTTGTTGAAGGTCCGCAACTATTGGCTCTCGAAGATGAGTTGTTTGGTGAAGGACATCTTGGTGTTGGTCAAGATGATGGACTCACCGGCGATGACCCGCGTCAGGGACTTCGCGGGTACAGCACATTGCTAACTGCGCTTGGTCGCAGCCGCACCGGACAACTGGGCGACATTGTTGCAACCATTCAGGCCGAGCAAGACGAGATTATTCGCTCGCCACAGGCGGGTGTGCTTGTTGTGCAAGGTGGCCCCGGAACAGGCAAGACCGTTGTTGCGCTTCACCGTGCTGCCTATTTGTTGTACACGCATCGTTTCCCGTTGGAAGACCAAGGCGTATTGGTTATTGGGCCAAACAGGGTGTTCTTGCGTTACATCGAGCGCGTATTGCCATCACTCGGTGAAGCGGGCGTGCAGCAAGTCATTTTGGCAGACCTTATTCCTGAGGTGCAGTTTGGATTACGTGAATCTTCGAATGTTGCGCGAGTAAAGGGCAACAAACGCATTGCAAAAGTTATTGACAAAGCAATTACAGATCGTGAACGTCCACTTCGCGAAGATGTGCAATTGCCATATGGGGTTGGTTTCGTGCGTTTGCGTGCTGAAGAGTCGGTGCAAATCATCAAGGCTGCACGGCGTCGGTATCACCGCCACAACCAAGCACGTCGTTATGTAGAAAACGAAGTGTGGGCAGCATTGGCCGCAAGTTTCCGTAGTGGTGCCGATGCAGAAGATATTCGCGATGCGCTTACCGGCACTCCAGAAATTCGTGCCGTGTTAGAGCGCATGTGGCCAGTACTGACGCCTGCACAGTTGTTGCATGATCTGTTTGGTTCAAAGGCGCTACTGAAGTTGGCTGCAAACGGCATTCTGCCAGAAGCTGATTATTTGGCTTTGTATCGCGAACGATCCGATTCATTGAATGACGTGCGTTGGAGCAATGCAGATGCGGCACTTCTAGATGAAGCTCGATTCTTGCTAGGCCCTCGTCCGCGTAAGAGCGGCAAGGTTGATGAAACTGATGAGATTCGTACCTTCGGACACATTGTGGTTGACGAAGTGCAAGACCTCACGCCAATGCAGTTGCGCATGGTTACGCGTCGTTCACTCAGTGGTTCAATGACGGTTGTTGGCGACATCGCCCAAGCAACGGGGCCGCTTGCACCAAATGATTGGAAAGATGTGCTCGAGCACCTTCCTTCGCGCAAAACTCCGCGCATCGTTGGGTTGTCGGTCGGTTACCGAATTCCGGCACAAATCATGGAACTAGCGGACAAGGTAATGCACGCCGCGACTCCGGGACTTCGCGCACCACGAAGCGTGCGCGATGGTGACGAAGTGCCTGTGATCACTTCCGTTGAATCTGAGGGTGCTCTATTCGATGCTGTCATTGCGCGAGCTCGGGTTTTGTTGCAACAAGCAGGCGGAGGCAGAACTGCAATCATTTGTCCTGATGACATGGTTGATCAGATGTCGACTGTTTTGACTTCCGCGTCAGTTCCTCACGGACGTGCACAAGCTGCTGGCCTTGATGAAAACCTGTCTATCGTTCCGGCTTCGCTGGCAAAGGGACTCGAGCTTGATGATGTCATCGTGGTGGAGCCATCAGCAATTGTTGCTGACGATGCGCAGGGTTTGCGTCTTCTGTACGTAACACTGACTCGTTCAACGCGAAGCTTGACAGTGGTGCACCGTCTGGCTCTACCAGACGCAATGCTGTAATCGCTATAAGTTCAATAGTGGCGTTACCGCTTCAATGATGAGCGGGATAAATCGAAGTGCTTTGTCTGCATCCGCTGGGCGTTTTCTTTCAGCCGCAGTGCGCATAAGCCCCACGACTCGTTGCACGCTTTCAAGAACATCAATCTTCGATTCAAGGATCAGTGGCTCTATTGCCACCAAGATTGCATCAGCCTGAGCAACTTTTGCTTTGAATACCTTTGAGTCACCATCTACGACTGCTTGACCGAGGCCGTCTGCGACTGGAAGCAATTGTTCCAATAGGGAGATGATGGAGCCGGTTGGGGCGACGGGGATAGTTGTTGTTGTGGCTAGCGCCACTGTTGATTCGGTACTACCGGTAATTTCGGTTGCACACGATGTAAGAGAAACAGCGCACAGAGCAATGCTCAGTAAGCGTTTGGAATTCGTCATCGAGGCGCTCCGATGGTGAGGGGATTAGATCGTCACAAGTATGCGCGCGGTGGCAAAAGAATCCACCGTGACAGAAGTGCCATCAATCAAGACAGTCATGTCACCAGCTTCTGCGCCAATCTGCACGGTTCCGTGAGATCCGGGAACCAAATGTGACAACTCGAGGAACTCCAACATTCCGGGAGTGAACTCAAGTTCCTCTGGGATACGTGAAACGGTGAATTCTTGACCTGAACTGATCTCTGACAATTTCTTGGCTGCTGGGGGTTCGTACCCGCTGCCAGGAATTGGATTTCCGTGTGGGCAGGTGGTGGGTTCGCCGAGCAAACGACTCATTGCAGTTTCCACTTCATGTGACATGACATGTTCCCAACGGCCAGCTTCGCGATGTGCAAGTGACCATGACAAACCAAGAATGTCTGTGATGAATCGCTCAGCAATGCGATGACGACGTACAACTCGCACTGCAAGTTCTTCACCAGAAACAGTCAACGTGATTTTTCCGCCTGCAACTTCGATAAGTGATTCATCTGACATGCGTTTGATCATTTCAGAGACTGATGGTCGAGAGACTCGTAAACGATCAGCTATGCGTGCTTGAATGACGTCGAGATCGTCTTCACGCAATTCAAAAATAGTTTCGCAGTATTCTTCGAAAGCTGGATGGTGTTCACCTGGTACTGGCATGCACGTATTGTACCCGCGCTGAGAGAGGTGTGCCTTCCTGTTTGTCTTTAGTGATTGTTTGGTTGCCCTATCAAACGAAGTCCACCCCAGGCAAGTGCAGCAACTGCACGACCAAGTGCCTCAGGATCAAAGTCGCGACCGTGTCGAAGAACTTGTCGGCTCACAGTTTCAGCCATTCCTACTAATCCAATTGCAAAGGTGACTTGGTCTTCTGCAGAGATGTTGGCGTTAATGAACGGAGCAATCGCTCGCGCTGCCGCGTCTTCGAATTCGCTGACTATGTCAGTGAATTCAGCATCGACACGGGCCGAACTTTCAAACAAGAGCGCGAACGCTTCTTTGTTGTTTGCAACCCACGTGAAGTAAGCAATCATTCCTTGTTCAGCTTGATCGTGGGGATTACTTGAACCGGCAACCGAGGAAGTGACGGTGTTGACAAGATCATCACCAACAAATCGCAATAGTTCGAGATACAGCGCGCGTTTCGAATCGAAGTATTGATACACCACTGGTTTTGTCATTGACAATGCTTCCGCAATGTCGTTCATTGAGGTGTTGTGGTAACCGGCGTTTGAAAATGAAGTGAGTGCAGTATCAAGAATTTGTCTGCGACGATCACTTGATACAGAAGTCATGAGTAAGTTCTAACGACCGTGTTCAAGATCATCACGCTCTGCGGCCTTGACTGCATAACCGATGATGATTGACGGAGCAAGCAAAATGGAACCAGCAATGATGCACGCTGTAACCACGTTGACTAGAGGGCCCTTGAAACCGATAATGAATGCAGTAACAAAACACGCCATTGCAATTGCCCACAACAAATAGCCAAGCCGATTAGCGGCATTGTTGATGCGCGAGATTGTTTGCCGACGTGAACGAACAGGATCGTTGCTTGGTTCGGTATTTGACATGCCACTGATGGTAGGGGATTTAGGTCGCTATGCCCCTGCGGTTACAGATTTGCTGGCAGGAGTCGTGATAGCCCGCCAAAAAACAAGAAGAGAGTGGGGACGAAGATGCCTGCCGCGATGGGATAAACAAAGATTTTACGGCGGCCGCGACGCGTCATGACGCCAGCCACAACGCGGATCAGGATTAATGCAAGTCCAAAGAAGAGAACGGTAGGCCATGCGGTCGGGTCATGAAACCAACCAGCAATTGGTTCCTGTGTGGTTGCTTCGTTGAGTGCGAACGGAGTGGGTGGCAAAGGGGTCTCGGTTGAATCAAGAGTGGCCACCACAATGATTCGTTGTGTTGATGTCCATTTCGGATAGCACGACACCAAAGTGATTGTTGCGATGTCAGGATTTGTAGTTTTGACAACCGCAACATCGGTTGCTGAAACGATTTTTGGTTCACCGTTCACTCGGTAGGTGAAAGTGCCATCGCGAGATTCAAGGATGATCTTTTCGTTGTTTTGAATTTCGTCAATACGACTGAAGGGGGCACCAAATGTGGTGCGATGTCCTGCAATGGCGACGTTGCCTTTTTGCCCGGGAAGAGGCGAGCCAGGAAATAGCCCGGGTCCTCGCTCTAAATCTTTGAGGCGCACACCAGCCACCACATATTTAGAAACTCCAATAGACGGAATACTGATTCGACCAACCAGGCCACCGAATTGAGGCTGAACTGGCTGAGGCTGTACGAATTGTGTGGCCATGTCGTTTTGGGCACGGTCCTCTGCGATTCCGGTTCCCCATAATTGGTAAGCAACGAAGGTCAAGAGCAAAAGTCCAGCCGCAATCATGGTGCGACCCACTGCATCAAGAAGGCGAGAGATGCGCCCAGGTGATGCCTTCGTGTCTTTTGCCATGTGGGCGACTGTAGTGGCGTTGGTAGTGATGGCAACAGGTCACTAGCGTGGCTACGGCATGGACACCGTTATTGAGCTCTCAGGTGTTGTCGCTGTCCTTGGTCAATTTCCTGCACTGGCTGGTGTTGATGTAACAGTGCAACGAGGAGAAATCGTTTTGTTACAGGGGCCGAATGGCGCTGGCAAAACGTCGCTGTTACGGGTGTGTGCAGGGCTATTGCCAATAGAACGCGGAACAGGGCAGGTCCTTGGAATAGATCTTGCGACGAACAGAGAAGCCATTCGTTCACGCGTGGGTTTACTTGGTCATGCGAACGGTTTGTATCTCGACCTCACTGTGATGCAGAACTTGCAATTTTGGGCGTCAACTGTTGCTGCTACGTCGTCAGAAGTGTCGGACGCAATGGCAACAATGCGAATCGATGGCCGTCTTGCAGAAGTAAAGGCATCGCAACTGTCTGCGGGGCAACGACGTCGGTGTGCATTGGCAAGTTTGATTGTGCGCCGTGCAGAAATTTGGTTACTTGACGAACCGCATGCAGGGTTAGATGCCGCTGGTCGTGATGAGTTAGACGCACTGTTGCGTTCCGCTGTTGCTTCCGGAGCAACAGTTGTTCTTGCAAGCCATGAGCGTGATCGTGCGCTTGGTTTAGCAACCCGCACTGTCACCATTGACGGGGGTGGGGCAGCATGACGGGTGCAGTAATCAACAAGCGCCGCATTGCAATTGCAGTTGCACGCAAAGACCTCACCATCGAATGGAATAGTCGCATCTTGGTGAATCAAGTAGCACCATTTGCGGCCATCGTGATGGTGCTGTTCGCATTTGCGCTTGATAACGACGGAATACTTCTGCGTGTTGCTCCTGGTCTTGTGTGGTTAGCAACCTTGTTCAGCATGCTTGTAGTTGTACAGCGATCATTCACAGTTGAATCTGCCGATGGTGCGCTTGATGCACTGCGTGTTGCAGGCGTTGACATGGGCGCCATTTTTGTGGGTAAGGCCATTGCGTTGATGGTGCAGTTGTTTGTTTTGGAACTCATGCTCGTCGCAACTGCTGTTGTGCTGTACGGGGTGGAGATGACATTGGCAGGTTTCTGTGAGGCAATAGTCACCCTTGTGGTGGCCACCATTGGGCTTGGAAGCGTGGGTACTCTGTACGGAGGTCTTGCTGCAGGCGCACGGGGTCGGGAGACGCTTCTTCCGCTACTTTTGCTGCCGGCGGTAGCACCTGTCCTAATCGGCGCCACACGGGCGACCGAGGCGGCCTTTGGTAGCGGCGGCGCCACAGTGTCCGAAGGGTGGCCATGGATTGGCCTTCTTTTGGTCTTTGCGGTTCTGTTTAGCGCTGTCGGAACCGTTGCCTTTGGTCCTCTGGTCGACGAATAGGTCCCGATTTCCCCCATCGCCTTCTGGCGGTCAGACTTAATGAAGTGGATGTGAACATGGCCGGACAGTCAGGCACCGGAACTTCTGCAACGCGGCGACTCGGAATCCTTGTCATTTTCTTGCTTGCAACGCTTGCTCTGTGCGGGTTGTGGTTTTCTGCTGAAGATGTAGTTCAGGGAAGCACTGTTCGCATCATGTATATCCATGTTCCGTCAATCTGGACTGCATACATTGCATTCGGGTTAACTGCTTTATGTTCTGGCGTGTATTTGTCAGGGAAGGACAGATCGCTCGCATGGGACCGTGTCGCTGGTGCATCAGGCGAAATTGGCGTTCTCTTTGTTGCGGTGTCATTAGTGACAGGAAGTATGTGGGGTCGCCTCACGTGGGGAACGTACTGGGTGTGGGATGCACGTCTGACCAGCACTGCGTTTTTGTTTATTACCTATGTCGGTTATTTGGCCGTACGTCAATTAGGCGGCACACATCGCCAGCGCGCACGCCGTTCGTCAGTTCTTGCGCTCTTGGCAATCTTGGAAATCCCACTTGTGCATTTCAGTGTTACCTTGTGGCGTTCTTTGCATCAGGAAGCGACGGTTGCAAACCCGAATGCAAAGGTTGAGTTAGACGGTTTGATGCTGTTCTCGCTATTCCTTGGCCTGGTCGCGTTCACGATGTTGTTTGCATGGCTGGTGCTGCATCGTCAACGCGGAATGATGCTGGAAGATGCATTCTCTGATCGTGGTCTTGATGTCGCCATCACGGCTCGACGAAATGAAGCGGGAGCGTAATAACAATGGAACATGCTTCATTCATTTTTGGAAGTTGGGGAATTACCGCCGTTGCTGTTGGTGTGTACGCCCTCTGGGTGATTCGTCGTGGACGCGATTTAGCAAAGCATGCAACCCGTGAGGAAATGCCGTGGACCTAACGCCACGCACAGCCACAGAGCCCGGTGCTCAGCCGCCAGTGCGTAAACGTCGTTGGTTGCCGATTGTGATTGTTGTTGGCGCTTTATTAGGCGGGGGAGTCATCGTTACTCAATTTCTCACTAGCGCAATTGACTATTACTGCAATGTTGATGAAATTGGAGTGCGTCCCGGTTGCGAAGGTGAACGTCGTATGCGTGTACAGGGTGTTGTTGAGCAGGATTCTGTCAAACAGGCAGATGGTGGCACAACATTTATTCTCGACTTCAACAAAAAGACTTTACAAGTTGCGTATTCCGGAGACCCCGGCGGTGTTTTTCAAGAGTGCATTCCAGTCATTGCACATGGACGAATGGTGAACGGTGTATTTGAGAGCGACCGCATCGAAGTAAAGCATTCAAATCAATACGTTGAAAAGAATGCCACGAGAATTGATGAGTC
>JBIILS010000078.1:0-5549 GCA_044232585.1 Ilumatobacteraceae bacterium
AAGCGTCGTCATCTTGAGGCTGAAAGCGACTACACGCGCGAACAGTTCGAGACCTATATGAGGCAAGTTCCGTGCCCGGCTTGTGAGGGCGCTCGTCTTCGCCCCGCAACGCTTGCTGTCACTATTAATGACAAACACATTGCCGATGTGTGTGACATGTCGATTGCAGAGTCATCCGCATTCCTGTCAGGGCTAACCCTTAATAATCGCGATTCGATCATTGCAGAACGCATTACAAAGGAAATCAACGCCCGGCTCGGTTTCCTTCTTGACGTTGGCCTTAACTATCTCACCTTGTCGCGTCCCGCAGGCACATTGGCGGGCGGTGAAGCTCAACGTATTCGATTAGCTAGTCAGATTGGTTCTGGGTTGGTCGGCACGCTTTATGTTCTTGATGAGCCAAGCATCGGATTACACCAGCGAGATAATCGTCGCTTGATTGACACTCTTATTCGCTTGCGCGATTTGGGAAACACTGTGCTGGTTGTTGAACACGACGAAGAGACCATTAAGGAGAGCGACTGGATTGTTGATATCGGTCCTGGAGCCGGAGAACATGGTGGATGGGTCGTGTACAGCGGCCCTGTAGCCGGCATCGGCACTGCGACCGACTCCATCACAGGTAAGTACCTCACAGGAAAAGCAAGTATTCCCGTGCCAAAGAAGCGGCGTGAACCTAGTGGGTATGAAATCACGATCCGTGGGGCCCGCGAACACAACTTGCAAGACATTGACGTGTCTATTCCGCTCGGATGTTTTGTGGCTGTCACTGGTGTCTCTGGAAGCGGGAAGAGCACATTGATTCGTGACATCTTGCTGCCTTCAATGATGCAGAAGATTTACAAAAGCAAAGATTCTCCAGGCAAGCACCGAACGGTAGAGGGCATTGAGGCAATAGACAAAGTGATTGACATGGATCAATCACCAATCGGTCGTACGCCTCGTTCTAATGCAGCCACGTATACGGGTGTATTCGATTCAATTCGTAAGTTGTTTGCTGCGGCCCCTGAATCAAAAGTTCGTGGCTATCAGCCTGGTCGCTTCAGTTTCAATGTGAAGGGTGGTCGATGCGAAGCATGTTCAGGTGACGGAACGATAAAGATCGAGATGTTCTTTCTTCCAGACGTATACGTGCCGTGCGAAGTGTGCAAGGGTGCAAGGTACAACCGTGACACGCTCGAAATTCAATTCAAGGGAAAGAACATCGCAGAGATTCTGGATATGCCTATCTCTGAGGCTGTTGATTTCTTTTCGAATCAACCGGTGATCGCTCGTCATATGCAGACTCTTGTTGATGTGGGGCTCGGTTATGTCCGTCTCGGCCAGTCCGCACCCACTTTGTCTGGAGGCGAAGCCCAGCGAGTAAAACTTGCAGCTGAATTAGCGAAACGCTCTACTGGGCACACGATGTACTTGTTAGATGAGCCAACAACTGGCTTGCACTTCGAAGATGTGCGTCGCTTGCTCACTGTTTTGTCACGATTGGTCGATCAGGGAAATACTGTCTTGGTTATCGAACACAACTTGGACGTCATTAAGACCGCTGACTGGCTAATCGACCTAGGCCCTGAAGGCGGAAGCGGAGGTGGTCTTGTTATTGCTGAAGGAACACCTGAGGCAGTGGCTGGAGTAGCAGGCAGTCATACTGGTTTCTACTTGGCACCGATGTTGGGCTTGAAGTCAATTCCGATGGACACCGCTCAGAAGCCTGCTGTGAAAAAGGCATCCGTGAAGAAGGCTGCAGCTACGAAGCCTGTCGCTAAGAAGACGGCCTCTAAGCCCACCACTGCGGCGAAACCCAAAACTCCTACAAAGAAGTAGTCATGACGATTGAACGACCAGTGGCGGGTTCGGTACCAACGTCTCCAGGGTCATATCAATTCAAAGATGAACTAGGTCGCGTCATTTACGTTGGCAAGGCGTCGAACTTGCGCTCACGAGTTTCCAATTATTTTCAGGATGTTTCGCAGTTGCACCCCCGAACAGCGGCCATGGTCACCGCTGCACATTCTCTTGAGTGGATTGAAGTTCGAAACGAAGTTGAAGCATTGATTCTTGAGTATTCGCTCATCAAGCAACATAGGCCACGCTTCAATGTTCGCTTGCGCGATGATAAGAGTTATCCCTTCTTGGCTGTGACGATGGATGAAGAGTGGCCTCGTGCAGTTGTGATGCGTGGTGTGCGCAAGAAAGGCACACGCTATTTTGGGCCGTATCCGCACGCATGGGCTATTCGCGACACCCTTGACTTGTTATTGCGTACATTCCCAGTGCGGACATGCAGCCAATCGAAATTCAATACACATAACAAACTTGGCAAACCATGTTTGTTGTTTCATATTGAGAAATGCTCTGGGCCTTGCGTTGGAGAAGTTTCAGACGCCACATATGCGGAGTATGTAAAGCAATTGTGCGCTTTTCTTGATGGTGATACGGACTCTGTAGTCGTTCAGTTGCGATCTGAAATGCTTGAAGCTTCAAAGAACATGGAATATGAAAAAGCTGGTCGAATACGCGACCGTCTTAGCGGGGTTGAGCGAGCGCTAGAGAAGCAACAAATGGTCGGGGAGCGTGACGAAGATCTTGATGTAATCGGCCTTGTCGATGACGAACTTGAAGCTGCAGTTCAAGTGTTCTATGTGCGCAAGGGGCGCGTTGTGGGGCGCAAAGGATTCATATTGGACAAGGTGGAAGATCTGTCTCCTGGTGGCTTGGTAGATCGAATATTGGAAGAGATGTACGGAGACGAACCAGCATTGGGCATTCCGTCTCAAGTCTTGGTGCCTGTACTTCCTGAAGATGCATCCACTTACACCGAGTGGTTAACACACCTACGCGGTTCCGCCGTTCAGATTCGAGTCCCGCAACGCGGAGATAAACGCGAGCTACACGAAACTGTCACGGTAAATGCTCGAGAAGAATTTGCGCGGCACAGACTTCGTCGCGCGTCTGATCATAATTCTCGAAGTCAGGCATTGACAGAGTTACAACAACTACTTGATCTTCCAATAGCGCCATTACGTATTGAGTGTTATGACATGGCTCATTTACATGGAACTGACTATGTGGGTTCCATGGTGGTTTTGGAAGATGGCATCCCAAACAAACGTGAATACAGGCGCTTCGCAGTAAAAGAAGTGATTGGCAACGATGACTACGCCGCAATGAGGGAAGTTCTGACGCGTCGCCTTCAGGCTTACATTGATTCACGTAATGCACCTGTCTCTGAAGAAGGAGCTAAGCCATCAAAGTTTTCCTACCCACCTCAGTTGTTGTTAGTTGATGGCGGTAAGGGCCAATTGGGTGTTGCTGTTCAAGTGCTCGAAGAACTCGGACTTACAGACGAGATTCCTGTTGCATCGTTGGCAAAGAAGTTTGAAGAAGTTTTCGTACCCGGTCGGCAAGAGCCGATCATTATTCCTAGAGGTAGTGAAGCTCTTTTCATGTTGCAACGAGTACGTGACGAAGCTCATCGATTTGCGAATACCTTCCATCGAGAACTCCGAGGGAAAAGAATGGTGTCGTCTCAACTAGATGGCATCCCTGGACTCGGCGAAGTTCGAGCAAAACGACTTGTGAAAGAAATGAAGGGGGTCAATGCGGTAAAGAATGCATCACGTGAAGATTTGGCCCTCTTAACTTGGTTACCCGCTGCGGTTGCAGATGCCATTCATACTCATTTTCATCCAGACATCTAGTGTGTAGAGATGAGTGACAATGGTTTGTGGGATGAACACGCCCAATGGTGGATTGACGGTTTCACAGACGGAGCAGACCCTGAATACGTTGAGCAGATTATTCCCCTAGCGGTAGAAGAACTAGCGGGTCGTCACAAGGTTCTTGACCTCGGTTGTGGTGATGGACAAATAGCTCGTGCGTTGGCAGCGCAGGGATCAGACGTGCTGGGCGTTGACCCGACGCAATTACATATTGATGTAGCGATAGAGCGGGGCGGCGGACCTCGTTACCTTCTTGGCGGCGCTACGAAGATTCCTGCCGATGATGAAGCCTTCGACGCTGTCGTTGCATGTCTGGTGTTCGAGCACATTGATCAAATGGACGAAGCAATGACCGAAGTAGCACGAGTCTTGAAGCCAAACGGGCAATTCAGTTTCTTTCTGAATCATCCGTTACTGCAGACTCCGGGAAGTGGCTGGATAGACGACCACATCATTGACCCGCCTGAGCAGTATTGGCGAATTGGTCCATACCTCGTTGAGACTGAGTCGATAGAGGAAGTAGAGAAGGATGTGTACATCAGATTCATACATAGGCCCCTCAGCCGGTATGTCAATGCTCTTCTCGCAAATGGCATGATGCTTGAACGCATGGTGGAGCCATCGCCTCCCGCTGGTTTTCTGACGAGAGCCCCAGAGTATGCATTGGCCCACACCGTTCCCCGTTTGTTATATCTGCGTTCAACAAAGCAATAACTCTCAGCCTGTAGCCTTCGAATATGACTGACATCCTCGTTGTAACGGGACTCTCAGGCGGCGGCCGTTCACAAGCCGCGGACAGCCTGGAAGATATGGGCTGGTTTGTTGTTGACAATTTGCCTGTTGTGTTGATTGACAAGGTCGTTGAATTATCTGGTCAGGCTGGCGGTGAGATCAACAAGTTGTGCTTGGTGGTCGGTAACGCACGCCAGCAGGCAGGAATTCTTGGTGCTATCGACACTCTTCGTGCCGAGGGCCACCGCGTAAGAATTGTGTTTCTGGAAGCCACCACACGCGAATTGGTTCGTCGGTATGAAGCGACGCGACGCAAACACCCCTTGAGTGACGGAAGTTTGGGTCTTGAGGAAGTAATCGAACGTGAACGTGGAGCTATCGGCGAAGTGAAAGCTGCGGCCGACATTGTTATCGATACAACAGGCCTCAACGTTCACCAGTTGAAGAGTCAGTTATCTTCACTTTTTGGCACTGAAGATATCAAAGATTCGTTGCAAGTCTCTGTGACGTCCTTTGGGTTCAAACACGGAGTACCCATCGACGTGGACATGATTCTCGACGTTCGGTTCTTGCCTAATCCGCATTGGGATGAGGAATTACGCCCTCTCAGCGGCCTAGATCAACCAGTCAAGGACTATGTATTGACATCGCCGTTGGCGAAAGACTTTTCCGAAAGAGTGAACAGCCTCCTTGAATTGATTCTGCCTGCCTACGTGCAAGAGGGCAGGAGCTATCTGACCATCGGAATTGGATGCACTGGCGGCAGGCACCGATCTGTTGCTTTGGCTGGCCATATTGCAGAGCGAATCGCTGAAATGGGCTACAAGTTACGAGTCACCCACCGCGATATCAGCCTCTAAAAGGTCCGCACCATGAGTGGGCACCCGTCGTACGAGGGTGGCGAACTAAGGTAGTGAGGCGGTTCACTTAGCGTGAACCCCACGATTCTTGGTGAAAGGACCACATTGTGACTGTACGCGTTGGTATTAACGGATTTGGTCGTATCGGCCGTAACTTCTTTCGGGCAATCGCTGCGCGTGGTGCTGATATCGAGATTGTCGCAGTCAATGATCTTGGCTCATTGAAGACAATGGCTCA
>JBIILS010000080.1:0-5374 GCA_044232585.1 Ilumatobacteraceae bacterium
GCAGTTGTTGCCGCGGTGTATTCACGTTCGTGTGTTCGCTTGGGTAATGCCGGTAGTGGCCAGCTGGCAAAGATGGTGAATCAGATCTGTATTGCTGGGGTAGTGCAAGGGCTTGCTGAAGGTTTGGCATTTGCAACGAAGGCCGGGCTTGATGCACATGCGGTAATTGACGTGATTTCAAAAGGTGCTGCACAGAGTTGGCAGATGGAAAACCGTGGTCACACCATGGTCGATGATTCGTTTGATTTCGGATTCGCTGTTGAGTGGATGATCAAGGACTTGGGCTTCTGTGTGGAAGAAGCCCAACGAAATGGCGCTGAATTGCCTGTTGCAGAGTTGGTGCTTGGTTTTTATCGCGAACTGTACGCAGATGGTGCTGGGCGCTTAGATACCAGCAGTTTGATTCGTCGTTTGCCCTAGAGGCTCTGAACTACCGACGCAAGTACGTCGAGCACAGTGTCGACTTGTTGGTCTGTGATTACCAATGGTGGGCAGACTGCAATAACGCCGGGAATAGAACGGGCGATGACGCCCTTCTTGATCATGGCGTCACGAACAACGGTTGCGTCCATGTCGTCTGGAAGTATGCCAGCCCAAATTGCGCCAGCACCGCGGTAACCGGTGAGTGTGCCATCGGCACTGAGGGCCTGAAGTCCCTGTTCAATTCGTGCACCAATATGTTTCGCGCGCTCAACGAGTCCTTCACGTTCCATGATGGCGATGTTGGCAAGTGCAGCTGCACACACTGTGGCGTGACCTGAGTAGGTGTATCCGTGGCGCAAAAAGAATGCGGGGTCTGTGGCGAGCGCGTTGTTGATTGCTTCACCAGTGATGACTCCACCAAGAGGCTGATAACCGCTTGTGACTCCTTTTGCAAACGTGATCATGTCGGGAGTGACGCCGTAATACGTGGCGCCAAACCATTCGCCCAGTCGACCAAAGCCAGTGATGACCTCATCGAAAATGAGGTACGCACCGTTGTCATCACAGAGACGACGAAGGCCTGTGAGATATTCAGTGCTTGATGGCCACACGCCGCCAGCTCCTTGCAGTGGCTCAGCAATGATTGCGGCTACTTTGCCTTTGTTCTGTTCGAACGCGATTGACATGGCTTCTATGTCGTCAGCATCAACTTGAATGACGCCTTCCAGAAGTGTTCCGTAACCAATTTTGTTAAGGGGCAGACCCTGGGCGCTGGTACCGCCGTAGTTCGTGCCGTGGTAGCCGCGGTTACGCGTAATGATGACACTGCGTTCAGGGTGGCCTGCCTGAATTTGTGAGGTGCGTGCAATTTTCATTGCGGTGTCAATTGACTCTGATCCGCTTCCGCACAAAAAGACCCGTGAATTAGCAATAGGGGAAAGTGATGACACTTTTGTTGCCACGGCTTCAGCCAACGGGTTCGTGAACGGATCAAATGTTGAGTAGGTCTCAAGCGTGCCTACTTGCGCAGCGATTGCATCTGCCATCTCTTTACGGCCATGACCAATTTGGCAATACCAAAGGCTGCCGATGGCGTCGATGTATTCATTGCCCTTGTCGTCCCATAGCAACGCCATGTCGCCGCGCACCATGTTGATGAATGCGTCGGACGATGGTTTCGCAAAGGAGTGAAGAAGATTGCTTGACATATAACTACTGTACGCCAGCGGTTGCTGGCGCGAGATTAGATTCGCTCGATGATGGTGGCTGTACCCATGCCACCGCCGGTACACATGGTGATGAGACCGGTGGTCTTGTCCTGGCGCTCGAGTTCGTCGACCAAGGTGCCAATCAGCATTGCGCCGGTTGCGCCGATGGGGTGACCAAGAGCCATTGCTCCACCGTTTACGTTGACCTTTGCAGGGTCAACGCCAGTGTCTTTGAAGAACTTCAATACAACAGCAGCGAAAGCTTCATTGACTTCGAAGAGGTCAATGTCGTCGAATGTCATGCCAGCTTTTTTCAGTACAAGCTTTGCAGCTGGTCCGGGAGCTGTGAGCATGATGACTGGCTCGGTGCCAGCAACGGCGCTCATGATGATGCGTGCGCGGGGCTTGAGGCCGTGAGCTTTTGCATAGTCAGGTGATGTCACAAGAACTGCTGCACCGCCATCAACAACACCAGAAGAGTTGCCGCCGTGGTGAACGTGGTTGATGCCTGAGATGTGAGGGTATGCAAGGCGTGCAGTTTCGTCGATGGTGAGACCTTCAGGGTCCTTCTTGTATCCACCCATTCCTTCGAAGCTTGGAGTGAGTTTGCCGAGGTCGGCGAGTGTTGTACCAGCGCGCGGATGTTCATCGACTGCAAGAGCAAGAGTTCCGTCGTCGTGATAGATCGGAATCAGTGAACGCTCGAAGCGGCCTTCTGCAATTGCGATGGCTGCGCGGCGCTGGCTCTCAACTGCAAGTGCATCACATTGTTCACGAGTGAAGCCTTCGACAGTTGCAATGAGGTCAGCAGAGATTCCCTGGGGAACCATGTTGTACTGATCACGCAGGTGATTGTTGTTAGCGGTGAAACCATCAACATGCATTGGTGATGGACGAGACATTGATTCAATGCCGCCGGCAACAACGATGTCTTGCATGCCGGACAACACGCCCATGGCTGCGAAGTTCACTGCTTGCTGACCAGAACCACAGAAACGGTTCAGTGTGACGCCAGGAGCCTCGAGAGCCCAGCCAGCGTCAAGTGCTGACATACGAGCGATGTCCATGGAATGGTCACCGCTGCCAGCGCCACAACCCATGATGACGTCGTCAACTGCTGCAGTGTCGAAACCGACGCGATCCTTCAGGCCATTGAGAACTTGGGCGAGGATGCGCTGCGGGTGCACGTTGTGAAGGGCGCCGGTGTCTTTGCCCTTTCCTCGTGGTGAGCGAACTGCGTCGATAATCCAGGCTTCACGTTCCATTGGGTCTCCCTTGGCTGCAGGGGCTGGGTTTCAGCCACCTGTGGTGTACGAACTAAACCTTATGACACGGCATGTTGTGTCGAACCATTGAGGAGGCGCCGTTATGGCCCAATTTCAGACACTTGAAGTATCAGTAGAAGGCTCACTCGGGCGCCTGCAAATGGCCCGCCCAGAGCGTCTGAACGCATTGTCGCGTCAGGCTCTACAGGACCTGGCATCTGCAGCACGGTGGTTCGATGAACAGCGTCAGGTGAAGGTTGTCATCGTGTCTGGGCAAGGCCGGTCGTTCTCAGCTGGGTTCGACCTGAATGATTTTTCAAACCCAGACCCAGAGTGGGGGCCACGTGAAAGTGCCGACCTTGGGCGCATCATGGCCGAGACAGTGACCAACATGAATGCATTAACCATTGCTGCAATTCAAGGGCACTGCATTGGTGGCGGACTTGTTATCGCGATTAGTTGCGATTTACGTATTGCTGCTGAGTCAGCTGTGTTTTCAATTCCAGAAGTTGATCTTGGAATACCACTTGCATGGGGCGGCATTCCACGTTTGGTGCGTGAGATTGGACCGGCTGCAACAAAAGAGTTGGTGCTCACGTGTCGACGGTTCTACCCGGAAGAAGCAAAGTCTTTGGGATTCCTGAATGCGGTTGTTCCCGATTCAGACTTGGTAGCGCATGTTGATGCATTGGCGTTGTCGTTGGCCGCAAAGCCTGGGTATTCGTTGCGCACAACGAAGCAACAGGTCAATGCAGTAACCGAAGAAATGATTGGCACGGCGCGTAACGCCAACGATGCAGACTCGCTAGTAATTGCAACGTACGATGCTGAAAGTCGAGCAGCAAGTGCTGCATATTTGAAATCAAAAAACAAAGGGTAGAGACATGAGTACAACAAAAGTTTTCGTTCACGGCAATCCAGAGACATCGGCTGTGTGGTCATTGCTGGTCGCTGAATTGAAGAAGCGTGGAGTTGACAACATCGTGTTGTTGACGCCTCCAGGTTTCGGCGCACCAACTCCAGCAGGCTGGGGTGGCACCATGCGCGAATATCGCGACTGGCTGATTGCAGAACTTGAGGCCATTGGTGGCGACATTGACCTCGTGGGTCATGACTGGGGTGCTGGCCATGTGTATGGCGTGCTGAGTGAGAAGCCCGGCATCGTGCGGTCATGGGCAGCTGACTGTGCAGGCCTCTTGCATGCTGATTACCAATGGCACGACATGGCACAGGGATGGCAAGCCCCAGAACTGGGCGAACAAATGGTTGCGGGCATGGTTGCAATGCCCGACGACCAATTCGTCGATGCCTTCAGTGGTTTAGGCATGACACGCGAGATTGCAGCAGAAGTGAAATCAAAGATTGATGATGAAATGGCTCGGTGCATTCTTGCGTTGTATCGCGATGCAGCACAGCCGGCAATGGTGGCAGTGGGTAAACAGTTTGTTGCTGCACAGCCGAAAAATGGCTTAGTCATCATTGCTGAAGGCGATCATTTCGCAGGTTCCCTTGAAACTATGACTGCAGTTGCTAACAGCGTTGGTGCTGGCGTTGCAGTGTTGCCAGAAGTGGGGCACTGGTGGATGTGTCAGCGCCCAGACTTAGGTGCCGACATGTTGATGGCCCATTGGGCCAACCAGTAACTAGTAGTTAGGCCTTGTAGGCCGAAACGATAGGTGCAAGTTCTGTTGGTGTAGCGCCGTGCATGATGACGCCGTCGCAACCAAGTGCGAACTGATTGCGAATTGCAGCGACACATTGTGCGGGCGTACCGGTTGCTGATGGCGCAAGCCACTCGTCTGGAATCAGTGGCGCAACACGCTCAAGATCTTCAGTTGTTCCTTTTGCATCTAGAGCGCCTGGAAATGTGCGTACAAATTCATCGGCTCTGAAACGCTTCAACACTTCAGGGTCCCAATTGTTTGTGCGAACCATGAGGTCGCCATAGGCCTGCAAGTACGTAGCAAGTCGCCCGACAGTTTTCTTCAGACGAAGCGCGGGGTCAATGTGGTCGCCAATGGTTGCAAGGCATGACCACACCTTTACGGAAGCAGGGTCGCGACCTGCTTGTTCAGCAGAACGCTTCACTGTTTGCACGGCGCGCTGTGTTGTTTCGTCTGTGAAGAAGGTGTGCAAGATCACGTTGTCGTATGCACGGCCCGCCATCTCAAGCGTCTGTGGACCAAACACCGTGATGCTGAGCGGAATATCTAAATCAAAGGCGGGGTCAAGGCGAAGTACTGGGTACTTGCCAGTGATGTCTTCGTAATTCATCACTGTCTCGCCGTGCCACAACTGTCGCATTATGTGTGCGAACTTCTCCATTGAGTCTGTGGTTGCCAAGGGCATGCCATACGCCTTGAACATGGCGTCGATTCCGCGACCGAGCCCAAGACTGAAACGTCCCTCGGACAACAGGTGCAACGTGCTTGCCCATGAAGCAGTAACTAAGGGGTGACGCGTGGTGTGGTTGGTGGC
>JBIILS010000082.1:0-5277 GCA_044232585.1 Ilumatobacteraceae bacterium
CGGCACCGCCAGCAGCTGCTGTTGTCTCAGACGCCATGATGCTGCCGAGGAACACGCCGTGGTCCCAGTCAAATGCTTCGGTGACCAATGGAACCGTTGTGCGACGACGTCCGCCGAACAAGATGGCCGAGATTGGAACACCAGCTGGGTCTTGCCATTCAGGCGCGATACATGGGCACTGTGATGCAGGTGCTGTGAAGCGAGCGTTCGGATGAGCAGCAGGAGTTTCCACTTCTGGGTTCCATGCATTGCCTTTCCAGTCGGTTGCACGTGCAGGAGCTTCTTCGCTCATGCCTTCCCACCACACATCGCCAGCAGGCGTCAGTGCAGTGTTCGTGAAGATCGAGTTGCTTGTCATGGTTTCCATGGCATTGGCGTTTGTGTCGTAACCAGTTCCTGGTGCAACGCCAAAGAAACCAGCTTCAGGGTTGATGGCGTACAAGCGGCCGTCCGCGCCGTATTTCATCCAGCAAATGTCATCACCGATTGTCTCGGCCTTCCAGCCTGGAATTGTTGGGACAAGCATTGCGAGGTTTGTTTTTCCGCATGCAGAAGGAAACGCTGCTGCGATGTACTTGAACGCACCTGCAGGGTTGGTGAGTTTCAAAATCAACATGTGCTCTGCAAGCCAACCTGCATCACGTGCCATCACTGAAGCAATGCGCAGTGCGAAGCACTTCTTTCCGAGCAATGCGTTGCCGCCGTAACCGGAACCGTAGGACATGATTTCGCGAGTCTCTGGGAAGTGAACGATGTACTTGTTGTCAGGGTTGCATGGCCATGCAGAATCTTTCTGACCAGGTGCAAGGGGCGCACCAACTGAATGCACGCATGGCACCCAATCGTTATTTCCAAGAACATCAAGTGCGCCTTGGCCCATACGGGTCATGATGCGCATGTTGACAGCAACATATGGGCTGTCTGACAACTGAACTCCGATATGTGCAATCGGTGATCCGAGAGGGCCCATTGAAAAAGGAACTACATACATAGTGCGGCCCTTCATGGCGCCCTTGTACAGACTCATCATCTCAGCGCGCATCTCAGATGGTTCGCGCCAGTTGTTGTTTGGTCCCGCATCAGATTCGTCTGTGGAACAAATGAATGTGCGATCTTCAACGCGAGCAACATCGCCCGGATCAGAATGTGCCCAGTAACTATTTGGGCGTTTTGCATCGTCAAGCTTTGTGAAGATGCCTGCATCAACTAGTGATTGGCAGAGGCGCTCGTATTCATCAGCTGAACCATCACACCAGTAGATGGCATCAGGTTCAAGAACGTCTGCCCAATCTTTCACCCATTGAGTGAGCCGTGCGTTGCCAGTAGTTGCAGCCATGAGCGATCCTTGGATTTACGTGAAGGTTCGGGGGGAACCGGTGAATAGTAAGAGTCTAAGAACTAAACAGCAGGGGTGCCCATATCGGACTCTGAACCGAGACTGAGACGTGTGGCACGCCCAGAGGCATCAAGAGTGAATACGACGCGTTGGCCTTGGCGCAACATACGAAAAATGGAGCCCTCAAGCGCATTAGGCGCAAGGGTGTAATCCGCTAGGTCGGTGTCACATACAACGACACCGTCTCCGCTTGTTGGATCGAATGCCTTGATAACACCTTGCATGGCAATGGCCTTAGCGGCCGACTTTGGTGATCTTGCCGGACTTAATGCAGCCGGTGCAGACGTGTACACGTCGGGGTGTGCCGTTTACCATTGCACGAACGCGCTGGATATTCGGGCTCCAACGACGCTTGGTGCGCACGTGTGAGTGAGACACTGACATACCCCATGATGGGCCTTTGCCACACACTTGACATACTGCAGCCATTTTGGAATCCTCTTCGGTTATGGGAAGGCGATATACGTCTTCCGAACGCAGTTTCTTAATGTATCAGCCAGAACAAAGACCCCCCAACTAGGAAGGGCAGAGATTCGGGGAAAAGTGGCAAATATCCCGCCAATTCCCCGTGAGATACGAAAAGGGCATTCCTTCTTTACTAGCCTCAACTCTGTGGCAGCAATGGAACTCTTCGGTGCAGATGAGATCCGCCGTACGGTAGTGACCTTTCGCGACGCGATGAAAGCCCATGCTCCAGGCATCAACCGGATGAATGTGTACCCAGTGCCCGATGGCGACACCGGCACAAATATGGCCCGCACGCTTGATGCGGTGGTAGCCGAACTCGAAGGCGCAGACCATGCAATGGCCCCCACGTGCCAAGCAATTAGTCATGGGTCTCTCATGGGGGCTCGCGGAAATAGCGGCGTCATCCTTAGTCAAATCTTGCGAGGGCTTGCCAGCACAATTAGCGAATCCGCCGATGGCAAAGTGAATGCCTCGCGAATGGCAGAAGCGTTGAAGCGCGCCTCGGCTGCTGCGTATGAAGCAGTGTTGAAGCCAATCGAAGGAACAATTCTTACCGTTGTTCGTGAATCAGCTGATGCTGCTGCTGTTGCAGTAAGCAACGGCGCAACGTTGTCAGCGACACTGCAAGCTGCTCGTGCTGCGGGTCGTGATGCACTTGCACGCACGCCAGACATGTTGCCCGTCTTGAAAGATGCCGGAGTTGTAGATGCTGGTGGTGCTGGTTTCTTGTTGCTACTTGATTCAGCAATTCACATTGCCGATGGTGAAGCAATGCCAGAGCCTGATGAATCTGATGGTCCGTCAGCCGAGCAATTGGAAGCAGTGGCGTTACGTCACTCAAGTGATGGAAGTGTTGATGTCAGTGAGTTGCGATACGAAGTGATGTACCTCCTTGATCTTGAGGATTCTCGGCTTGCAGAATTTAAAAAGGCGTGGGGCTCAATCGGAGATTCCATCGTTGTTGTCGGCGGTGAAGGTTTGTACAACTGCCATATCCATACCAATGACATCGGAGCCGCTATTGAAGCGCCGTTGTTGTTGTCTGGTCGGCCACGCCAAATACGGGTCACTGATTTGTTTGAAGAAATGGCCGAAGAGCATGCGGCCCGTGAGGCTGCATTGGGTGCACCAGTGCAATCACGACCCATTTCGTCAACTCTTCCGCCAGTTACCTGCGCAGTTGTTGCAGTGGCGAGTGGCGGTGGGATCGCTGAACTCTTTGGTCAGCTTGGTGTGCAAGGCGTTATCTCTGGTGGGCAAACATCGAACCCATCTACAGCCGAACTATTGGCTGCAGTGGAACACATGAATGCTCGGCAAGTGATTATCTTGCCGAACAACAAGAACATCATTCCTGTTGCGCAACAGGTCGATGCGCTCACTACAAAAGAAGTGCGCGTTGTTCCTACATGCTCAATGCCAGAAGCACTTGCTGCACTGGTGTCGTATGACCCAGAAGCATCTGCAGAATCAAATGCGCGATCAATGGCTTCCGTTGCTGAATCTGTTGCCACTGGCGAAGTCACTCAGGCAGTTCGCGACACCCACACAGATGCTGGTCAAGTGACAACAGGTGACTGGATTGGAATTGTTCGCGGTGATGGCATTGTTGCAATTGCGGGCACTTTGGTAACAGCAGCGTCACAACTTTTGGATCATCTCATTGATGACCAACGTGAATTACTAACAGTCATTACCGGAGAAGATGCCACTGTGGCTCAGACAGATCAGATTGTTGCATGGGTCTCACAGAATCGGCCAGACGTTGCGGTCGAAATTCATGGCGGCGGACAGCCGTTGTATCCGTACCTCTTCGGCGTTGAGTAATCCACCGCTTACCCTTCGCGACCTCGATCAGTTAGGTCTTGAGCGAATCAAGGGTGTTGGTCCCAAAACACTGGTTGCCCTTGAAGCCTTCGAGGTGCGCAGCATCTTGGATTTATTGGAGACGTATCCGCGCAGATATGTCGACCGAACGAATATGGCCATGATTGCTGACCTTGTAGAAGGTGTGCCGGCATTAGTAGTGGTCACGGTTGAGTCAACGTCGGCATTCACTACCCGTAATAACAAAAAGATGGTGAAGGTTGCTGTTTCTGACGGAACAAAACGATTGAACATCACTTTCTTTAATCAGGGGTGGCGCGAGAAACAGTTGTACAAAGGATTGGAAGTTGCAGTTTTTGGAAAGCCTGAGTTGTTCAACGGCTCGTTACAAATGACAAACCCATTGGTTGACCCGGTGGGGAAGGCAACAGGCCGCATTGTTCCCATCTATCCGCAGAGCGAAAAGGTACGTATTTCATCGTCTGATCTTGCAACATGGATAGAAGATGCTCTCAATAAATGTGCGCCTCGCGGTTTTGCAGACACGGTCCCGCAATCACTTCTTGATGAACACGGTTTCATCAGTCGCGGTGATGCAATGCGGGCGATTCATGTTCCTGAATCGATTGAGGCACATCAGAATGCTCGTCGACGTTTGGCGTTCGATGAAGTATTGCGAGTGCAGCTCATGTTGGTTGGCAAAAAAGCGCAATGGGAACGAGAGTCGGCTGGGTTTAGCCATGAAACATCCGGTCATCTCATTGACGGATTCATGAAGGCCCTTCCATTCCCTCTCACTGGCGCGCAGAAGCGAACAATCGGTGAGATTTACAAAGACCTTGCCTCAGGAACTCCGATGCATCGACTTCTGCAAGGTGATGTTGGTTCAGGAAAGACTTTGGTGGCAGTTGCAACAATGTTGGCGTCTGTGCAAGGCGGCCATCAAGCTGCAATCATGGCACCAACTGAAGTGCTGGCAGACCAACACGCATTAGGTATTCGTGCGTTGCTTGCGGCGCTCACAGTGTCAGATGATTCGAATCTCTTTGGTGATCGCACGTTGCGAATTGAACTACTCACGAACAAAGTAACGGGGGAGCAACGTCGCAACATTCTGGCTGGTATCGCTGATGGCTCAGTCGATATTGCAATTGGTACCCATGCCCTTATTCAGGATTCTGTGAATTTCAAAAGTCTTGGTGTCGTTGTGGTTGATGAGCAACATCGCTTTGGTGTCGAACAACGTTCTCGGTTACGCGACAAGGCACAAGAGTCAGAACATGGTCTCGTGCCAGACGTATTGGTGATGACTGCAACGCCGATTCCGCGTACCGCAGCAATGACTGTGTATGGCGACCTTGATGTCAGTGTGCTTGATGAATTGCCGCCAGGTCGCACGCCCATCTCTACGTCGTGGGTTCATGCACCTCTTGAGATTGAATCTATGTGGGCAGACGTACGCAGCAGGCTTGATGCTGGCGAACAGGCCTACGTGGTGTGCCCATTAATTGAAGAGAGCGAAAAGCTTGAAGTTGCGTCAGCGCAAGAAACGTATGACCAACTTTCGGCTCAAGATTTGGCTGGTT
>JBIILS010000108.1:0-3893 GCA_044232585.1 Ilumatobacteraceae bacterium
ACTTTGACTTCATCGATCCCCTGCATGGAGATAGACCGTATCGCTAATCAGCCTGGCCGAGCGACGCCAACAACCTTCCACCAGCGAATTGGACCAATCTTTACAACGTCTCCGGTTCGTGGTGCATGCACCATTGTTCCGTTACCGAGGTAAATACCAACGTGGTGAATGGGGGTACCTGTGAAGATGAGGTCGCCAGGCATCGCTAGTTCCTTCGGAATGCGCGGTAACGAATTGAACTGAGCACGCGAATTTCGTTTCAAACCAACGCCAGCCTTACCCCACGCATACGTGGTGAGACCTGAACAATCGAATGCCTTACCCGGAGAATTCATTCCATATCGATACGGAACTCCAAGTTGCGACAAAGCAGCTTTGATGGCGGACTGGCTACGTGCCGAAACCTTCGGGATGTTGCCGTACTTTTTCTGAATTGATGCGTACTTGCTACTGAATCCGGCAGCTTCTCGCTGGGCATCAGTTAATGCCTGCGCCTCACGACGATTACGTTCCTCACGCAGTAAATCAACAAGGTCACCTTGAACAGTTGATTGCAACTCTTCATAACGCGCAGCTAATGCCTCTGCTGCCCCTAAACGCTTGTTTGCGACTTCACCAATGCTCACTGCTTGCTTACGCTTCTTTTCCAATGCAGCTTTTTTCTTGGTCAGTGAGGTCGCTGTCGCATCAAGTGAATCCGTTGTGAGTGAACCTTGGTTCATCGCAATTGATAACAACTGGCTGCGCTGTAGCGAATCTTGTACCCCACCAGCCGATGCGAAGAGATTTGTCAATGTCGAGTTACGACCACCATGCATGAATTGGGTAACTGCGGACATGTACAACGTGCCACGCATTTGCGATAGTTGCGCTTCGGCTGCCGCCACATCTGCCTGAGCTCTGTCAATCTCGACGGCTAGGTCAGCTTGCTCGGTCAATGACTGGGCATAATCTTCGCCCAAGGCATCCATCTGCTCGGCCAGGTTGTCCAGCTGATCAGCAATATTGGCCGCCTGGCGACGCTTTTCGTCTAGAGGGTCGGCAGAGGCAACCGGCGGAGAAATAACCGTGCCTCCCAAGATGCCAACGGCAAGAAGTGAGACCAGTACGGACCGAAAGGGCCCCCGATGGTGACGGGTCGAAAACATGACCCTGTCAGGCTACTTGGGTGGCGTCAGGGCCTAATGGCGCCCTCTCAGAGCCTTACAGGGGTGGATTTGAGCCCTCGAGGGCTATTCCCACTCAATCGTGCCAGGTGGTTTCGAGGTGACGTCATAGACCACCCTGTTGATGCCAGGCACCTCATTGATGATGCGGCTCGACATCTTTTCCAAGAGGTCATAGGGCAAACGCGCCCAGTCTGCGGTCATGGCATCGTCGCTGGTGACGGCCCGAATAATGATGGGGCGGCCATAGGTGCGCTCATCGCCCATGACTCCGACGCTACGAATATCGGCCAGCACCGCGAAGGCCTGCCAGATTTCCCGCTCAAGGCCTGCGGCCTTTATTTCGTGACGCACAATTTCGTCTGCATGTTGCAAGGTTGCCACTTTGTCTGGCGTCACTTCACCAATGATTCGTACGCCGAGGCCAGGACCAGGAAATGGCTGACGCCACACAATGTCATCGCTAAGCCCAACTTCAACACCTACTTTGCGTACTTCATCTTTAAACAACGCGCGTAGTGGTTCACACAATTCAAGAGTCATATCGTCAGGCAGCCCACCGACGTTGTGATGGCTCTTGATTACTGCTGCAGTTCCGTCGTGTCCACCACTTTCAACAATGTCTGGATACAACGTTCCTTGTACCAAGAACTTTGCATCGGTGAGTCCGCCAGTGTTTTCTTCAAAGATACGCACAAACAATTCACCAATTGCTTTGCGCTTCGCTTCTGGTTCTGTAATTCCAGCAAGTGCAGCAAAGAATCTGTCGCCAGCATCAATATGAATCAACTCGATTCCCATGCTCTTGCGAAAAGTCTCCACAACTTGTTCACTTTCACCACGACGCATGAGCCCGGTGTCTACATACACGCATGTAAGTTGCGCGCCAATAGCTTGATGCACGATTGCTGCAGCCACGGAGGAATCAACTCCACCTGACAAGCCACAGATTGCGCGTTCGGTTCCGACTTGCGCACGAATTGCTTCAATCTGATCTTGGACAATGCTTGCCATTGTCCAGTCTTGTTTACATTGCGCGATGTCCACCAAGAATCGAACTAATAAATCCTGACCACTAGTCGTGTGCACAACTTCAGGGTGATATTGAACACCGTAGATACGACGAGCATCATTTTCAATCACAGCATTTGGTGCATCAGGTGTAGCCGCGGTTCCCACAAAACCGGCTGGTGCTTCGCTAACGAAATCGAAATGGCTCATCCATACGTCGTGCACTTGTGGTGTTGAATCACCAAGCAACTTCGAAGTCACAGAGTTACGCGTCAAAGTGGCACGGCCATATTCACCACGACCTCCGCGAGCAACAACGCCGCCCAGTTGTTGAGCCACTAACTGGCAGCCGTAACAGATACCGAGAATGGGAATTCCCAATTCATAAATGGCAGGGTCAAGCAACGGAGCACCATCGACATGCACACTCTTTGGGCCACCAGAGAGAATGATCGCCTTCGGTGCTTTAGCCATTACTTCGGCTGCCGAAATGCGATGAGGGACGATTTCTGAGTACACCCGAGCCTCACGTACCCGACGCGCAATGAGTTGGGCATATTGGGCACCAAAGTCAACAACCAGCACTACATCATGCTGGGCGGGATGTGACTTTGTACTCATAGCGTTGTAAACACTAGTTGGCGTGAGACGATAGTCCCATGCCCCGTATTGCCCCTATCGCCTGTGCCGTTCTTCTCACGCTTGCACCATTCGGACTCTCTGCAGTCAACGCAACAGATACTCCAACCGACACAACTGTCGCTGCTGGTGAAGTGACAGACACAACGTATGTCTGGGACTTAGTCAATGAGCCGTCAGAATGCCTCAATTCAAACCCACGCCCAGGTTGTGGAAAAAAGCCACAAAGTGCTGGTGATCGTGGAGGTTGGATGCAGTACACAGTGTTCCTTGTGATGCTTGCTGGTGTCGGTGTTGTCGGAACAGTATTGATTCGTAATGTCATTCGTCGGGACAGGGCTATTGCCGAAAAGATGTCGCAGAACGAATAGTTCAGTTCTCGCTACAGAATTCAACTGTACGAAAAATAAATTCGTCTGCTGCTTCCCACGGCACAAAATGACCGCAATTCTCAATACGAATCGGCCCCTCATGAAGGCCGAATACCGTTGAAGCCATCAGGTCAAAATCCGGATAGATCACATGGTCACTTGTTCCGAACAAAATCAGGGTTGGCGTCACTAAGTTTCTGCCATACAGAGGTTTCTCGATTCGTTTCGTTGCATCAAATGCAGATTCATAGTTGGCAAAAGAAGCCCGTAGTTTTTGTCCATCACAAAAGGGCTCAACATGCCATGCAATGTCATCTTCATTGAACGCACCGGGATGCGCCCACAGTCTCGTTGAGTAAAACTCTGAGATATACGCAGCACGTTTCTCATCCGTGTTCAATTCAGAAGCGAGTGCATCCGCATCAGTTCCCTGCCGAATGAAATAGTCCATCACCTCAATGGGTGGACGAGTCCGCATACCAGCCATTCGTTCCTTATCCATTGGAAGTGGCGAATTGAACATCACCATGCGTTCCACCCGAGTCGGATTCCGCAATGCCACCTCTTGAATTACCGGACCGCCTAAGTCGCCACCAACAAGAACAACTGACTCGTACCCGAGATGATCAAACACCAAAGCTTCAATGTCACGGGCGTGTGACACCACATCATAAAAACCATCAGGCGCCAAACCAGATTCGCCAAA
>JBIILS010000164.1:0-5200 GCA_044232585.1 Ilumatobacteraceae bacterium
GTTCATCAATCATGCGAGCAGCGTGGGAACGGCTCTCTGCTAATCCCCTTTTAACAAGGGCGGCATCAAGTCGCATACGCACCCTTTGAGCGTACTGCTCACCCGTTCACTCCCTAAGCAAGATTTCGGCTACACCCACTAAATCAGGCGCCACAATGTCAGCATCACTGCCATCAGCCGACGACATGACTCCGCTGAGGACCATTGCGAACCGTGCTCCCATTGTTCTAGCGAAACCTCCGTCGGTATCCGATCTGTCGCCAATCATCACCATCTCTTCAGGCAATACATCGCCACACAATTCTCGAACAAGGAGTGCCATCGGTTCGTATGGTTTTCCAGTCACCGTCGGCGTAACTCCGGATGCTTTTTCTATTGCTGCCAGAATTGACCCGCCACCAGGGATAGGACCATTAGGTGTTGGATAGGTCGGGTCATCGTTCGAACCAATCAACACTGCTCCCCCGCGCACTGCAGTTAAAGCATCGGTGAGCACCTGATAATTGAACTCACGGTGAAAACCGACCACCACAGCATCAAAATCACCAGACGCCATCGGTTCCTGATACGCCACCACAACCTCATTAGTTACCCGGCCGATCTCTTCGATCAAGCCTCGACTGCCACACACCAACACTCGCCAACCGCTCTTCATTGCAGTCGCCGCCGACATTGCTGAAGTCACAATGTCGCCTTCAGCAGGTATCCCAATTGAAGCCAATGCAGCCACTTGTTCGTCATACGTAGAAAATGAGTTATTTGTGACGAACACAACCCGAATACCCGCTTCTCTCAATGAAGCAACAGCCCTCACAGAGCCCGGAATTGGCTGATGAGCAAGCCAGACCACCCCATCGAGGTCACACAACACAACTTTTGGGGGAACGGTTTTGCGCATAGTCATTAATCCTGCCACGCTTTACCCCATGCCCCGCTTTGAACCCTTCGCCGCTCTCCGATACTCGACAACCAATTCGACTGATATCACGGCGTTGACTTCTGCTCCATACGACGTATTTGACGAAGACCAGCGTGCCGCCTATGCAGCAACAGACTCACACAACATTGTGCTCTTGGACTACCCAATTGAGGCGGACGGTCCATCGCGTTACCAATTGTCAGCTGACCGTCTGACTGAATGGCGCAAGAGCGGCCACATTATTTCTGATGATTCAGCAACATTTTCCATCTATCGCATGACGTTCACAGATGAAGCCGGCACGCAACGCACAACAGTTGGTGTTATTGGCGCACTCGAAGTTGTAGATGAAGGCGCCGGTGGAGTTCTTCCACATGAACGCACGACTCCTAAGGCAAAGACGGATCGCCTTGACCTCACGATTGCCACGCATGCAAACCTCAGTCCGGTATGGGGCTTATCGCTCACTGCCGGCCTTACCGCTGCTCTCAGCGAACCTGGCGAAGTCGTAGCGCAATGCACCGATGAAGAAGGCGTGCATCACGTACTTGAACGCATCTCGGACCCTGCACGAATCGCCGCCATCTCTCGTCTCGTCTCTGAGAATCCTGTTCTTATCGCAGACGGCCATCACAGATACGCAATCAGTCGAACCTTTAGAGATCAAAGCCGAACAGCTGGCGACCCTCCCGGCGCCGAGCTCACAATGACCTATGTTGCCGAATTAGTACAGGAACAACTCAGCGTCGCAGCCATTCATCGCCTGTACGACATCAACAATGCTTCACTGCTTTCTGTTCTGTCGTCTCATTACGACACATCAGATGCTGGCCCCGTTGGCCCCCACACCATTAGTGAAATGGACGCTCGTGGTTCGCTGTGTCTTGTGGCGCCAGATGGCACAGGTACTTTCCTTACGCCACGTTCCGACACGTTTGTAGGTGTGCGTGAAATGGATAGCGCACGACTAGAGCACGCCCTACGCAGCACTGAACACTCAGTGACCTACCAACATGGAGTCACCGAAGTTGTAAACAAACTCGCAGCAGGTGTTGCTGCTTCTGCGATATTGATTCGGCCCGTTTCTCTTGCAGAGATTCGACGCACCGCAGACACGGGCGAACTAATGCCACCGAAGTCAACGTTCTTCACGCCGAAACTTCGCACCGGCATGGTGATGCGAGATTTGAACTAACTAACTGATTGACGCTGCGTAAATCGATGCAATTGATGCACCGATAGCTGCATTGAATTCTGCTTCAGTCTGTTGTGCTGACAAACCCTCGGTGAGTGCGCGAGAGAAACTTGCAATGACTCCCTTGTTACGACTGAGGCGAGCGTTGGCATCTTCACGTGAATAACCACCCGACAGGGCAACAACGCGAAGAACACTTGGGTGAGCAACGAGTTCATCAAAAAAGCCGTCGGTCTCTGGAAGAGTCAACTTCAACATGACTGGCTGATCTGCTGGCTGTTTATTTAGTTCAGCCAACAACGCGGCCTTCAACAAAACTTCAGCTTGTGCCTTTTCGGGACTATTGATGTCGACTTCTGGCTCAATGATGGGAATAAGTCCGGCACGAAGAATCTGACGGCCTACTTCGAATTGCTGAGCCACCACTGCCGTAATGCCATCAGCATTAGCCAACTTGATGACAGAGCGCATCTTTGTTCCGAACACACCCTTCTTTGATGCGCGAGCAAGCAAGGCATCAAGGTCTGGGTTTGGCTTCATGATCTGCACACCCTGTGCTTCATCTGCCAATCCTTTATCAATCTTCAAAAATGGGATGACATGCTTTTTGTTCCAGAGGAACTCTGCACTTCCCATGCCGCCAATTTCGCGGTCCATCGTTCCTTCAAACAAGATCGCGCCAAGAACGCGATCGCCATTGAATTCAGGGCTTTCCACCATGCGGCTACGCATTGCGTGAATGACATCGAACATCTCAGCGTCGTTTGAGTAGGCAGTCTCCTGAACTCCGTACAACAGCAAGGCCTTTGGTGTACTGCCACCGCTCTGGTCTAGTGCGGCAATAAAACCCTTACCATTGCGCATTTGCGCGAGCTGCTCTTGATTCATTCGACAACACCTTTCATCGAGCCCCGATCACAAAACGTGCGTGTACAAGACACATTCGGGGGCGATAGCAATATTAGTCAGATTTCAAGATCTGCTGAAAGATTCTCCAAAAGCCTCGAGACGGCCTTGCGGACATTTGCTTTGCGGCGCATCGAAATGACCTGATCAGCCAGCACTTCTGTCCTGCTGGTCACACCAGCCCCCGACCGAAAGAAGCGACGTCGTACGATGCCTACAACACACACATTGTCGCCAACATGGGTGGTTTCGCATTCTCCCGCACATGCAATAGGCACGGAGATACGACCCTCTTCAACGTGAGTAGCTATATCGAAACTCGATACAACTTCCCCCGTCTGAAGGGTGCGCTGGACGGGAGGCGATGTCACTTCGCCGATGAGTATGACCAGATTGACACCTTCAGTGTCAATGCTTGTTGTTGTGGAAACCATGTACTTCTCCTAGTTGTTACTAGGAATGTGTGCATTAAGCGCCCAGAGTGGAAAGCCTTTCGGCAACATCTACAAAACCAGGGTCAATTGCAGCAATTCGTTCAAAGAACTGACGGGCCTTAATCACATTGCCCTCTTTGTCGTACAGGTCTGCAATAACAAACCACTGGCGAAGGTGGTATTCAGATGGACGATTCATATCACCCGAAGCTTTTTCCATTAGAGCAAGTGCTTCAGTGATTTGACGGCGATCAGCCATTGAACCAGCCATGACAATGCGGCCTTCAGCCATCAGTTCAGGATGCGGCGATGCTTCTTGGAGTTCTTGCCAGTACTTCTCCACCATTTGATGTTCGCCCAATGCGCGATGACAATCTGCAATAACTGCATGATTGAAAATCCAATCCGGATTCAACTTCAATGACGCTTCGAACTCAACAAGCGCACGCTTCCACTGACCGGCGCGATACAGACACAAGCCGAGCATTTCGCGCACTGCAGCCACTTCAGAATATTCACGAGACATTGGATTCAGAATCTTGCGTGCATCGTCGTAGCGATGGGCTTCAAAAGCTTGCAATGCTGCGTCGTAACGCTTCAGTGCACGCGGTGATGCCTTCGATCCGAGAGCCTTTTCAAACTGATCTACTACAGAGTCAAGAGCACGAACTTCTTTGCGACCGCCCTTTTGTGGGCGACCAGTTCCCTTTGAACGTGGACCAAAACTAGGTGCTTTACGCGCAGGACGAACTGAACCTTCGTCTACCCAATCTTCACGAGAACGTTCTGGTGGCAATGACATTTCGCCACTTGTGCGACGTTCGCCAATGCGACCCTTAACTTCATCCGAGCGTTCTTGTGCTGCAGTACGTGGAGGACGTGAATCGCGATCAAACCTGCGAGGACGATCATCACGCGAGAAACGAGAGTCACGATCAAACGAACGCGGTCTGTCATCACGATCACCACGAGGTGCTCCACGAGGTGCATCACGATCGAACCTGCGAGGACGATCGTCACGGTCGCCGCGAGGAGGACGCGAATCACGATCGAAACTGCGCGGTGGACGAGAGTCACGATCAAACGAACGTGGTCTGTCGTCGCGATCACCACGCGGTGCTCCACGAGGTGCATCACGATCGAACCTGCGAGGACGATCGTCACGGTCGCCGCGAGGAGGACGTGAATCACGATCGAAGCTGCGAGGTGGACGAGAGTCACGATCAAACGAACGTGGTCTGTCGTCACGGTCACCGCGAGGTGCTCCACGAGGTGCATCACGATCGAATCTGCGAGGGCGATCATCACGGTCGCCACGAGGTGGACGCGAATCACGATCGAAACTGCGAGGTGGACGAGAATCACGATCAAAGCTACGAGGTGGACGAGAGTCACGATCAAACGAACGTGGTCTGTCATCGCGATCACCGCGAGGTGCTCCACGAGGAGCATCACGATCAAACCTGCGAGGGCGATCATCACGGTCGCCACGAGGTGGACGCGAATCACGATCAAAACTGCGAGGAGGACGAGAATCACGATCACCGCGAGGAGGACGAGAGTCACGATCAAACGAACGTGGTCTGTCATCACGATCACCACGAGGTGCTCCACGAGGAGCATCACGATCGAACCTGCGAGGACGATCATCACGGTCACCACGAGGAGGACGCGAATCACGATCAAAACTGCGTGGAGGACGGTCGTCTCCCCCACGAGAATCTCCGCGAGGATTGCGTGAAAAAC